>CAYGJY010000001.1:62432-464680 GCA_964350645.1 uncultured Candidatus Saccharibacteria bacterium | reverse complement strand
CGACTGATCCAAAGCGACGACTCGAGGAACATAATAGTGATAATAAAAAAGGCGCCAAGTACACCAAAGCAAGGCGACCAGTTGAGCTGGTGTACAAAAAGCGTTGCACAGATCGCTCCAGCGCGGCTTCAGCGGAAGCCGCGCTCAAACAACTCAGCAGAGATGAAAAAGAGAAAACGATTGCTAAATATTAAATTCATTGTATAATTTAGGTTGTTCTGTTCCGGTCGTCGACTCCTAAAGTTGACGGCTATACAACCGCGGCCCAGAAGGGTCGCAGAAAGGTGTGTATGTTTCGCTCGCTAGGTTTTCTGGCGTTGATGCTTGTGGGGACGCCGGCCAGCGCCATCACCACCGCTGAGGTGGCGGGGATGGTGACGGAGATGGTGACGGAGCCACCTGCCACCGAATTGATCGTGCAGCCAGAGACCAATCGGGTCTGGCGGAGGCCCGGCGCAGATCCATGCCGGGAAAATGAGGGCTGTGAAGAGCCTGGCTTTGCTTTCCGGAAGGCCCTAGAGCTGGGAATTTTTCCGGCCGAGGTGGTATCGGATCTCCGGAGCCAGTTCGAGCACGACGAAAGTCGACTCGCATGGATCAACAGTGGTGAAGTGCTCGCCTTCAACACCGCCGGCAACGGCGGTCAGGGTGAGCCAATTTTCATCCCTGGGCCGATCGACGTCGACTTTTCGGAGTCGGCACTGGTCACCGACGGTGCTTTGCCCGGCGAAAGCTGGGCGGTCGAGCACGAAGGTTGGCTCTATGAGCTGATCAAAGTGTTCACGTGTGGCAATTGGGTGGGGCGGAAAACGCCCCTCCCGCCGCCTGGAGCAATCGCTCCGGCACCGCCACAGACGTCGGACACCTTCCCGCTGGTCTTCGCTGGCGGGGGTTTCGGGGAAGGTGGTGGCTTTGGTGGCTCACCGCTGGATTTCATCCCGGTCGTGGTGGTACAGCCGCCACGGGATGAAAATGATCCCAGAGGTGTAGATCCAACGGTCGTCGTCATCGTCAACTACGATTGGCGGATCGACAATGATGGCGGCACCACGGCAGTTCCGCTCCCGGCAGCTGGGCTGCTGCTGCCGGTCGGGCTGCTTAGCTTCGGCGTCTGGTGGTGGAAGCGGAAATGAAGAAGCGGCCCACGGGCCGCGCGAATAGGAGGAGGGCCTCCACACATTCGCGCGGCCCTTTCTCTTGTCTACTATTTAAATGGGACATTCTAAGTATCTAAAAACGACAATGCTCCAAGCTGGATTGCTTGAAGCACGAAGATTCGACGAAGAACAAGTCCATGGAGAGGCCGGTCACTTGGGGTGGCAGATGAATGACCGGCCTCTCACACGGAGAACTCTTCGTAGTACTGAAACAGGCTGAAGAGTCTCTACCGACTAACGCAATTACACACATGTTGTCGGGTTTCGACATAGTACAGCTATTTAGAAATTTGACAATCATTACTCGACAAAACCCTGTTTCCACAGTATGATGCTGCCAATATTGAGCCGAGCTAAGGCTCCTTTTTATTTATCATTTTATTTAGTATATGAGCCAACCAATTCGAAACATTGCTATTATTGCCCACGTTGACCACGGAAAGACTACTTTGACCGATGGTTTGATGGAATTCACTGGTTCACGCCAAGGGGACGCGTCGATGGACAATAACGCGCTCGAGCAAGAGCGGGGAATTACCATTTATGCTAAGAATACCTCTGTAGAATACAAAGACACCAAAATCAACATCGTCGACACCCCTGGTCACGCCGACTTCGGCTCTGAAGTGGAGCGAGTGTTGCGTTCAATTGACTCAGTACTCCTCGTCGTAGACGCGCAGGAAGGTCCAATGCCGCAAACGCGCTTTGTGCTGAAAAAATCCCTTGAACTTGGCTTGAAGCCAATTGTGATCGTCAACAAGATCGATAAGCCAGCGGCTGATACGGATCGGTGTGAAGAACAAGTCCTTGAACTCTTTCTCGAGCTTGGCGCTTCAGATGAGCAGTCTGATTTCCCAGTGGTGTACGCGATTGGTCGTGATGGTCTCGCGAAGCGCAATATGGCTGACGAAATGAAAGACCTCTCACCAGTCCTCGATACAATTCTTGAACATGTACCAGCCTCAAAGGGCTATGTTGAAGGTGAATCTCTTCGCGCGCAGGTATTTAACCTTGGCTACGACAACTTCCTGGGCCGTTTGGCGGTGGCTCGGATTTATGACGGAAAAATTAAGAAGGGACAACAAGTGGTGATCGCTTCGCACGAGGGCCCGACTAAGAAAGGAAAGGTGGTTAAGCTTTCAGGCTACAAAGGAGTGCAGCAAGTTGAGCTTGACGAAGCGTTTGCAGGCGACATCGTACTGATTGCCGGACTCGAAGATATCAATATCGGTGAAACAATCTCAGATGTTGAGGGAGTTGAGCTGTTACCAGAAATTTCAGTTGATGAACCAACTGTGGCAATGACCTTCTTGGTGAACTCGTCACCATTTGCTGGTCGCGAAGGGAAGTATGTCACCAGTCGTCAGATTGGTGAGCGCCTTGAAAAAGAGCTTGAAATCAACGTTGGTCTCCAGGTAGTAAACAATGGCGATACGTACGAAGTAAAAGGACGGGGAGAAATGCACATTTCGATTCTGCTTGAAAACATGCGCCGTGAAGGGTATGAGCTCTCAGTTTCTCAGCCGCAAGTAATTGTGAAAGATGTTGATGGCGTAAAGAGTGAGCCGTTTGAAGAGGTAACGATCGATGTGCCAAGTGAATACCAAGGTTCAGTTATTGAACGACTCTCAAACCGAGGCTTCATCATGCAAAACATGGTGCCACATGAGAACCAAGTGCGACTTCTTTTTGAAGGTCCAACTCGCGGTCTCCTTGGGTATAAAAACCAATTTATTATTGATACGAAAGGTGAAGGTATTCTAGCTTCACGCTTCCTTGAGTTCCGACCATACGCTGGCGAGATCAAGAAACGACAAGTTGGCTCAATGACGTCAATGGCAACTGGAAAAGCCCTTGGCTTTGGTCTGATGGGTCTACAGGACCGAGGTGAGCTCTACATTGGTGCTGGTACAGAAGTGTATGAAGGAATGGTGATCGGTAACACGAGTAAGGGAGAAGAGATGATTGTGAATCCAACTAAAGGAAAGCAACTTACCAACATGCGTGCGTCTGGAAGTGATGATGCGACTGTACTCACGCCACATCGGCCACTGTCTATCGAACTTGGACTAGAAATTGTTCAGCAAGATGAATATCTTGAAGTCTGCCCACAATCAATCCGCTTACGGAAGCAAGGTCTGAAGGAAAGTGAACGAAAGAAAGCAAAGTAGTTTGCGAAGAGGAAAGAAAGCAGCAGGGCGGCCTTTGGCCGCCCTGCTGCTTTCTTAACAACAACATTAGTGAAAACAAGCGTATACTAAACTACTATTCAATAAGTATCGGTAGTATGAAATTCATTGGTATCATCGGACTTTTCTTGGTCCTTGCTATGGCTGCTGGCTTAGGCTATTCTCACCTGTCGTCAGACATGAGTAGTCGTAAAACAGTAGTAAGTAACGACGAAACAACGCAGGGCAATCTTTACACTGAAGCACTTGATAGTGCTAAGTCAGCTGCAGAACAGCTCTCAGGTACTGGAGCAATGGTTGAAGTTTACGCCGGGATCAGTGTCCCAGAAAACTCCACGAACGTTGATCTCTCGGGCCGGGCTTTGTCGGGCTCACTGAAAGCCGAAGTACGTCACCTGGAAGATTTGACTGTGCTTAACCTAAGCGTCAATAACTTCACTGGCCTGCCGGCTGAGGTTGGTCAACTCAACAAGCTCAAAGTTCTTAATCTGGCCAATAACCCATTCACTGGCCTGCCTCATGAACTGGCAAATCTGAAAAACCTTGAAGTACTTGATTTACGCGGCACTAAGTATACTGCTGCTGATCTCGTAGTTATTAAGCAAGGTTTGCCAAGTACTGTCCAAATTTTGGTTGATTAAGACAGAGTGACACAGTTTGTGAAATAAATCATGATCTCATACGTCATAGTAAGTAGTGAGTGTGACTACAGATGGTCCGTCACTAGTGAGTCGTATAATTTCTGCACCACTTTTGAGTGATTGCCTAAACTTAGATTCTTGACTCATTCTGTCTTGTAAAACATCTGCCGTGGTGGTCCCGACTATATCCATATGGTTGGCCGTCAGCCACAACTAACTTTTGCAAGCACGCGTTCGATGGATTTTTGGATAACCATTTCGTAATGCAGACTACACAACACACATAAAACCTCGCTCGGATGATCCAGCGAGGTTTTTGTGTGCTACTGTATGTGTAAGATTGTCTTTTTAAGATCGTCATAACTTAGTATATGAAACATATTCTTACGGGCTTAATCGCCGCCATTTTTGTTACTAGCGCAGTAATGCCGGTTACTGCACAAGCGTTGAGTTGTCTTGATCCGGCCGGAATGATTGAATATTATGTCAGTCAGGATGATTATCAGGTCTTCACGGCTACGGCTGGTCAAATTGTAGAGCATGTGAGTGAAAAAGCTTCGACTGATGGTGATCCTAATTTTCAATATGACAGCGGATACACCGGTCAGTATGTAGAAGTGACTGAGGCTCATAAAGGCTATGTCGATGAGATGTTTTGGGTGTACTACGAAAAAAATTCTACCTGGGGTTATTTGTGTGCTGGTGGACCAGCAGTTGAAGGAGAAGAAACGTTGTATATCGTGAGTCAGCGTGCTGGCCTGTTTGATTTACCACAGGTTGTGAATTCTTATGCAGTTGACTCGCCGTTGGCGACTGATATTGTCGCAGCGCTTAGTGAAGCGGGACAAGAAGGGGGTGTGAGTGAAGTGAGTAAGGAGGATTGGAAAAATCGTTTACGAACACAGATGCAAGAAATGATTTTTATCATCGGAATAAAATTGAGTGAGTGGCAGTGGTGGAATCGGTAATACAAACGGAAACGGGCCGAAGCGAAGCTTCGGCCCGTTTCGTTTGCTATACTGAACGTATATGAAAACATTTACTTGCTACGACTGTGAACAAAGCTTCCAGTCAGAATCTCGTGAGGATATTCTTAATCAGTTGTATGCTCATTATATGAGTGAACATAAGGACGTTATCTCAAGTGCTTCAGAGACCGAGAAAAAAGCCTGGATGGAGCGGTTTGCTAAGGATTGGGATGAAGCAAAAAGTGTTACAGACACTTAGTATCTATGTTAAAAAAACTATTCCTTTTATTCCTCGTAGGTGCAACCCTGCTGCCGCAGTTTGTCTTGGCAAGTAATCCAGACGTACAGCTCTCTAAGCTGCAAGCAATGGTTATGTACCTCGAAGCATTAGTAGATCCTGAACCAGAACCGTTGACTAAAGAGGAGATGAAAGAAATTATTGTTGCTAGTGCTGACTGGATTGTCAGTTCGCAACAAGCAGATAAGGGCTTTGGATACGAGTACTTACCGTATGAAGGAAGTTACACTGATGATAATGCTATGGTCCGACAAGCCGGTACATTCTACGCTTTGGCGGAATATTACCGGAGCACTGGCGCAAATAATCCGCAGGTGCAGACCGCTCTCGAAACTTCAATCGCGTATTTTAGAGACCATACAGAGACAGTCGCTGATAGTGATGGGAAATTTGCCTGTGTGCAGAATTCCCAGTTTGATACAGAGTGTCGTTTAGGTTCTTCTGCATTGGCTCTTTTGGGACTTTTAAGTTATGCCGCAGCTAACCCGACTGCAGGAGATAGCCATGCTGACCTGATTGAGTCGTACAAAGAGTACTTATTGGCCGCTAAGTTCGAAGGCGCTGGATTTAGCAATGTGTATCGCCTCAGAACTGGTTTGGCAAATTCAGAGTCACCTTTCTTTAATGGAGAAGCCATGTTGGCCTTAGTGCGCTATTACCAATACCAATCAGAGGAAGCGGTCAAAGATGCTTTTGCTGATACGTTTGCGTATCTTACGACTGAAGAAAAGGAATCTGCTTTGTATCTCTGGATTATGGCTGCACTCAAAGATGCAAAGACCGTCTGGCCAAATGATGACTATCAAGCTTACGCTGAAGATTTTACCGCTGAACAAGTAATCCGATCACAAAGTAATCACACTATACGTCATAACTATTGTGCTCCAATTGAGGGTATGGTCAGTGCACAGAGTATTGTCGTCAACGGCACTGATAACCAGCTCGCCAGCCTTCTGGAGCACGAAATTGATTTTTGGTTGGCGAAGACTGCTAGATTACAGTTGCATGAGGACCAGCTGTACCGATTGGTTATGACTGAGGAAGGATTACAATTTATGAGTCAGACCAAGCCGACTATCTCACATGGTGGATTTCTTACTGGGGAAACAGAGTTGAAGCAGCGGATCGATTTTACTCAGCATTGTCTGAGTGCGTACGTACAGGCATACGAAGATATTGAGGGTTGGCAATGGTAAGCTTTTGCCAGCACAATAAGTATAAAATACTACAAAAATAGTATTGCTATTGAATAGCGAGGGTGTGTAATAATTCCGTCAACTCAGGTCCCGCAATTTTGCGGTATTGGTTGGGTTTTATTGTGCCAAGTTCGATATTGGCTATCTGTAGTCGTTTGAGTGACTGAACCTGATAGCCGAGGGCCGCACACATCCGACGAATTTGGTGTTTTTTCCCTTCGGTAATAGTGAGAGTAAAGTGCTTGGCTGATTTTTCTTTCGTAGTTGCAGGCTTTGTGAGGTATCCTTCAATATCGACACCGTATTCGAGTAATTTCAAAAACTTAGCTGTAACTGGTTTGTCGACTTCAACTTCATAGGTTTTCGCAATGTTAGCGTCGGGGTCAAGTAGGGGACCAGTGATACGGCCGTCATTAGTGACGATAATTAGTCCTTCAGAGTCTTTGTCGAGACGTCCGACTGGGTAGATATCGGTAAGTTGATAGTCTTTCTTAAGTCGAGTGACAATGTCTACTTCATGAGTTTCTGGCGAGTGAGTGATAATGCCACGGCCTTTGTAATAGGCAAGATAGACTAAGTCTTTAGTTTTCCCTTCGATAGTCACCGAGTCAGATGTGTTGACTTTTTGTCCCAGTGCGGCTGGCTTACCATTAACCAAAACCTGGCCGGCTGCAATTAAAACATCACCCTCACGACGAGAGCAGAGGCCGAGTTCGGCGAGACGTTTATTAATGCGGACTGGTTCTGGCATAGAAAGGTTGATTTAGTGGCATATTATGCTAATATCTTGCCACTATGTCAAGTGGAACTATCTATGACGTCATTGTAATTGGCGGTGGTGCATCTGGAATGATGGCGGCCGGCCGAGCGGCGGAGCGAGGCCGGCGGGTATTACTCGTGGAAAAAAATAAAGAGTTGGGTAAAAAACTCTCAATCACTGGAGGTGGTCGTTGTAATATTTTGAATGCCGAAACAGATACACGCTTATTACTGTCGCACTATGGCGATGCGGCTAAGTTTCTTCATTCACCGTTCTCACAACACGGGATGCAGGATTCTTGGGACTTTTTTACGAAGCGCAATGTACCTTTAGTAGTTGAAGCTCGCAAACGAGCTTTCCCAGAAAGTCAGTCAGCTGCTGACGTAACCAAGGTGATGCGGCAGTATGTAACGAGTAATAACGTTGAATTAAAATTAAAGACACGGGTACTGAGCTTTATTACTGAAGCTGGCCAGTTAGTAGGGATTGAAACTAACAATGGGGAATTTCGAGCCAAAAAATTTATCTTAGCCACTGGTGGCTCTTCGCATGCAGAAACGGGAGCCTCAGGTGAAGGAATTGAGTGGTTAAAAGCACTTGGTCACACCATACACGAATCAAGTCCCAATATTGTGCCATTAAAAGTTGAAGAAGAATGGGTAAAGCAGAGTTCTGGGAAAACACTGTCGTTTATGAAGATAAATTTTAATGTGAATCGTGACGGTAGTAAAAAACCAAATGGCTTCTCTCGAACTGGAAAAGTTCTGTTTACTCATTTTGGTATTTCGGGTCCTTTGATTCTTAACGCTGCTCATGAGGTAAAGCAGCTTTTGGTCCACGGCGTGGTCCCAGCCAGTATTGATATGTATCCCGATACGGAGATAGGTACTCTGCGTAACCGAGTCATTGAGGTGTTTAATATAAATAAAAATAAGACGCTTAAAAATGTACTGAAGGAATTTGTACCACATGGTATGAGTGACGCAGTAGCGGCACAGTTAGATCCTGAGATTCAAGAGATGAAGGTGCATAGTGTTAGTAAAGAGGTGCGACATGATTTGGTGAACCGACTAAAAGCAATGCCACTTACAATCACCGATACGATGGGCTTGGATTGGGCAGTTATTTCAGATGGTGGAGTTGATTTGACTGAAGTTGATACAAAGACCATGGTGTCTACCTTACATTCCAATCTGTATTTTACCGGTGATGTACTTCACATTAATCGACCGAGTGGTGGGTACTCACTGCAGCTTTGCTGGACAACTGGTTGGGTGGCTGGGGAAGCGGTGTAGGAAACAACAACGGCCGGGAGCTTCGCTCCCGGCCGTTTTTGTTTTAGGTTACTCCTGCTCTACTGCAGGCTTTCGGCCACTGTTTCTGTTTGAGCTTGCTCGACGACCGCGCCGCGGAGGAAGAAAATTTCAGATTTTTCGCCGGGAATAACGGCATTAATTGGAATCTGCTGTAAACCAACTGAGATAGCGTTTAGTTCACTTGGATCGGAGACACTAACTAATACGTGCACGGTCTGGACTCCTTTACTGTTAGTGGGTAGGCGATACTTTCTTGTGATGACAGGAGCTTCGCTTTCCACAAATCCAAATACAGTTACTGGTTCAGTTGCTCCGAAGATTTCAACGTGAGCTGCAGATACATCTGCCTTAGTACTTGCTACAGTTGCTTGTAGAGGGTGATAGGTAACTCGATCCACAAATCTTGCTGAATAACTAATACTAAATAAAGCCGTTGTATCGTTTAGTTTTAGTACTCGAGAGTCTTCAAATACAAAGGCACTAGTCGCTACTGGTACACAACTGACGATTGTCAGTGCTACAAATAAAAGAAATTTTTTCATATGACAGATAGTATAGCTTATAGCGTGCCTGCGTGAAAGAATCCGTGCAAAAAAGCGTAAAAAAAGATACGATGCAGGAGTGGATTATAGCGCTATGAAAGATGAAGAAGTAGTGGTTGCAACCTTACGTGAGCCAGCCCTCTTTGGACATATTATTGATCGTTACGAATCACAACTGTGTCGGTATATTAATCGATTGGGAGTTCGCGTACGCGAAGACCAGCAAGATGTATTGCAGGAGATTTTTATTAAGGTGTATAAAAACCTGCATGGGTTTGATACCAACATGAAATTTTCATCCTGGATTTACCGCATTGCGCACAATGAAGCTATTTCTTGGTTTCGCAAGCGCAACGTACGTCCTGAGGGTCACCTGGTAAGCGAAAGTGATGATATTTTAAATTTAGTAAAAGCTCCTGAAAAAAGCCAGGAAGTACTTTTTGACGGTGAATTAAATGCCGTCACCATTAATAACGCTCTATCACAACTTGATGCAAAATACCGTGATGTCTTAATTTTAAGATTTTTCGAACATCATGAATACGAAGATATCTCCGATATTTTACAAATTCCGATTGGATCAGTAGGTACCTTAATTCATCGCGGTAAACAACAACTCAAAAAATATATTAATACCGACCACGTACGCTTATGAACACTCAGCCAGAACAACCAAATATCAAAGACGCAGTGTTGGATCGCCTCACACGTGATTCGATTACACCCACACCAAAAATGTGGTTTTGGTGTACCGAATGTCTCGTCTGGGTCTTGTGGGTGACTACGGTGTTATTAGGGGCTATTTCGATGGCAATATTTTGCAGTGCGCTCGTTACCCGCAGTCGTGATATTTTTGAGGCTACCCATGATTCAGCTTGGCAGTTTCTTGTGACCGTGATTCCATTTGTGTGGATTGGAGTCTTTGCGGCTATGACAGTTTTAGCGGTATTTTATCTCCGAAAAACTAAGCGTGGCTATCGCTACCCGGTGGGACAGATTATTGGGAGTAGTTTGTTGTTCAGTATTGTTGGGGGAGCAGTTTTACACTTTGCGGGAGTTGGAGCATTGGCCGATAGGATACTCGGTGAACAAATGCCGATGTATATGTCTCAGGGAAAAATGGAGTTAAAATTGTGGCAAGCACCAGAAGAAGGTAGGTTGGTTGGCATTCTTACTTCAAACGATGAAAATACGACTACACTGCTTGATGTTACTGGCGCCAGCTGGACACTCAATATCAGTGAGTTGCGTCAGCCAGATCAAGATCGCTTGTTGAGTGGTGAAAAAGTCCGTTTACTCGGTCTGCCGGCCTCTACCACAAATGAATTTTATGCCTGTGGAGTATTCCCGTGGATGTTTGACAAGGCAATGCCGCCGAAGATGATTTCTGAAGAGAGACGAGCGTTTTTGGAGCGGATGTATTCCTTTATGGATGAGGCCGAACGATTAAAAGGCTTGCGTGATGAGACGCTAGCTGGCAGAGAAATGGGTAGATGTGTGGAGTTGAAAATAATCGAGCGGATTGGTGATTCGATGTAAATTATTGACAAATTTCAAGTGACGTCGCTTTAATTGAATTTGTGTAATAAAAGTTGTATCATCAGCGTACTTTGGCTTTTGCCACAGGTGGGATTACTACTTTAAGATTTATATCGATATGGCTTTTATTAACCCCCGACTCATTTCAGTTCGTATTGTTGCTTTGGCGACTATGCTTTCTCTTCTACTTAGCGCTTTTCCGGCGTCTTTTTTTGTCGCCTTTGCGGCCAGTACGGGCGTCACGACTAATGAATCAACACTCACTGCGCTTGTTGATGAACAAGTTAATTTTGTCGCGACGGTCACCACTGACGACACAACACGTACAGCAGGCACCGTAGTAGCGGTTTCAGACGATGGTGGTGGTTCATTTTTCTCAGGTACAATCGGTGGTGAATGTAATAGCCTTACTGTAGATAGCGAGTTTGCAATAGATGAAAACAAAGGAATTTGTTATAGCAATCCTACTGCTGGTGACTACACTATTACTGTTCAACTACTCGACGGACCAGGCGGAACCCAAATTGGGGCTGATGCTACTGTAACCGTTGAGGTTCAAGAAAATACTACTAGTTCAGTCTTTCCAAGTACCAATGCAATAAATACTACGGCTGGGTTTGCGTATGTGGAAGAAACAGCCTCAGCACCAGGTGAAATAACACTTGATTTTGTCTCAACGCGAAATTTTGCTTCATGTTTTGAGTATCGAACTGATGGCGACACTTCACAAATAATCGCAACTAACGGTGGCGTCAACTTCAATCCTGAAATCACTGATGGGCTATACCCATTTGTGTGTGTCACCAACGAGACAAAGCAGGTAACTCTTTCAGCGAATGCTTTTGTGGAAGTACGATTATCATTTGGTGCAGAAACGGATGAGCGATTTAACTGGACTCGGTTTGACGTTCAGGCGCCTATACCAAAGGATGAAAATACAATCGTGGTAACAGGAGATGACTTCACACTGGAAAATGGTGGTTGGTTGTTCAACCGTGATTCAACAACTATATTCGAGTTTAATGACGATGACGCAAGTATTGGTAATGGGTCACTATTTGTCGGTCCAGTGTCTGACGTACCAGCCGATAAATTTATTGGCGAAAACTTCATCCAGGTACCGGTAGAAGATATTGATAGCTTCACCTACGACTTTAAGATTGCCGGTAATGGCAATAGTGGTGATGCTAACGAGTTCTATCTGAATGTCTACACAAATATCGATGAGTCACAGAACTTCTTTGATTGTCGATTTGACTATGTCCCAAGCACTGGATCAACGGCTGACTTTACCACCGTCACCTTTGACGCGACTGACACTCCAGTAAATGTCTCGAAGCGAGGAGTACGGATCGCTAATTGTCCAGCGACTTTAGCTGAAATGCCAGCTGGTAGTTTTGTGTATTTCTTCTCACTTAGCGTGGGTGACACAACTGACTCAGATGAGGGTTTGGCTGGATATTATGACAATGTTGTTCTCGAAACGGCTTCAGCAATCACTACTTGGGACTTTGAACCAGAGCCAGATACCGGTAAGCCGACCATGACCGTGATTGAACCTGAGAATGGTTTTGTCACCAATGCAGACTTCGATATTGTCATTCAAGCAACCGACAATGAAGAACTGGCTTCTGTTGTGGTTAACCTAAAAGATGAAAATGGTGCTAATTTAGCCTCATGTCTAAATGAACCAACTGGAGCTGTTACTACCTACGATGCTAGCTGTACAGTTTCGGTAGCAGCGCTTGGTGAGGGAGAATTTGGCTACAAAGCTAATGCTCGTGATGCAGCTGGAAACATTAGTAATACTGTCTCAAGACTATTTACAATTGATACTACTGGACCAGCCATCACGATTAACACTCCAGTCGTCGATGAGGTGATCAGTCAGGAAGTGACCGTAACTGGTTCAGCTACTGACCCCGCTGGCATTGAGGGTGATCAAGTAGCAGTTCACTTGCGTCCACTTAAAGAAAACGGTAAGTGTGGTGCCTTTGTAAGTTCAGCCGATGCAACAGTCGGTGAAACAGGAGCGTTTTCAACTACGTTTGATGTCAGTGCGTTTCTTCCAGGACGATACTGTGTGACTGTGCTCAGCTCTGACACGGTTGGAAACAATAACGGTGGCGGAAACCATGTGAAATCGTTTGTGATCGTCGAGCCAGATATCACCAAGCCAGACGTAGTTATTACTTCTCCTGCCAACGGTGCAGTCGTAGCTGACGATCCGTTTACTGTTACTGGTACTGCCAGTGACGCTCAGTCAGAGATTGAGGATGTGCTTTATACCGTAACTCAGATCGATACGTTAGGAGGTGATTATGTTGCTTCAGTAGATAGTGGTACAGCTATTGGCACAAACTTATGGTCATTTGCCGTAGACGCTCTTACAGCAGGTTTTTATCGCCTCAAAGCACAAGCATTTGATACTGAAGGTAACTTCAGATATAAGTTCCACGACATTGAAGTTGTTGAGCGACCGGATGCTTCACTTGTTATCACAAATCCAGAGACGGCTGATCAAACTCTATCAGGCATAGTTTCGTTTGCGGCTGAATATGTAGACGGTGATGACACACCAGATACGATGCAGTGGGCGGTACGAACTGGGGATTGTGGTATTGGCGGTACGACTGTTGCTGGTAACGTTGATGGCTTTACTGACGTCAGCAGCTTTGACGGTGCGTCATTTGGAGCGACAGTTGATATGTCAGCTCTGGCTGACGGTCAGTACTGCTTTATTGCTAATCCGAACGAAAGTTCAGGTCCAAATCTGCGTGAAACTCAGCCATTTTTCCTTGAGAACATTGTTGAAGTTGTCTACGGTGCATACTGTGGAGATGGCATTGTACAGACAGAGGGAGCTAACAGTTGGGAGCAGTGTGAGATTGGGGATGAAGGTTGTACAGAATACTGTTTGTTTGAAAACCAGTGTTCAGCAGAGAAACTTGTCAAAATTACATTAAATGAAACAGAATCGGTTTCATTTGATGGTCAAATTTACCTTGGTGCTGAAGATAATATTATTCCAAGCGGAACTTGGTTTAACTTTAATGAAGTTGGTGACCTAGCTTTCAACACGTTAGCAAATGGCGTACAAGGTCTAGCTGTTGAGCGAAACCAGGAAAATAGCGAGCTTAAGTTAGCATTCACTGGGGACAATCAAAGTCGTCAGATTGACATTGTGGCTGGTTCAATCGAGACAATTGGTATTGACCTCGGTAAGATAGATCGGTCACCGAATCCGTCATTCAAACTAGAAGATAAGTCACCAGCATTTATTGACATCTTTGATAAAACCGATGAATCAATTGAATTCGATATGCGAGTCGACACTGGTAATGATGGCGTGTCTGTCGAGGTAGGACTAGGAGATGAGTACAACTGTCCATTGACCTACACAATTCAGGGTGCGAAATGGAATGACCTCGATGAAGATGGTATTTGGGACGAAGAAGAACCAACCCTAAATGGCTGGACTATTCAGGCTTCTGATGGAGAAACACTACTTGAAACTACTACAGATGGTGAAGGTAACTACGAATTTCAGGTAGAAGCTGGTGACTGGACAGTTAGTGAGGTGCAACAAATTGGTTGGACTCAGTCTGCACCAGATTCGGAACTAGGTGTCTGTGAATTCAATATTCCACAAAATGAAGTTTCATTCTATGAATGTAACTTTGGAAACTATGAAGAAAGTCAGCCCGAGGTGTCGGAGAGCACCCTCGCATGTGATTCCTTCACCACTAATCGATCACTTGTCGATGTTGGGAATCCGATTATCTTAAGTTGGAATACAACTGATGCAGATTCGGTTGTCATTGATACTAACATTGGGGCAGTTGCAAGTGATGGATCAATTCAAGTAAATGTCCCAGTTAATGAAGGAACTGTTACGTATACCCTGACCGCCATTAACGGTGAAGAGACGGTGACCTGTTCCACTGCAGTAGAAGTTAGAGAGATGAGTGGCGGTGGTGGAGGGTCTGCACAAGCTGGGATTGTGGCTGGTGCTTCAATTTCTACTGAATCAGAATCCCAAGTACTTGGAGTTACTACCAGTAATCAGTGTGACCTCTACTTAACGGAGTACATGAAATCTGGTCAAGTTAATGACGTATTGCAGGTAACTAAATTGCAAACCTTCCTTAATGAACAGGGATTTATAACCCCTTACACAGGAGTGTTCGACATTACAACTGAAAACAATGTTAAAGCTTTTCAGCAGGTATATTCTTCAGAGATTCTGCTACCATGGGTTGCAGTCGATCCAAGTTATGACCTGACTCCGAGTGGTTACGTCTTCAAGACTACCCGTTGGAAGATCAATGACATGAAATGTCCTGGAATCCAAGCTTTTCCTGAGCTTCCATAAGGAATAATCGAAAACAGCAGTAAAAATCCCCGAAAGGGGATTTTTGCGTTGTTTTTGCAGGATAGAGCTATAAATTGACTTTTTAAAAAAATGATGTATTATAAATTTGCTAGAATAGTGCTATGAAACGGCATCTAAAAGATTATTTTATTCCACACGAAGGGAATGAATATCAACCGCAAAGTCTGCGTAAAGCTGCTTGTGTCGGTATGACTGCGATGATTCTTTTGTCGTTTACGGTCACCAACCTCCAGTCACTGCTGTGGATTAGTTCAGATTGGCTGGTATCAACGATTTTGCCAGCTGTGGTGGTTGATTTGACTAATGAAGAACGAGCAGATTTTGCTCTTAGCAATTTGCGACGCAATAGCACACTTGATGAGGCGGCTCGGCTGAAAGCTGAACATATGGCAGCCAACGAATATTTTTCACACTATAGTCCAGATGGTGTTTCTCCTTGGTATTGGTTTAATCAGACAAACTATAGCTTTGTTCACGCTGGAGAAAATCTAGCGGTGCATTTTACTGACTCTGACGAAGTGGTAGATGCCTGGATGAATTCCCCTTCACATCGTGAAAATATTTTGAATGGTAATTATACTGAGATAGGTGTTGGTGCTGCTGCAGGTAGTTATGAAGGATTTAAAACTGTTTACGTGGTGCAACTCTTCGGTACTCCAGCGGCGGCTAGTCAGCCAGTAGTGGTGACACCACCAGCTATAGTGACTCAGTCACAACCAGTAGTATCGGCTGAGACGGAAACTACCGCTCAACCAAGTGTTGTTCCGCTGCCACCTGAAGAGATACCTATAACTGAATCAGTACCAACTCCAGTCCCTGTCCAAGATCCGGCCACACAACAGATTGCTGGCTCAGATGAAGTGATCGATGGTGCTGAAGATGGCACAGTGGTATCGCTTGGAACCAGCCGGGATCCAGTGATGGTGATTTCGTCATCAACTCAGACGGCCACTGAGACGGTAGAGATCGCAGCGGTAGAAATTAATGATGATGAATCAGTTTCACTATATTCTGGCTTTATTTCTACTTCAACTGGTGGTATACCAGCAACCACTGAACCCGGCGATACAATTGTCAGTAAAGAAGCTCCAACCGTATTGGCTATGGCCACGCAACCACAGCTCGTGCTGCAGATTTTATATACCATTATCGGGGCCTTTGTCCTTATAGCGCTTATTCTCTCAGTTCAGATTGAATGGCAGCGTCACCATCGCGTGCAAGTTGCTTACAGTGCTGGTTTGATGGCTACTATGCTGTTACTCTTCTATGTTCATGTCGTTATTAGTGCTGGGGCACTAATTGTGTAGATGTATAGCAAACTGCCGGTGGTCCTATCGGACCGCCGGCAGTTTGCTATACTTAGTTAATGTCAAAAGAAACTGTTGCTGTTGAGGTGCATACGGCAAAGCGCACCTACCGCACAACCGCGCCACTCTATGCGAGTCAGCCAGCGGCTGGTTTTCCTGCGCCGGCTGATGATTTGGTAGAAAAAGCCCTTGATATCAATGATTTAGTCGTCCAAAACCCGGCTTCGACCTTTTTTGTTCGGGTTCGCGGCGATTCAATGGAAGGAGCGGGGATTTTTTCAGGTGATGTGCTTGTTGTCGACAAGGCAGTTGAAGCTCGTGACGGCAAGATTGTGGTTGCAGCCGTGTATGGCGAAATGGTTGTAAAGCGTCTTCGTAATACTGCTGGCCAGTTCACTCTCTATTCTGAAAATGACTCGTATGAACCAATTGTTGTCTCAGACAACGAAGACTGCTTTATTTGGGGGGTCGTCGTCGGCAGTGTCCGCCAGTTTTAGTGAAAGATTATTACTGACCGAACGTCATAACTACTACATGAAAAAAATTATTATCTTGGCACTGATGAGCGTATTGTGTATGCCAGCGATGGCAGAAGCCAGGTATGATGGTCAAGTAGCTGGTTGGATTCCCTGGTGGACGGGTGAAGAGAGTGTTGAGGCAGTTGAAAAACATCTCGATGATCTCGATGTGATTTACCCTTTTTCCTTTGAAGTTGATTTTTATGGCAATTTGATCCCTAAAGCTAAGCTGAAAGAGGGTGCTTGGGATGATTTGATTGAGGAAGCTCAAGATAAAAAAGTGACGGTAATCCCGAGTGTGATGTGGTTTGATGGAGCGGCAATGCACTATGTATTGGCTGACAGTAAGCGCCGTAGCGCCCACATCAAGCAGATTGTAAAAATGGTCAAAGATGGTGATTTTGATGGGGTTAATATCGACTATGAAGGAAAGTTACCTCAGACTAAGGACTACTATTCGCGATTCTTACGTGATCTTAAAAGAGCACTTAAAGATGACACACTAACGTGTACGATCGAGGCTCGAACACCACCAGAAGATTTGTATCGCGAAGTTCCTGAAACGCTTAATTATGCCAACGACTACAAGGCTATGAACCAGTATTGTGATTGGGTAGAAATTATGGCGTACGACCAGCAAAGAGCAGTTTTAACCTTGAATGATAAAAGAAAAGGTCTCCCGTACGCACCAGTAGCTGATAAAGAGTGGGTAGAGAGTGTCATCAAGTTGGCCTTAGAAGATATCGATAAAGATAAGATTATGTTGGGAGTTGCGACGTACGGTAGAGCGTGGGATGTCACCGTAGCGCCAGATTGGTTTAAAAGTTATCAATCAGTCGCTGCCCTTAATCACCCCCGAATCCGTGAACTCTCTCGGAGTATTTACAAGGCACCTATTGGTCGTGACAAAGGCGGGGAAGGTGTAATTAGTTATTTCCCTAATGATTCTGTCTGGCGCGTTTTAAATTCAGTCCCAACTCCAGCCGGCACCCCAAAAGGCTATGAAGCTGCTGCTAAAGCGCTCTGGTACAGCAATTTGACTGGACAGGAGACAGTAGTGCGTTTTGTCACTTGGAGTGACGCATATGCTGTTCGCGACAAAGTGCGTCTGGCAGAAAAGTACGATTTGCGTGGTGTAGCGATTTTTAAAGTCGACGGCGAAGAGGACCAACGAATCTGGACACTGTTTTAGTCCCACTTCATTGGGCAGCAGTATGAACTTTCTATCTGTCGTGCCTAGTTATTTTCGTGGTTGATGATGTTGGAAGTGAAGTAGTGAGCCAGATCTTTGTAAATATGATCTCTGATGCCGCCTAAGTCAGCCAATTCATCAGGAGTAATCCATTTCATCGTTACAAATTCCTTTTCAAGGGCCCTGGTCAGGTCTATGATGTGGCCGGGCTTGAGCTGTAGGTAAAACCAACGATGGCATTGTCCTAGTCGATCAGGTCCATGTCCATAGGTTTTTATATGTTCAGGGGGATACGTATAGAGTGTCCACTCTGGGAATTCGTAGACAGACTCGATGTCAGTTTTTTCCAAGCCCACTTCTTCTTGCAGTTCTCGCCAGAGAGTTTGTTCAGTTGTTTCACCAGCATCGATACCACCTTGCTGTAATAACCAGGGTTCAAGTGGGTATGAGGCTTTTTCAAAACAGGCAATTTTGTCGTTGTCATTATAAATAACAGTGCCTACCCCAGCTCGGAAGTACTTATTTTCCATTAAGTACAGCATAGCATTTTGCGGTAGAATGTTAATAAATGAGCTATATCGGATTGCTAGATTGTAATAACTTTTTTGTATCGTGTGAGCGTTTGTTTCGGCCTGATTTACAGACTCGTCCAACAGTTGTGTTGTCTGGTAATGATGGTTGTGTCGTGGCGCGCTCCAAAGAGGTAAAAGAAATGGGGATTCCGATGGGGGTACCCTATTTTCAGGTGAAGAAAGAATTGTCGGCAGTCAACGCGGCTATTTTTTCATCAAATTTTCCGCTCTATCGGGATATTTCTGCCCGAGTGATGGCGGTCCTGCGAGAGGAAATGGCGGTGGTGGAGCAATATTCAGTCGATGAAGCGTTCTTCGGACTAGAAATCGATGAGGACCGTGTGTTGGAGGTGCTTATACACCTCCGACACACGGTCCAGTCGAAAGTTGGGATTCCGGTTTCAATTGGAGCCGCGAAGACTAAAACCATTGCCAAGTATGCCAGTGAAGTGGGTAAGAAAGATTCTGGTATCGCTTTTGTTCATAGTTTGTCCTGGCAACAGGCAGCGAAGACGCTAGATATCAGTAGTATTTGGGGTATAGGAAGGAAGACTAGTGAGAAATTGCGTAGTCACGGAGTTGTCACGGTGGCAGACTTTTTGCAGCAGGATCAGGCGCGGATCGATAAGTTATTTGGAATTGGGGGGTTGCGGCTATTTTCTGAACTTTCTGAAGTAGTTGCACACAGACTTGGTTCACGAAGTGGCGAGCAGAAGAGCATTATGAGTACTCGATCGTTTAAAAAAGAGACAACTGAGCTCGGTGTGGTGGAAGATTCTTTGGCATATCATATTGCTCACGCTGCTGAAGAACTACGGTCACTGGGTTTGAAAGCCCAGTATATTTCGGTTATGGCCCGGACGAGCCGGCATGGTGATTGGTTTATGCGGGGTGGTAGCAATGAGGCACTTTTGCCGACGCCAACAGCTGACACCCGGGTGTTATTAAAAGAAGGTTTGCGACTGCTGCGAGACCTGTATGAGACAGATGTGCCCTACAAGAAAGCAGGGGTGGTGCTGGGGATGTTTAGTGGCGCTGCAGTTGAGCAGCTTGATTTGTTTGGTAGTGCTGAAGCGCAGAGGGATTCAACTATGATGAGTACAATCGATACTCTCAACCGACGCTTTGGAAAAGAGACGATTACAATTGGACGTAATATATATGACACTGCCTGGAAAGCTAGTCGGGATTATGTATCCCCAAGTTATACGACAAAATGGTCGGATATAGCTGAAATTAAAACGTAAAGGCCACAAAAGACATCTGTCTTTTGTGGCCTTTACGTACGTGGAGAGAGCTGCATTTTTGACTGCAAGTAAATAAGCTTAAACTTAGGTGGTAATAGAAAAGTTATCAACAGACATTGGACGACCGTTATGTCTAATGCAGTTACAATATAGTTAGAGATCGGGAAAGAAAAAGACTATGACCTGTGGAAAAATGGCTGTCCATTTTAATTACACATAGGTTGTAGTCGCTCCACAAAATTTTCTTTCTTGGTCGGTTTCGATGAGAGACGCTCACGTACAATGTAGAGCGGCACATCATTGAAAAAAGTTATTTACAATTAATATAAAAAGAACATGTTCGTATTATCAAAACAAGATAATGCTATGTTTCGAGTGATCGCGACCCTCGTTTCATTAGCTCTTGTGTTGTGGGGATACGGTGCACACGTACACAGTGCTCAAGCTGCCAACCTGACAAATTTTCAGGACTTGCTTGAAACTTCTGCTACGAGTACCGCATCAAACCACACCATTCAATTTGTCACACCAACCGGAATGGTTGCTGGTGGTACTGCCACTGTCACTTTCCAAGTTGGATTTGACCTTAGCAGTGTTACCGAAGACGACATTGACTTTGCAGTTAATGGCGTCGACGAAGACACAGCTGCAGCTGCTGCAGCTGCAGTCTGGGGAGTAACTATTGTTGGCCAAGACATCATTATCGAATCTGGGACTGACACGATTGCACCAAATGCAACTGTCACTATCGAAATCGGTAGCAACGCTACAGCGTTTGGTACTGGAGACGACCTTAATAGAATTGTTAACCCGGGTACGCAAGGCTCGTATGAAATCGATATCGATTTTAACGGTGTTGATGGTGGTACTACTGAAGTAGCTATCGTTGATTCAGTCTACGTCACAGCTCAAGTTAACACTAACTTTGAGTTTACAGTGAGTGGGTTTGCCACTGCGGGGATTGCGGTAAACGGTACGTCAACAACTGGTACAACTACAGCTACAAGTTTACCGTTCGGTCTCTTGGCTAACGGTGAAATTGAAACACTAGCTCAAGAACTCACTGTTGCTACCAACGCTATTCGTGGCTTCGTAGTCACTGCTGAGGTTGATCAACAACTTCTTTCGTCAACAGGTGCCGATATTGACGCCTTTGATGATGGTGCTTTCCTTAATCCAAAAGCCTGGGAAGCTCCAGGAGACGGTACACCAAGTATCTCTGATGAAAACACTTGGGGTCACTGGGGTTGGACTACTGAAGATACTGACACCACCCGTGGAGCTGCTGCCGAATTCGGCGCAAACGAATGGGAAGGAGCTAGTACTTCACCAGCTGTTCTCTTTAGTCACACTAGTGTAGCGGATGCGTCAACACCTGGAATTGGATCAACAACTGTTGGTTTCCAGATTGAGATTACTGCGCTGCAGGAAGCGGCTGATGACTACAGTGCGATCCTTACATACATCGCAACTCCAACCTTCTAGATAACCACTTGAAAGTTGCAAAAAAATCCCGAAAGGGATTTTTTTGTTGTGTTAGTGTATTTACGCTTATGTACATCAGTTTGTTTTGATGGTTTTGAATGATGGTACAATTTGGTAAACCAGTAATTTTTGTTATGACATTTTTACAACGTCTTGTACTGTGCTGTGCACTTTTTTTGTTTTTATTACCAACTGTAGTTAATGCACAGGCAACATCAGGTATTGGATTGCAGCCGTCATTGATAGAAGAAGGGGCTGATCCGGGTGATGTCTTAGAACGTTCGATAACTCTCACAAACTTAAGTACTGAGGTACAAACTTATTATCTATTCAAACGTGACATTGTAACCGTGCGTGACGGTGGTACACCAGTCTATGCAGAGCCAGGCAAGGAAAAAACTGGTTTTGAATTAACAGAATGGCTTGATATTGCATTGTCTGAAGTAACGCTCGAACCACAAGAGCAACAGACGATTCCAGTTACTATCAATGTACCCGAGTCGGCTACACCAGGGAGTCACTTTGGAGGGATTTTTGTTTCGATGCAGCCACCTAAACTACGACAGATTGGTGCCAGTGTTGGGTATGAAGTAGCAAACATTGTCAGCATTCGGATTTCAGGTGAAGTTCAAGAATCTGCGATTATACGTTCATTTAGGACTGATAAATTCATCTACGGTAGTACCAACGTAGATTTTATGGCTGAAGTAGAAAACAAAGGAAATGTCTTGATCAGACCGTATGGTCCGATAGAAATCTATAATATGTTTGGTGAGCGAGTGGCTAATTTGAGTATTAATGATTCACAGGGCGGCGTGTTCCCGTTCACCAAGCGAGATTTTTCAATTTCCTGGAAGGATGACGGTCTTGGATTTGGTCGCTATGAGGCAGTGTTATCTATGGTTTATGGCGTGCCGGGTCGTCAAGCTACTATCTCAAGCACTGTATCATTTTGGATTTTGCCAATGAATATTATTACCCCGGCACTGATTATCCTCGGAATACTGTTGTTAGCAACCTATGTCATGATCAGGATGTATGTCAGGCGAACAGTTGCAACCATGTCGGGCGGACGTCGGTTAGTTCAAAGAAAACGACAACGACCAGGCGGTACATCAACATTACTCCTCGTGATGGTAGTGATGCTTGGAGTTACGGCAGTGTTCTTGATTATTTTACTCGCTCTGTTTGCATAAGCTTGATAGTATAGAAGTATGATGATGCAATACACTACGTATCATATGCTTTTGCGAATATCGGCTCTGACTCTGGCTCTGGTACTCTTGTTTGACAGTGGTCTTCTTTCACCTTTAACCAAGCAGCTCTCGCAGGGGACACAACTGTATGTGGCGAACGTGGTTGGGGTTGGGGCCCAAGTAGCACCAACTGAACTTAATACCCTTACCGCCCAGCTCACAGAGCGTCAGCGTGATCTTGATGCCAGAGAAGCCGCGCTATCGAGTCGTGAGATGAACGTTGGTCTTGGTGGTGGCGAAGTTGGAGGTCAATCAAATGAGCTTTCTACATATATTTTGAGTCTCGTGTTGTTTATCATAGTAGTGATGTTGGTGCTCAATTACGCACTTGATTTTGCTCGCTATCGACGTTTAACATATCTACCCCAAGATGAATCGCCGGCTTAAATCGGTTCTCGTTGTAGTAGGAGCAATTGGATTTTCTACGTTAGCAATAAACGCAAGTGATGTGTTGCGGGGGCTTGATGGAAATTTAGTCGGTTTAGTGAATCAAAGTGGCGGCATTTGTGGTGATTCGGCAGTGATCTTACAGCTTGGTGATCACGCTTTATGTGTAGATACGTATGAAGCAAGTCCAGCGCCGAGTTGCGTTGTGAATGACCCACAGAATGAAATCGATACACTGAGAAATCTCACTGATGTAACGTGTACGTCGCAGTCTGCGGCTGGAGTGACACCGTGGCGCTTTGTCAGTGTTACACAGGCACAACAACTGTGCGCACGGTCAGGTAAACGATTACCAAGTAACGAAGAATGGTATAAAGCAGTGCTAGGTATGAGTGATGTCAGTCAGTGTGCGATAGGTCTCACCGAAGATGATGTGCAATTAACCGGTGCTAGCGAATGTGAAACACCTTCAGGTATTCACGACATGGTAGGCAATGTCTGGGAATGGGTAGACGGTCAGGTGATTGATGGTCAGTATGAAAACCGAGACCTCCCATCTTCAGGCTATGTATCCTTAGTGGATACAAATGGAGTGGTGTTAGAAACAGCACCCTTGCCAGCTGCAGAATATGGTGAAGATTACGCTTGGACGAGTGATAATGGGGTTCGTGGAATTCTGCGTGGTGGTTTTTATGGTAGTCAGGCGGATGCTGGACTGTTTACCTTAAACGCCGCTGTCGACCTCAACTTTAAAACTGCAGGAGTGGGTTTCCGCTGTGTACAAGATATCTAAGATGAGTTTAGGTTAGCTATACTGTACGTACATGGGGAAGGTTATTAAAAACTCGCTACGCTTTTTGTTAGTGACTGTTGGCATCGTTGTTCTTACCAGTCTTGGTATTGATGCGACTGATGCACTGCGCGGCTCAAATTCAGCCTTGAGCAGTCTAGTACAAAATAGTATTAAGGCCACCTGTCCAGAAGGAATGGCAGAAGTGAGCTTGGGTGAAAGATATTTTTGTATTGATCAGTATGAAGTTAGTCCATATATAGATTGTCCAATGCAAATCCCAAATTCTGCTTTGGATACTAAGTTAAATCTTGGGTCTGAAGATTGCTGGGCAGAGTCAGTCCCTAAGCAGTTGCCGTGGGTACAGGTCACCTTTCATCAAGCTAAAGAACTATGTGCTGCAAGAGAAATGCGGTTGCCGACAAGTCTTGAGTGGTATGAAGCCGCCCTAGGTACTCCCGATACAGACGCCTGCAACATTGGCAATGGTTCATTACAAGTAGCTGGTAATGGGGTAACGTGTATCTCAGCTAGAGGGGTGTACGACATGATTGGTAATGCCTGGGAATGGGTAGATGAAGAAATATCTGAAGGCACATATAACGCTCGACCAGTGCCTCAGCAAGGTTACGTCACTGAGGCTGATATGACTGGCATCGCTGCTGCTACCAGTGATACACCAAATGATCTCTATAACAATGATTATTTCTGGTCTGACCAAGTAGGTAATTACACCCTACTGCGCGGTGGATTTTACGGAAGTGGGGAAGATGCTGGTATATATAGTGCCCACTTGAAGACAAGCCCGTCGTTTTCTAGTGGTGCAATTGGTTTTCGCTGTGTATTTGATCTTTAGACAGTGAATCTAATATTTTGCGTAGGGCGGTAAACGGTTTTATCGTTTTGGCATATATGGTTTCATACTCAGTTTCTGAGAGTTCAGCCATGGTCTGATGAGGATGTTCGTCGGTAATAAAGATTGCATCCCAGCCGAAGCCACCAGTTCCTCGGGGTGCTTCCGCGATTGTTCCAGGAACATGACTTTTTGCAACCTCTAGACGGTCACCGTCGTAATACGCAATAGCTACTTCACAGTAGGCAGTTCGATTATCTGCTGGGACTAGCTGTGTGATTTCCTCGATAGACATTGAGTCTAAAAAGAACTTAATAAATGTGCCAGGGAGCTGACCTAGAGCAGTGAAGGTGAGGGCGGTGTCCTCAACAATTACCGGTGAGCCTAGGGAAGCGAAGGCGCTTCGCGCTTTCGCTTCCACCACCTCATCAATCGACAGCGACTGAATCTCAGGGATATCAAGCGCTTGATGTGCCAACTCCATACCGAGGTGTCTGCTGAAGCGCTTGGCTTTCTCAGGGTTACCAGTGATATACGTGCAGTTCATAACTACAGTATATCAAGCAATTTTCAGTTATACTCTTTCTATGGAATTATGGTTTTTACTTTCCGTGCTTTCCGCCATCTTGGGCGGTTTGTTTATTTTTATTACCAAGATTGCTGCTGAACGCAATTATGATGTAGTTTTGATGAGCACAGCCTCACTGACCGCTTCTGCAATATTATTTTTCTTTGCCACATTGATATTTAGCGATTTTACTGGTTTTAGTCGACTGATGCTTGTGGTGGCAATCGTCAATTCAGTAAGTTACATGTGGGTAAATATACTGCGCCATAATGCTATGCAGTGTATAGATACGGCTATTTATTACCCAATTTATAAAACGATTACACCCGCTTTGACCATTATTGCTGGTATCTTTTTGTTTGCTGAAACTTTTACTCCTATTGAATGGATAGGCTTAGTGCTAAGTTTATTAGTTCCATTATTACTTATTTCTAAAGCTGAAAAATCAAGACAAAGAGATTTAGTGCGTGGTCTTCGATTACTCCTCGGAGCTGCATTTTTGGCAGTGATTGCGACCATTAGTATTAAATATGGCACTGGTGGCACTGAAAATACGTGGTTATTTATTTTCTTAACTGATCTGGGTGTAGCTGTGGCAGGGATGACAATTTTGCTGATTCAGAAAACAAAACAACCATTGATAGTTCGATTACAAAAATTAAAAAACACAGAGTTTCTTACGCTGATTGCCTGGATGTCTTTATTCCAAGTAACTGGCTTTGCGACCTTGGTGTTTGCTATTGCCGACGGCCCACTTGGCATTGTTTATACTATCAACTCCCTCTACATCCTCATTCCAATCATCCTCTCCATCATTTTCTACAACGAACACTGGAACGCCCGCAAAATAGCAGCCATAATATTATCCATCGCGGCGTTAGGTCTGTTACACTAAGCAAATATGTTTGGGATGGAATTGTGGTTTGTTCTCACTATTATCTCCGCTATTTCCGGCGGATTGTTTGTTTTTCTTGTAAAAGTTGGAGTAGAAAGAGATTATGATGTTGTGCTCGTAAACACTGTGCCGATGTATTTCTCGGCACTGCTCTTGTTTGTAGCTACTTTCTTCTGGTCTGATTATAGTGGTTTTACACTCGAACTTTTTTTATATGCCCTGGCCTCAGGTTTACTATATTTGATTGGTAACATGATTAGGCATAAGGGGCTGCAGTGTATTGATACCGCAATTTTTTACCCAATCTACAAAACATTGACGCCGTTGCTGGCAGTTTTATTTGGGATTTTGTGGTTGGGTGAACGCTTTACAACAACTGAAGTTATTGGACTTGGTATCAGCATCCTGGTCCCACTATTTCTTGTCACAAATGCGGAACAGTCGCGACAGAAAAACCTGATTCGTGGACTGCAACTCTTAGTACTGGCTTCGCTCGTTGCCTTGATAGTAGCTGCAATTTCAAAATTTGGTGTCGACGCAGTAAGTAATGTTTGGTTGTTTACTGCCGTAGCTACGCTGGCTACAGCAATTGGCGCCACAGTTCTTACTATTTATAAAAATAGGTCAAAGCTTGATGGTTCTGTATTAGTTAGTATCACCCCTAGCTTTGTTGGTTTCTCTCTGTTCATGGGTCTGTTTAATGCTGGCGGAGTAGGGGCTCTCTTTTTTGCATTTTTGTATGGTCCATTTGGGATTGTCTATACTATCCAGTCACTCTACATCCTCATCCCAATTGTGCTTTCAATTATCTTCTACAACGAACACTGGAACGCCCGCAAAGTAGCCGCTATTGTATTATCCATCGCAGCGCTGGGTCTGCTACACTAGACGGATATGTTTGGGATGGAATTGTGGTTTGTAGCAGCGCTTTCCTCAGCTTTGTTTGGTGGGATTGGTGCTTTTTCTATAAAAGTAGCGGCCCACCGTAATTATCATTCGTCAGCGCTTGTCTTTACATCGAGTATTTTGACACTGATAATTTTTGTGCCATTGGCTTTTGTTGTAGATGGAATTGCTGTGCTGACACCTGTAGTGACAGCTGTCTCTTTTTTATCTGGACTAATTATATCTATCTCGGCAACTCTAAAAATTGCAGCCCTTCGAAGTATTGATTCGTCTATTTATTTTCCTCTTTTTAAAGTGGCGTCGCCATTCTTGGCAGTTATTTTTGGAATTGTTTTATTTCAAGAATCCTTTACGAATATTGAATGGGTCGGGCTAATCCTCAGTTTGATTGTGCCATTATTGCTGATCTCAGCAGCTGAAAATAGCCGGCAGACAAATTTGCGTCTCGGGTTAGTATTAATTGGGGTAACTGCAGTTCTAACGACGATGGCAGCTGTATTACAGAAGTATGCCACTGGTTTGGGTGATGTGGTGTTTTGGGTTTTGTTATGTATGCAGGCTGGGGTTCTGGTGGGTTCTGGCGTCGCAGCTTTTATAAAGAAAAAAACGATTGTATCGGCAGAAATTTTCACACGGTCGTATATGTGGTTCATTTCTTGGCGTGCTGTCAGTATTAGTATCGGTGTCGGTAGCGGAGTGTACGCGTATGGTCATGGAGGCCCACTCGGCATTGTGTACACCATAAATTCGCTTTACATCCTCATCCCTATCATCCTTTCCATCATTTTCTACAACGAACACTGGAACGCACGAAAAGTAACGGCCATCATATTATCCATCGCAGCCTTAGCTCTGCTACATTAGGGGAATACTCACTATTTCTTAGTTTACAGCGCGTATAATAAAGCTATGAAATGGCTTAAAGCCGGGGGCGTTATTTTTGGTGCGGTGGTGATTACTGCGCTTGGAATTGATGCGGCTGATACCCTGCAAGGCACGAGCGGCACGTTGCTAGGACAGCTGGCGGGGAGTACGGCCGGAACCTGCCCAGCAGGCATGCTGACGGTTCCGGCCGCTACTACCTTTCGGTGTGTAGACCAGTATGAAGCTTCTCCCAATGAAGAATGCCCTGTTGTGCAACCAATGAACCAATTTGATACCCAGAAAAATTTGACCGACACCGCCTGTTGGGCTGACTCAAAAGCAGAAGTAGAGCCTTGGCGCCATGTTGATCGTGAATCAGCCCAATTGGCGTGTGTTCGAGCCGGAAAGCGCTTGCCAACAAGTGAAGAATGGCAGTTACTTGCAGTTGGTACACCTGATACAGACGTTTGCAACACTGATACTCGATCGATCGCTGAAACCGGTAGTTCAGATGGGTGCCGCTCGGCTAT
This sequence comes from uncultured Candidatus Saccharibacteria bacterium, assembly GCA_964350645.1. Classification (GTDB taxonomy): domain Bacteria; phylum Patescibacteriota; class Minisyncoccia; order Phycocordibacterales; family UBA918; genus OLB19. The sequence continues at coordinate 436,308 of CAYGJY010000001.1, read as the reverse complement.
CGGGGCTTATGATGCGATCGGTAATGTGTGGGAGTGGACCCACGACGATATTTTTGACGGTGTTTATAATGGCCGACTGCTGCCAGACAGTGGATACGTAAGTCAGGTTGATCGTGGCGGGGTAGCAACGATGAGTAGCAGTACCCCGGTTGAACAATTTTTTGCAGATTACGTCTGGTCTGAAGCGGAGGGGGCATTCGCTATGATGCGTGGCGGGTTTTATGGTAGTGGTAATGATGCAGGGGTGCATAGCGTGCACGCTGCTACGTTACCAACGATGCAGGGTGCAGCGATTGGCTTTCGCTGTGTACAATAAAGAGTATGAGTAGTAGATTCTCACAAGTTGCAAAAATAGTTTTACCATTCCTGGTGTTCGGGATACTTTTCATGCTTGGCAGTTCAGTCGCACAGGCGCTTAATATTTCTTCGTATCGAGACACAATCTCAGATTCGACTCCCGGTGACTACTCAAATCATAATTTAGAATTTACTATTGATACGTCAATTGCACCTGGTGGTTATATTGAATTCACGCCCCCGCCAGGCTTTACGATTGTATCTACCTCTTCATTTTCTGCTAGAAATGTTGAGGTGTTGGTAAATGGTGCAGCGCGCACAGCAGCAGCAGTTGGCAATGCTACTACTGACACAGTATTGATTACTCCGGGTACGCCTGGGGCCATTAGGTACACGCTTAATCCATCTACTGGCATTACTAGTGGCGACCAGGTTCAGTTGTTAATTGGGACTAATACTTCAGGGGCAGGAAACGGTAATACAGTCTTTAGTACCTCTACGGGGACAACAACATTAGGGCAAGATATCGGGATATTAAACGCCTCAACTACCGGTACACACAAACCAAGAATTACTATTGGGGGTGGTGCACAAGCAGCCTATGCAAATTTTGTAATTGCGCTAGTTGACGAAGTAACGCTGGGACCAATTGATACGACTGAGGAGATCCCTCCTGAGCGCTTTAACGGAGCGCCTACAGGTAATGTCGGAGGTACCACGTTGTCAGTTGAACTCTCGCTAGAAACTAATGAGTTTGCCGCTTGTCGGTATAGTCTTACTCCGGGAGTTGAATTTACAGCTATGACTGATACATTCCAAACCACTGGTTCAATTGTACATGTGCAACTGATTGTAGGCTTAGCAAATAACACATCATATACATACTATGTACGTTGCCGTGATGATGAAGGGAACATTAACATCGACGACTATGAAATCTCGTTTACGATTCTTGATGTGCCCGAAGGTGATCCGAATACTGAGGGTGACGTAGACGGTGATGGAACTGGTAGCGGTAATGATGGTAGTGGTAGTGGAGATGGCGGTGGTGGACAAACTGGCGGTAGTGACGGTGATGCTAGCACTAGTGGAAGTACCTCAGGTGGTGGTGGTTCAGGCGGTGGAGGTGGAGGAGGATCTGGATCAAATTCATCTTCAGGTGGTGGTGGAGGCTTTGAAAGTACTGATGCCCCTTTTCGTAGCGGAGATGGACGGGTAATCATTAACGGATATTCGTTCCCGAGTGCAGATGTTACTATTTTGGTTGACGGGCAGATTGCTGAGACAGTGCGAGCAAATAATAGGGGTGAATTTACGGCCACAATTGATGAAATAGCTCGCGGTGTCTATACCTTTGGTGTGTACGCAACTGATGATAATAATATTAAGTCGAGTACTTTTAGCACGTCCTTTTCAGTGCAAGGAGCTCGTACTTCAAGTCTCTCCAACGTAAACGTGATGCCCACTATATTAGTTCGACCTGATCCAGTAGAAATCGGTTCGCAAGTGACGGTGAGTGGATTTGCGATCCCGGATGCAACCATAACGGTTGAAAATCAAAACGACAAAACCGCTCTATCACTCAAATCATTTACAACAACTTCAAACAGCTCGGGAGCGTGGTCTACGGTTATTAGCACAGCTGGGTTTACTCAGGGTACCTATAAAGTACGTGCTAGGGCAGTACAGTCAGGCGGAGTTTCTACTAACTTTTCAAACTATACGTACTATGGTGTCGGACAAGAAGCTGATCAGCAATTAAGTCCTGACCTAAATCGAGATGGCAGTGTTAACCTGATCGACTTCTCAATTTTACTTTTCTGGTGGGGCGGGGCAGGTGGAGATTCTGATCCACCAGCTGATATTAACGGCGATGGCACGGTGTCGTTGACCGACTTCTCGATTCTCCTTTTCAACTGGACAGGTTAATACCTTGACCTGTGGGAAAGTCAGTATTCGATTCCGGGTAAAGCAAGCTATAATTGGTTTAATATGTCCTTTTTACAAAGACTTAAAACTCGCGGTGTTCGTTCGGGCGAGAAATTATTATCGAGTGAAGAGGAGACTGCTCTTGATAAAATTGTCCAGCTGAACGTCGATGTCTTTCAGACTGACGATTTAATTATTGTCTACGCACAGGCGGCCGGTACTGACTTGAGTGACATTCAAGTGTCAATTGAGGGAGATGCAGACATTGTCTTAATCGAAGGGAGACGTCTGCGTCCTGAGTTCCTCGCTTTTCCAAAAAAGAAACCTGATGGGGCATTCTTTACGGAAGAGTGTGTGTGGGGTGATTTTTATCGCCGCATTATTTTGCCTGAAAGTGTCGACATTGAGCGAGCTGAGGCAAAAATTAAAAACGGTGTCCTAGTGCTTGTGTTGCCACTTTTGAAAGCGGAGGAGAAAGAAAAAGTCCAACTGAAGATAACTAAGGATAAACGGCGGAAGCGTATGTCATAATATAAGTATTAGTTCTATGGTGGTCTTTGGGGTACGTTCTTATTTTTCAATAATACAAAAACTTGTTTTGGCACTCGTGTGTGCTGCAGCTTTTTTTCTGTTTGCTGCGCAGGCTGATGCAGCTGATGTTGTTATCTCTCCTGCCTCGGGTTCATTCACAGCTGGTCAGACGTTTACTGCCACTATTCAGGCTGTCCCAAATGGTGCGAGTGTTAATGCCGTTGAGGCAAAACTATCGTTTGACCCTGCAGTATTGTCAGTCGTCAATGTTTCCAAAACTGGTTCGGTTTTTTCACTCTGGACAACAGAACCAGCTTTCTCAAACTCAGCTGGGACGATTGAATTTGGTGGGGGTAGTCCAACACCATTTACCGCTAGATCGTCACTTTTGGTAGTGACCTTTAGAGCCAATGCAGTTGGTTCGGGTTCGGTCTCATTTGATAATGCTTCAGCGCTTGCGGCTGACGGGCGTGGTACCGATGTGCTAGAAAATTCACCAGGTGCAACCTTTACGGTTGCAGCGGCTACTACACCAGAACCAGTAGCTCAGCCAGAACAAACAACCACGCCACAACCTGAGTCAGAAGAAAGTAATGCTGCAATTGCTTTTGGAGATCCGCCTCGTGCACCAGAAGTTGGTTCGCAAGCTTTCCTCGATCCAGACACTTGGTATAGCCAAACTGATGCTCTCTTTGCTTGGGATCTACCATTTGACGTTTCTGCAGTGGCAGTTGAACTAGCAACTTCGTCAGACAATGATCCGTCAGAGGTATTCGATCCACCAATTGAAGAGTTTGTTGTATCGAGTGAAAACTTAATCGAAGGTATTCAGTACCTAAGTGTACAATTCCAGAACCAGGTTGGCTGGGGGGGTATCACTAATCGATTAATTAAGATTGACACACAGCCACCAGAAGCATTTAAGATTGATGTACAGGCAGCTAATAGTAAGACTGGTTTCCCGTTGTTAGTCTTTGAAGCAATCGACAAAACTTCAGGTATTGAAAGTTATGAAATGATTATCGCTGGAGGAGAGCCAGTTGAAGTCACACCTGACGAAGCCAAGCTGGGATACCTCTTGAAAGATCTTGAAGATGGTACGTATACAGTGAAAGTAACTGCTTCAGACATGGCTGGTAATAAAACAGTCAGTACGGTTCCTGTTCTTATCACCGCTGGTTGGATTAAGCCGTCAGACTTAGCTGAAGCGTCTTCAATTTGGGATTTCTTCTCTGGTAAAAATATCTTTATTATCGTTTTGCTCCTACTTGTTGTATTACAATTTATCTACATCATTTACGAACGAAAACAATTTAATAAGACAGAAGAAAAGCTGCGTAAGGAAACCCGTGAAATTCAAGATCAGATGGAAAAAATCTTCTCTGCCCTCCGTGATGAAATTTATGATCAAATCAACACCATCACTAAACGACCTCGACTGTCTAAGAAAGAAAAAGAAGCAGTTGAGGGATTGAACCAGGCGCTTGAAGTATCAGAGACGCTAATCGAAAAAGAAATTAATGATGTGAAGAAAATACTGAAATAATAAAGTTATTTTGGTATAATCAATCCACACCTAGCGCGCCGGAGATCACCTCCGGCGCGCTATAATTTATAATAGCCCCGGGTTATATATTATGAACCGGCGGGCTACTTGTTGGTAATGAGATTTCACTCTCACAAAACCAAAGAAAACTTCATAAAATCCTTATTTAAAGCGATAAAATTACAAATCGGGTGTTTTAGTAGTGCTCGCAAGTTTACCCTGCTTACATTTGCAGTTACGCTTCTCATTTCTACATCTGCGCTTGTCTATGCCCAAAGTACGGCCGGACAACGTTATACCATTCAAACTGTACATGTCTTCCCCGACACGGTTAAGACAGAAGGATGGAGAAATGTCGATACTGTACGTGATCAAAATGTTGAAGCGTTCTCCCTCTATCAAGATTTCAACAAAATTAACTCAGCCTATATTGATAGCACTCAGCATATCGGTTATCAGCGCCGTTACCAGGATAAGGATGAAGTTGTGCTTGAGTCTTCATCTGATGTTACAGAAGACTCAAAGCTGACTACAGCTGATGTGTCATCAGAAGAGGTAGAGAGTGTTGTTGACGTCGATCAAGAGAATTCCGAAGCAACTACAGCAACTGGTACTGAAGCTGCGATAGAAGAGCTAGAGCAACCAGTCGAAATAGTGGATACGGTAGTTGAAGAGTCTGACGAAGAACCTATTGTTGAAACTGAAACTGAAACTGAAACTGAAACTGAAACTGAAACTGAAACTGAAGGTGAAGAAGAAGTAGAAGAAATGGAGGTACTTGAAGTCCCTGCCGTGACGCCGGAAAATTCTTCTTCAACTACTATCTCCAAACGAGTCACCAGTTTCTTTGAATTTGCTTTGGCTTCAGCAATTGATCTATTGCCATTTACGGAGTCAGCTTCAACAACTGGTGATGAGGCAGCGGAAGTGTTACCTGTGGTTGATGATGAGGTCGTCCTTGATACTGAGCGCACATCTAGAGCGACTAATACTCCAGCTCAACAAGTAATGGCTGCGACAACTACAGCTACTGTGACACCAGAAGTTACTACTGAAGACGTTTTGCCAGCAACCACGACCACTGCAGAACCTGATCTAACTGAACTTGCTACTAGTACTGTATCTACTAGTAGCGATGAAGTAGAACTAGATATAGCAACGACGACGCCAGTCAGCGAGACTAATGGTCAAGCTGGTCAGGAGTCTACTGAATCAGAGTCTGTCTCGGTGCCTTTGTGTGAAGAGAAGTGCGCACCGTATACCATGACCCTCGAAGGTTTTGGTTTGCCAATTTTTAATGAAGAACTTGAACTTGGTAACGTACAGTTACGGGTTTCGTTTGCAGCGAAAGAGAAGATTACTCGCGATGTCATTCAGGAACTCAAGGTACACTACTCACTCGATGACGGTGCTACGTATGATGAAGGGTCAAGTATTTTAATTGATGGTGAAGCATCAAATAGTATTAATGGTGGGTACTTCTTATTTGCGTTGCCAACTATTACTGATCCTGCAGTACTTGATGATCTAGTGATTCAGTTACGTTATGAACATGACCCGCGTGCCTTAGAAAATATCTTTATTGAGAGTGTGTGGTTAGAGCTTTTCACACTTGAGGCTACTAACTTGTCTGATATCGACATCGATTCAGTGCTAGCTGATACGGGCTTCAGTGATCAGGTTTTATCGGGTGATCAATTGGTGCTCCCAGATGGTACGGTAATTAATTTCTCTTTCACAGATGAAAACGAAGATGAGACTTTGATTATTAAGTCTGACAAAACTGACTACTCCGGTCTCACCAAGACAGTGACATATTTCAATGTTACGAACGAGAGCGACAATGAAGACGAGTTTAGTTTGAAAACATATTTCCCAACGGGAGCTGGTGAAGTACTTAGTCTTGAAGAATGGAATATAAATAAGCCAAAAGAGGTCGTTGTGCCAGAGTATCGTTCGTATGTCTATCACTGTGAGGCTGGTTGGGAACAAACGGATAATCCAACCGGTCAAGATATTTTTGATATTTCACGACAAATAACTCCTGCGTTCGTACCAGTTGGAGATCCAGTTGTTGAGACAGAGTTCGAAGCAGAGATTACTAATGTGATCGAAGAGATTTTTGAAGCTAGCACGACTGAATCTGTGCCTGAGGAGGTTGAGGAGATTACTACTCCTGATGAAATTGAACCAGAGAGTGTTTCTTCTGAAGTGCTTGATACTGAGTCTGCTTCAGAGACGCCAGCAGCCACAGCCGTACCCGAAGAGGATTTGTTTGCTACAACAACTGCATTCCGCTCAGCTGGACAAACACTTTTGCCGTTTGCTCAGGCAATGTCTGCTCTTAATATTCCAGCGGTGGGTACATCAAGTATCCGAGCGACTACTTCCTTGTCGACGGCTTCATCAAGCTTAACAAGTACAGAAGATGCAGCTCAAATGTATTCGTGTCGTGATACGAATATTATCCGGACTTGTGATTCACTCGATGGTGACAACACTAGCTGTGTGGTAGATAACGTAAAAGTGCGCGAACATGAAATGACCAAGTATCTACCAAATTGGGAATCAGAACCAATTGCGACCGGGACTCCGCCAGATACGCGAGGTCTAGTAAAAAAGACGTTTGATTTCTTTGGCTTTGGACCTGACATCAAGCCTGTTCCCGATCACTTCGAAGTGAGTAACCACACCCCAAATACTTACAAGATTGCACCAGGAGAAACCAAGTACTTTAAGATGGAGATTAGTTTCCCACCGTTTACACAGGGTGAGTTTTGGATAGAGGCGATTGGAGATAGTGAGTATGGACTTCTCGACCCGTTTTGGAGTAGTCTCTGGCGGTATCGAAAGCCAATTGAGATTGATAATCGTAATGGGGCAACGTCGACCGAACAGCAAGTCTTCTTGGAAATTACCCCAGCAGAAAGTGATTTTTGGTCTAACGTAAACAGTGACGGTTCAGACATCCGCTTTATTCAAGAAGTACCTGGCAATACTGACGATTGGTATGATGTCAACTGGGATAATCGTTTACCAATAACCATTCAAGCCAGTGAAGTTGACGCTACGCTGAGTAACTTCCCGGTGTACGTTAATCTTGCCGATCTTGGAGCTGACTTCTTTGCTAATGTCCAATCTGATGGAGATGATATTCGAATTACCACGGCTGATGGACAGAGTGAATTGTCACGAGAAATCGTGTCAATTGATACCGGCGCAGAAACCGGTGAGTTGCACTTCAAGGCTGACAGTATTTCGAGCAGTGTTGACACTACCTTCTATATTTATTACGGCAATGCAGCCGCCCCGGGCTATGTGGCAGATGATCCATTTGGATCAGAGAGTGTCTGGACCAATGGCTTTATTCTCAATTACCACCTTGAAGAAGATGCGTCTGGTAATGGAAATGCTGGTCTATATCAAGATGCTACTAGCAATGACTATGATGGAGATGACGAGATTACTGCGACTGGAAAGAGTGGCAAGCTTGGCCGTGGACAAGAAATATTGGCTCGTGATACGAATCCAGATGACTATATTTTGGTCCCAAGTGATGCCCTAAATGGTGAGAACGAACTTTCGTTTTCTTTCTGGTTCAATACGTCACAAAATGGTGATCAATCGATTATTAACGCGGGCGCTAATAATGAGCTCATTTTATTCTTGCGCAACACTCAGATCACACTGTTTGATGGTAGTGCCCAAGATATATTTACTTTTGATAAAGACGTAACTGGTACTGGCTGGAAGCATATGGTTGTGGTTCGTGATGCTAACAGCAGCGAATGGCGTTTATATGTTGACGGTGTTGAGGATAATGAAAGTCCTTCGGCTGAAGCAATGACGGCTCTCTCGGTACCGGCTGATTGTATTATGATTGGAGGTGAGCAGGATACAAGTTGTCTGTCTGTAGGGGACAATCAACAGAACTACGAGGGATTCTTAGACGAATTCAGAGTGCATGACAATGTGTTGTCAGCTGACTGGATTTCAGCTTCTTTCCGCAACCAGTCTACCAGTACAGACTTCTACGCTACGTCTACCAGTCAGGTTGTAATCCCTACTACATTCAATGAACTCGATCATTGGGTACAGCACTTCGATAATACTGCTGACGAAGCTGATATCTGGGTACAAGTAAATGAGGTGCCGGGCAACGCTACATCAACTATCTATCTTTACTACGGCAATGATTCAGCTACGAGTGAAAGTGATGAGTACGAGCCGTTTACATACAGCACCACTACGGATTTGTACTATGTCGTCAACGATACCCAAACGAACGATATCGTCGTCTACAGCTTGATCGACAATAACGAAGTGAGTATCGATGGTGGTGCGCCGGTAACGCTGCAGAGTGGGGAGACGACTTCATTTACTTCAGCACAGTATGCCTCCACTTCAGTTATTAGTGCTCTTGGGCCAATTACTGCACGCTCAATTGATAACTCGAGTGAGCCGCCGGTCCCTATCTCGTTTGCTACGACTACGCATATTAGTTCTACCAACCGTGGTAGTGAAGACCTGTACATACACGCACCGTTTACGGCTGCGGCCGTAGATGTATTTGCTGGAGCAGCTGTTACTCCAACTGTCAGTGGAACAATCTCTGCAGGGGCAACAAGCTTATTTAGTCTTACACTCGGTGGCAGTGACGTTCCAGTGGTCGAGTCTGACGAACCGATTTTGTTCTATCAGAACAGTCCGGGAGACAGTTTTGTAGCCTATCCGCCAACTCTGCGTGATCTATATGGAGTGCGCTCTAACAACTATCGCTACGCAGCTATCACTAGCGGCACTAGTGTGGAGATATATTGTTCTAGTGGCACAGCTAACGGAACAACTACGGGAATGAATCGGGGAGCACAGCAAAGTAACAGTTTTTGTGCCAATGGTTCTGGCGGGGCAGGAGATGGTGTACGTCTCACCAATCAGACTAGTCCGATTGGTGCTTCACAAGAAGCTGACGGTGACGGAACTGAAACCAGCCGTTTCTTGCCGACACCTGAATTTGGAACCCGCTACATCATTCCTCAGTCAGCTGAGTACGTAAGCATAGTGTGTGCCCCAAGATTTGGAGAGGTGAATATCGAAGTCCAAACCGCAGCTGGAGGTTTTCTTGATTCTGGTACCTGTACTCCAACAGGTGAGTATCCTGGTGCGTTAAACATTAATCCAGCCAGTGACTATGGTCCAGGAACTCAAGTAGTAGCTACGGACAACAAACCGTTCTACATGTACTATGACCACATTGAAACTGGTCTTGACAATGATGACGAAACAAATACTTGGAGTGCTGTTCAGGCTAAGAAATTTAATGCACTCTATCTTAATTCAACCTTTGGTGCTGAAGAGGAGAATCAAGATGCTCAGTACGAACAATTAAATTATCGCTGGTATGTCAACACAAACGCCATAACTCCGACAACACCCTGGCCACTTGATGATGGAGATTCCGCTAATGAAGGAGATGCCATCACTGGTACTGAATCACTGAATGGAGGAGATGTTGTTCGTTTACGCATGAATCTCTTGGCAAATAATGGAACTGGTACTGTTGATTCAACAGCTTTTGTTCTGCAATATGCTGAGGCGAACTCGTGCGCAGCGGTCACCGATAATAGCTGGCGTGACTTAGGTGATATTGGCAGTACTACGGCCGCCTTTGCTGGTTATGACAACGCTGGTGTGGCTGACGGGGATGCGTTACCGAGTACTCTGTTGAGTGATAGTGACGTTGAGGCTTCCTATGAAGAACAAAATTTCAGTGCTACGTTACCAAATGAAGTTGGAAATGGCGAAGCGGTCGAGTTCGACTGGGTAATAACTGCAGTATCTGGCGTAATTACTCCGAACGCAAATTATTGTTTCCGCATGATTCGGTCAACTGAAGAAGAATTAGTTACCTATACTACGTACCCGGAACTCGCAACCGCTGGCCCTCCAGAAACCCCAATTACCACTGAGCGTTTCGATAATGAACACGCATCAAGTACGCAGCCGACGCTTGAATTTGTGGCGTCTGATCAAGGAGGGGATGAGCTCGATTATCAAGTACAAGTGAGTACTGATAATACTTTCGCTAGTACGCTGATCGATAGTAATTCAGATACTGATCTGTTTGATTTTGCAAACGTCTTGATTCCATCTGACAAAACTCCATTCAACAATGGACAACTAATTCGCTATACACCACCGTCTGCACTGAGTAATGGAGTTACGTATTGGTGGCGCGTGCGAGCGATTGACCCAGACGGATCAAATACATTCAGTGCATGGACATCACCACAAAGCTTTACGATTAACACGAGTATCACTGTGTCTGAGTGGTTTCAGACTACTGATGAGCAGTTTGAAACGAATTCACTCTCAAGTGCAGTCTCATCAGGTAGTGATTCGATTGAGCCCGACATTGGTGGTAGTTCACTTATTGGTGAGTATGGCTCAGTCGCACTTACTAACGGAGCTACTACTACTGTTAATCTCAACAACTCATTTACTAACCCAGTAGTGGTTGGTTCGGTTAGATATGCTCGGAGTATCGCTAGTCCAAATCAGCCAGCTGCCAGAGTCTTCAATAAGACTGCGACTACCTTTGATGTTTTAGCAGAAAACTTCTCTAAAGATTCTTCCGGTACTTCAACCTTTGACTACATTGTGATGGAAGCAGGCGATTATCTCATGGACAATGGAGATGATGGGCTCAGAGTCTTTGCTACGAGCACGAGCGTTTCAGCGATCGCTGGCAATACCATTCCGACTGATCCAGGTGGAACTGACATCGTGTTCCCGACTTCGTTTAGTGGCCAGCCAGCGGTGATGACAATGGTGACCACCATCAATGACCAGGACTGGGTAGTCTCAAGTGTCTATGACGGGAATGATATTTCAAATCCACCAACAGCCTCACAGGTGAGTGTATACCTCAATGACAACCTAGACGCCAATGGTCATACGGCTGCAGAGGATATTGATATAGTTGTATTTGATACTGGAATAGGGACAAACAATTTAGTACCGTTTGATGTCTTTAATACTGGGATCGATGGGACTGCTGGGTTCGTGGATGATGTACCGGATACCTTTAATTTCGCACAAACATTCGGCAGCGCACCAGGGGTAGTGGTAGTGCAGATGTCTACTATGAATGGTACTCAAGGAGGTTATGCTCAAGTTGATACAGATACACCCCCAACTGCAACAGATGTAACCGTCTCAGTTGAAGAAGGAGGAAATGGGGCAGACCGAGGTCATGCTGATGAAGACGTGGCAATCATTGCCTTCGAAGATAGCTCAGGTGATATTATTCGAGCGGGAACAGCGCAGGTAGTTAGTACACCGATTGACTTTGATGATGCTGATGTAGGGAACGCGTGGGGTGAGGTCGACTTTAACGATGCGGGTACGATTACGTATCAAATCGAATACAACACCGGATCTGGTTTCCAGGATATTCCGGATAGTGATTTGCCTGGCAACAGTGCCGGCTTTACTTCCGGACCAATCAATATTCTCAACTTAGACACTGTTACATACAATGAAATCAGGTTGGTAGCTAATTTTGGAGGAGTGAATCCTGAGCTATTTGATTGGCGCGTGACGTGGGGGCAGCGAGTTGAGACACCGACACTCGGTGACCCGTTTGATAACGAAAAGACTGTTGATACAACACCAACGTTTGACTTCACTACGACTGACCCACAAGGCGACGATCTTCAATATGAAATCTCGTACAGTACAGATCCGACCTTCTTGACTAGTTCGACTACGATTAATTCAACAACAACACCAGCTAATTTTGCAAACCTGACAACGCCAGCTGACACCGGACCGTTTAACTCCGGCGACACCATCACCTATACGATACCGGGTGGTTCACCGTTATCAGATGGTGAGACGTACTGGTGGCGGGTCAGGGCTAAAGACCCAGACGCGTCTAACTCATTCTCACCTTGGTCTGTAGCCGATAACTTTACTGTTGATACGGGTGTCAGTATCTCAACATGGTTCCAAACAACTCAGGCTCAATTTGCTGAAGGAGTGCTTGATGGTGTAACTGCATCAACCTCTGATTCGATCGAGCTGAGTAATGACATTGGTGAATATGGGACAACCACTGTCAATAATAATGACTGGACGACCGTCAACACCTTGCTCACCTACGACAACATGGTAGTAGTAGCTTCACCGAAATACGCTTTTAATGGCTCTACTAACGGACGTACTGTTCAGGTTCGTAACAAGACGGCTGACTCATTTGAAATTAAGGCAGAAAACTATACTCTCTCGTTGGCAGGTGCAACCGATATTGACTACATTGTGATGGAAGCCGGAGATTGGCAGATTCAAGATGGCGGCGGCGGTTTACGCATTATTGCCGGAACTCAAGAAAGTGTGTCGGTAGTTGAGGGTAGCAATCCAGGCTACACCACTGGGTCAGTGGTTGACTTCAATCCTGACTTTGGGAGTACCCCAGGAGCTCTCGTGACAGTCTCTTCAGCTAATGGCTCAAAATGGGTTGGAGCGTTTGTTGACGATGGAACACAGACTGGTGAAGTTGGTACCACTGAGATGCATGTTTCTCTGGGTATCTCACTTGATACTGATACGGTTCGGGTACCAGAGGATATTGATTATATTGCTTTTGAAGTTGGTACTGGTGATAATAACGGCACGTTATTCGATGCCTTTAATACGGGCAATACCATTACTGAATCTGAAACTGAATCAGCGACCACCTTTAATCAGACATTTAGTTCGGCACCACAAGTAATAGTGGTACAAAACAACGCGAACAATGGTGGTGATGGAGGGTTTGCTCAAGTTGATACAGATACGGTTGTCACTGCCACTGACCTTGATATCACTATTGCTGAAATTGGGGCATCAGCTGGGAATCACGCGACAGAGGACGTTTCAGTTTTAGCATTTGAAAATGGTACGGGCATCATCACTCGCGAAAGCTCTTCTGGAGGCGGATTATCGGGCACTATAGCCAGTGAAGAAGTGCTCTTCAGTGATGGTCTTGGTCCAAAGTTTGACCGGGCATTGTTTAGCTCAACTGGCTCTGGCACAACTACACTGCAGATTCAATACCAAACAGGTGGTGGTTTATGGGAGCTGATTCCTGATGTGGATCTTCCAGGTAATAGCACTGGCTTTACGTCTTCACCAGTTGACTTGACAGGAGTTGATGTTGCTACCTATCCGGTCATTCGATTATTTGCCACACTCCAGTGTGCTGCTGCCAGCTGCCCGTCACTTGATGACTGGACTGTCGAGTGGTCAGAGGGAGTTACGATGACGGGAACACTTAAAGAGTATGATCGTTTGACTAATGTTGCTAATGCTACGGTGACAGTGTCTGTTAATGGTGGCGTGGCTAATCGAACCGGTGTGGTAACGGCTGGGATTTGGAGTATCAGCAACGTCACAGCGTTTGCCGGCGATACTGTGACAGTCTTTGCATCGACGACAAACGATGCAGAAGAAGCAGTGGGAGTCTTTGTATACGATGGTCTGGGCGACATGACTGGAGTTGAGTTGTTTGAGCAGCACTTAAGCTTCTCCTCTGATGAGACGAGAACAATCACCCTCAGCAAGCTCGCAGCCTCTGATAACAGCACAACCGGTAACGACAATGTCTTCTTCGATGTTGATGGTAGTGGTAACTTATTGGTGTGTGCAGTGGGTAGTTGTAGTGATGCCAATCTATATATAGGAAGCAATAATGTCTTCATTCCAGCCACATCTACTAATGAAGTTATTACTACCCATGACTTTGTGAACTATGGGACAACGACGCTTTCAGGTAATACGCTTAATGTCAGCGGTTCATGGGATAACCAAGGTGATTTGACGACTGGTACAGCGGCAGTAGTCTTCACTGCTACGGCAGGTAGCGAAACGCTCTCTGATGCTGATGGCACGCTTGATTTCAATGATCTTACCTTCGGCTCTGGCTCAGGTTCTGCGACGTGGCAGAGCTATAATCCGATTGACCTTTCTGATGACTTGGTCGTGGCGTTTGGTACCTTTGATCGTTCTTCATCGACAATCAACGTAGCTGGTGATGTGACGATCCAAAGCAGTGGCGTTATCAGCGGGGTTGCGACTACGACATTTGACAGCGCTGGTTTATCAATCTGGACCGACAACAGTGCAGCAAAACAAAATCTTGGTACTGTTATCGTTGATGGTACAGCTAAGACTGTTCGTCTCGGTTCGAGTGTATTGGCTGACAGTCTGACTATCGGAGCCAATGACACACTAAACGCAGGTGGAGCTTTCACCCTAAGTCTTGAAGGTGATTTCACCAACAACAATGTATTCACGGCCCGCACAGGAACCATAGCAATTGTTGGTACAGCTACTGATGCGGTCATTACTACTGGTGGTTCGTCACTCTATAGCTTTAGGGCGTCAACGACAGATGGTGGATCAGTATCATTTAACCAAACTAGTGTCACTATGTTGGGTGACTTCACGATCGCAACTGGTACAGTCACACTGCCAACTACTTCGACGCTCATTGGTGGATCATTTAGCAATACTGGTGGTACTTTTGCTCACAATAATGCTGAAGTTCGCTTTACTGGCTCGGGCACTAGGACCATTCAAACCAATGGATCAGTTTTCCTTAATAACTTCTATGATGTGTCGTTCACGGGTAGTGCGCAATGGAGCTTCCTCGATACGAACGCAACCACCAGTAACACCTTTGCTATCAGCAATGGTACGGTCGTATTCCCAAGTGGCCAACTTTCTATAGCGCGCGACTTCACAACTACTGGTAGTGGCGCCTTTGATGCTAATGGTGGAGAAGTGCTTTTCTTGGCACGAAGTGCTGACAATATTACTGCTAACGGTTCGAGTTTTAATGATGTGCGCATTCGCCAAGGAACACCAGTTCGAGGCGGTGACTTTGATAGTGCGTGGTTGTATCGCGACGTTATTACCATCAATGCGACCGAGGTTGATGATGATCTGACTGATTTCCCGGTCTACGTTGACTTATCAGATTTTGATAGCAGTTTCTTTGCTAACGTAAATGCCGATGGCGGCGACATCCGCATCACAGAGAGTGATGGACTGACTGAAGTACCACGTGAGATTGTGTCAATCTCTACTGGTGGCGAGACGGGCGAGCTGTACTTTAAAGCCACTACGTTGTCTTCAACCACGAACAGTACTTTCTATGTGTATTATGGCAATAGTGGCGAAAGTGATTATCTGATCGATGATCCGCTGGGAGCAGAAAATGTCTGGGATGATGACTTCTTAGCTGTCTATCACATGGAGGATGAAGATGCAGTTGATTCAACCAGTTTTGATCGAGATGCAACGGCGGTTGGAACATTGACAACCACTACAGGAATATTAGGAACAGCTGTCAGTATCACTGACAGTGGCGGTGATGATTATATTAATTTGAACAGCAACCTATCTGAACTTAATGGTGGTAGCGAAGTTACTATCTCTACGTGGGTAAATGTAAATGAAGATGGTGCAGATGACGTATTGTTTGCTACCCAAAGTGGGACGCCAATTTTGATTTGGGACAATATTAGCGGTACCACCAACAACGATACCTATACATTTAGCGTCGGGGGTACTGGTACCGGAAACCGCGTTGACGCCGCACCAACGGGAATTTCAGCTGGTGGTACCTGGCAATTAGTTACTTCAGCTATGCAGGCAGGCAATCGCTATATTTATGTGGATGGTGTACTGCGAAATACCAGGACTGGTGCTGAAACTACGATTCCAACCAACACGGGTGGTTCAAACATTGGTCGCTGGCAGACAGCTTTTGACTTTGGTGGATTGGTTGATGAGTTTAGAATTTCACAAATTGAAAGATCAGCCGATTGGATTGCAGCTGAATACAGCAATATGTCTGCGCCAACAACCTTCTATAGTGTTACCTCTGGCGGAGGCACGAGCACTCGTATTTTTGCTGATGCGAGTGTGACTGCAACTGGTGACGTAGTGATTGAAAGTGCGTCGGCGCAATTCCCAAGCACCAATTTCTCTATCGGAGGCTCATTTGACAATGATGCAACGTTCTCGGCTGGCACCGGAGCCGTTACCTTTAATGCCAATACAACTGGGCACTCTGTCGCTCCAGGTGTCTCATCTTTCTATACCCTAGCATTTAATGGTGATGGTGGTGGCTGGACCGTGACTGAAGCAGCCACTGCAACCAATGCTATTACTCTAATCGATGGTAATGATTTCACAGTAGATACAGCTCTGACACTTGAGTCTACCGGCACGTTCTCGAACGCTATGAGTAATGCCTCGACTAGTTGGGCTGGAGCCACATTGTTATTAAGTGGTGGTGGAGACTTTACCTTTAACGACAAGACTAACGACGGTGATGATTACAACATCTTGTCAATTACCGGTGATGGCGATATTGCTATGTGGAATAGTACTGCTGCAACATACGATACCCAAGATACTGCGTCGATCTACTCTCAAGATCATGCGGGTAATAGCGGTGACTTGTATATCTTTGGTGAGTATGTTCGTAGTGCCGGCACTGAACATTGGAGCTATGCCACTGACTTTGATGGCGCTGATCTCTCAGGTGGCAGTGAGCGGCAGGTTGATGTGCGCGTCGCTAATGGTGCAAGTGTGATTGCTAGCTCCTCAAACTTGTCTATTATTGGCACGAGCAGCGCTTCAACAACAGTTGATGCCCAGAGTGGTTCATTTGCACTCGCAACAGAAGGAGCCACCTTAAACGCCGAATACTTTACTATGACAGGCACAGACCCAAGTGGCTTCCAGTTGCTTAGCTCAACGACCGTCACTACTTTTGATAATCTTCTCTTTACTATCCCGGCAGTTTCATCAGCTGTAACGGTGGATGCAAGCACGATCGACACTAACCCGGCTGCTCAATACTTCAATACCGACTTTGTCACCGGTGGTGGTAATGTCAACGTAACCTTAAGTGGATCACCAAATTCTTTTTGGTGGTTCCGTGAAGGATCCGGTGATCGTTATGGTGAAGATTATGATACGGGTGACTTAGATCCAGGTAATATCCGTTGGGATGATAGTAATTACCAGATTACAGTTGCAGGTACTGTCTATGCTGATGATGGGGCAAGTACACTTGGTGGTCCAACGTGTGATGGTGTGACTGATGCGGTTACCATCGTAGTTGATGGTGGTGCGTACACTGATTCAGTACCATGTGCTGGTCTCGATGGCAGTTACAGCTTTAGTAATGTGTCATATGGTGGTGATCCAACAATTGTTGTATACCTCGACAATGTGGCTGCAAAGGGAAGTATCGTTACGCGAACACCAACTGGAGATATCATTGATTTAGATGTGTATGCTAATCGTGTCATGACACGCCATGAAGACGTGGCGCCGATGACCATTGCTCGGATGGCTGTCTTTGATGAAACAGATGATCCTGATTTACGTTTTGTGGCGGCAACCGGTACGACCAATACCTTGATTGTACGACCAGAAACCGAACTACTGATAGCTTCAAGCACGACGTTTATACCAGGTGGAAATATTACCCTACAATCAGGTGGCTCTGGTGCCGTCTACGATGGTTCATTACATATTGATAACAGCGCTATTTTCACAGCGGCTACTAACCAGTCACACAGTATTGGTGGTAGTTTCTTCCAGGATACTGGTTCAACTTTCACCGCTGCTTCAACTACCTTTACTTTCACCGCTACTACGACCGGTAAAGCCATTACTCATGATGATGCTACTTTAACGACGTTCCGTGAACTTGCATTTACAGGAGTTGGCGGCGGTTGGAACATCAACTCAGATTTACTAATCGGAGCTGACATGACGGTAGCTACGGGAACGGTGACCGGTACCGGTGATATTACACTCCAAGCAGGTACATTCAGTGGTGACGGATTGGTGTCAATGGGTGGTGGGGAAGTTACAGTAGAAACGACGACTGAACTTGGTGGTACCCAGGGTTGGACGTTCTTCGATCTTACCTTGGGTAACGGCGCCGTAACTGGGACGACAACGAGAACCAATACTGCCACAACAACTGTCGGCGGAGTATTAACTATTGCTGCTGGGCATTTCCTTGATGCCGGTTCATCATTCTGGAGTCTGACTGGTTCTGGCACTATCTTTGTTGAATCAGGGACTTTCCTCGAAGACACGAGTACGGTTACATATGGTGGAGTAGCATCGGCTAATATCCTTTCGACTCCGTATTACAATCTGACAATTGCTGGTAGCGCTGGCACGCCCGTATATAGTTTCGGAGCGCTGGGTGTACTAGTTCAAAATGATTTGGTAGTTGCTGGTACGGCACCAACGACTGCTAATCTCAACACGAGTGATCCAGTCATGACGGTCCTGGGTGACGTTCGAATTGGGGCAAACGGCACGTTGTCAGCGAGTGATAGTAATACGCTGACGCTTTCTGGCAGCTTCACCAACACTGGTACGTTTAATGCTAATAGTGGCTTGGTGTACTTTGATGGAACTGGAGCGCACACGATTGCTGCTGGCGGCAGTGACTTTGCCGACCTCACCTTGGCTGGAACTGGGCTAGCTACTTTCACCGAAAGTGCAACGTCAAGTAATGATGTAGTCTTTGCATCAACGTCACTTGTAACCGTTAATCCGAGCACTCAATTTGCCGTTGGTGGAACATTTAGTAATGAAGTCGGTGGAGGAGCTACTACCTGGACTGGCTCAACTCTCTATCTCTACGGTGGTCAAGCTTATGAAATCAATGCCAGTACCACTACTGACGTGTACGAAAATATTATTGTTGGAGCCAGTACCCATCCGCGTATGTGGAACTCAATTGTCGGCAGTGTAACTACAAATGGTGGATCACTTTACTCAATGGATCATACTGATATAACCGGGGATCTCTATATCTTTGGTGATTATCAAAATAGCACCTTTAGTGATTATTGGAGTTATGCAATTGACTTTGATGGTACTGATCTTACTGGTGGTAATGAGCGGCAAGTTGATGTGTATGTTGAGGGTGGTGGTAGTGCATCATGGACAGCTGGTGCGCTGCGCGCGATTGGTACCAGTACTGCTACCACGACGATTCAAAATCAAGGTTCGGGCACGTATGCCCTGATTGTTGGGGGCACTACGGCTTTCAATTGGAATGAAGTCTTAGTTCGAAACATCGATAGCGATGGTGTGCAATTTACTGGCACACCAATAGTGTCTGGTTTTGCTAATCTCGACCTCTTGGCTGAGATTAATAGTGCCAGTATGGTTAGTGTCCAGGGATCAGTTATTAATGCCAACCCAGCCAAAAATTTTAGTGGTAGTAGTTTCAATGCTGATACAGGTGTGACTGGGGCAATCAACGTCGAGTTACTAGGCAGTTCGCTTAGTGCCTGGCGCTTTACCGAACACAGTGGCAATCGTGATGGTGAAGATTATGACCTTGATACCGGTGATCCGGGTGAAATTATTTGGGATGACTCAGCTGCCATCATTACAATTTCTGGTAATGTCTATCAGTCCAACGAAAGTTCTGTTTCGACAGCTTGTGATGATAGTACAACTAACATTGTCTTGGCGATTGCGGGTAGTTTGGCTCAGCAAGCCTCGTCATCTTGCTCCAGTGCTGATGGTTCATATAGTATTTCAGACATTTCTTTCAGCGCTAACGATACGCTGACACTTTACATCAATGGTGAAGCTGAAAAAGCATCTACTGTTACGATTGATCCAATTACATCAATCACTGATATGGATCTCTATGAAAACCACGTGATCGTCCGTCACGCTAACACTGATCCGATTACCATTGAAGATATGGCAGTCTTTGATAGTTCAAACGATGCTGATATTCCATTTACGGCGATCGACGCTGGTACCGATACTCTGACATTACCGGCCAATGCAAAGTTGCTGATTTGGGACACGAAGGAGTTTGCCCCAGGAGGAAATATTACCTTAAGCGGTGGCGGAGCGGGTGCAGCCTATGACGGTACACTTGAAGCGCGAGCGGATGCAATTTTCACCGCAGCTGGCAGCGAGAGTCATTCTATTGGCGGCAGTCTCATTTTTGGTACTGATGCAGTCTTTGAAGCAGCCAACTCTACGTTTACGTTTACAACTGATGATGCTGGTCGGCTAATTGACACCAACGATCAGGCTTTTAACACAGTGGTCTTTAATGGTGCTGGGGATTGGGCAGTGACTAACGTGACGCTTACTACCAATGATGATCTCACAATTACTGCCGGATCATTGACGTTACCAACGGCCACCACGACTGTCGCTGGTTCATTTGTAAATAGTGATACGTTTGATGCCAACGGTGGTCGGCTTGTGTTTACGTCTGGTACTGGTGGTGAAACAGTGACCTTCGGCGGTAATGATGCCAATGAGGTAGTCTTCAACGGAGCAGGTAGTTGGACTATCAGTGATGTTAATGCGACAGCAACTGACAGTTTCGTGGTCACTACTGGAGCTGTGACGTTGCCAAGTGACACCCTAGTAGTTGGGGCAAACTTTATTGTGCTCGATACGATCACTGCCAATGGTGGAACACTGGCACTCGCACAAAACACCGGTACAGCTGACCTAACACTTTCGAATGAGTCATTGGGGTCACTTGATATCGTAGGTGGAGCAGAATTCACTATGACCGATGTTGAGGTAAATCTCGCCGGTTCACTCACTATTGCGAGTGGAACACTCAACGTTGCGTCAACAACATTAGCAATTGGCGGTTCACTTGATGCGACAAACGGTATTATGAATACTGCTACTGGAACCATTCTCTTCAATTCAAGTGACCTTGGAGAAACAGTCAATCCGGGTGCAAATGAATTTTATAATGTGGTGATCGGCGGACTTAATGGTGGTTGGATTTTCCAAACCGCTACTGTCACTAACAACTTTAGCTTGAGCAGTGCTAATCAATTTACCCTCGATACTAACCAAACATTGTCAGTTGGTGGTGTCTTCACTAATGCGGTTGGCGGTGCTAATACGACGTGGCTCAGTTCAACTTTGCGCCTCTTGTCTGGTACTGACTACAGTATTAACACTAAAAACTCTGGAGGTGACGTGTACAGTACACTAGAAATTGCCGCTAACACCAATATTCGTAGCTGGGATAGTTCTGCGACGACACCGAAACTAACAGCTCCTACTTCGTGGTATTCACAAGATCATGCGGGCACCCCCGGGGATCTCTTCATTTATGGTGACTTTAATATTGATACAACGACTGAGTTTTGGAATAATGACCAGAATTTCGATGGTTCGACACTTGGTGCAAGCGCGCGGCCAGTTACGGTAACTTTTGTTGATGCAGCGACTTCAAGTATCAGTATTGGTAATAACGGTCGTCTTGAGATTGTTGGTGTTGATGCGGCAACCACGACGGTACAGTCTGATACTGGCACATATGGATTTACTTTTGCTGGTGGTACCTTCGAAGCAGAATACTTTGATATAAGTGGAATGGATGATTTTGGGCTTAATCTACTCGGTACCACAACTGTTATCTTGCTCGACAATGGTTCCTTCACACTTAGCACAAGTACTGGCGCAGTGATTTCGCTCGCCTCCAGTGCGCTTGATGCGAATGCGTCGTTGATTATTGATGGCACGTACTTCTATAACGGAGGTTTCTCTGGTACTAACGTCGATCTTGAAGCAACCACCACCAGTGCCTGGACGTTCCGAAATGGTGGCGGATCACTCTACGGTGAGGCGTTTGATAATGATGGTGACGTCAGTGATGATTGTGGATCCATCCGTTGGGACGATAGTGATTGTCAACTAATTGAACAGACTCAATATCGTTGGCGCAATGATGATGGAGGTCTTGGCGTACCAGCTGATGAGTGGTTTGATACTGATTGGGATAAGCGACAGCAGATTCGTCTACGTAACCGCGATGCATCAACCTACACTGATGCAGCGATTGAAATTACTATTCCATATGATGCCAACATGCAGAGTGACTTTGAAGATCTCCGCTTCACGAGTGACGATGGCACAACTGAGATTCCGTATTGGGTTGAAAGTTTCACCGCTAGTACTGAAGCTCTTGTGTGGGTGTCAGTACCGACGTTACTGAGCGACACAGTAACAAGTATTTATATGTACTACGATAACGTGGCAGTTAACACCACCAGTTCGAGTACCGCTACATTTATCGCTGCGGATGATTTTGAGGACAATAATATTTCCGAATACAGTGGCCAAACAAGTGATTTCCAGACAAATGCAGCATTTAATTTTGGTGGTTCATATGGACTCAGTGCGGTTGTCCCAGGAAACTTCTCAAATGGTGGTATGTCCCGCTTTGATCAGACGGTCAGTCAGGGTGAGATTATCCGCTACCGTCAGTATATTGATGTTGATGATGGTGACTCTGACGAGATATGTACGCTCTTCGGTGTGCAGGCACCGGTATCTGGCTTCCAGAACTATGGTGTGTGTATGGAGCTCTTCGGTACTGAGCGAGTGTCGTTGGTGAAAAATGCTCGCCGCAATGACAGTTTCACACCAGTTGTTAGGTTGGCAACTTCATCAGCTGCCTTCACTACTGCAGGTACTGGTTGGTATGAAGTAGAAATTGATTGGCAGACCGATGATTCGATTGACGTTACGGTCTTTGATCCAGTAGGTTCACTATTGGCATCGGTGTCAGCGGCTGATTCAACCTATTCATCTGGAGGATACGGCTTTACGTACTGGACAAATAACGGTGGCTGGGACAGCTTCTTGTCTCGACCACGACTCAATCAAGAGCCAACTATTTACTTTGGTGTTGAACAGACTGACGGTGGTGCAAGTTGGGCAAAAGCACAAAATACTACTCTCGATACGGTTACTATCGGTGTACCACAACGCCTGCGACTGGCTATTGAAAACGGTGGTCTCGATTTGACTGGTCAGCTACTGACTCTTGAGTTTGCTGGCAAAGGAGCCGCACCAACCTGTGCGGCAGTCTCTGGTGGCAGTTACGCTGCAGTGCCAGTTGACGCATCATGCGGTAGTTCAGCGATCTGTATGGCGACCTCTACCACTGTGGCTAACGGTGCAGCCACGGTAGATCTTCTTACGGGTACGATTGGTGATTTCAGTGCCGGTGCATTTGTTGAAGATCCATCGAATAAGACTGCTGGTCTTTCTATTAACCAGGGTGACTATACAGAAGTTGAGTATGCTGTGGTAGTCACTGCTAATGCAGCAGATGAGGCGTACTGTTTCCGAGTAACCGATAACGGTTCAGTACTTGATTCATACGCTCGAGTCGCAGAGTTGACACTGCAGTTCCCTCCAACATTTGGCCCAATTCAGTTCAACCTTGGTCAGAATATTATCTTGAACCCAGGCGGAACTGCCAGAGTCTTTGCAACCACGACGGTGACTGACCTCAACGGCTACACCGATCTAGATGCGGCTACCTCCACTATGTTTACTACGACAGCCACTGCCGCATGTACGGCGGACAATAACAACTGTTATATTGCTACCACAACACCACAATGTAGCTTTACGAACTGTAGTGGTAATAGCTGTGAATTACAGTGTTACGCTGACTTTGCCTTCCATGCTGACCCGACGGATACCGACGGTGGAGAGTTATGGTATGCCTTCTTGGAAGTGGTTGATAAGAGTGGTGCGAGTAATTTGGCGACCAGTCCAGGTATTGATCTACTAACAATGTGGGCTCTTGAAGTTGATGATGATATCGACTACGGAGCGCTGGCTGTCTTCGATGACACCGGATCGACCAATGCATCAACCACTGTTGCCAACATTGGTAACGCTGCCATCGACATTGAAATCGAAGGAACTGATCTGACCGATGGTTTGACATCATTTATCCCAGCTACTCAGCAAATTTTCTCAACGTCGACATTTACGTACAGTTCATGTGTTGACTGCTTTAATCTTCCAAGTACGACTCCGCAGTTGATTGAAGTCGATTTGTCAAAACCAATCACCGTCTCACCGCCAGTTGCTGACGAGATTTATTGGGGAATTGCTATCCCGTTTGGTACAAAGAGTAATCCGCACAGTGGGGTAAATACCTTCTACGTAACTGGGGACTAATGCTATGATTAGCACTATGAGATCGAAGTTGTTCGCGGCGCTTTTACTGGCGGGTATGGCTACCAGTGTTGCCTATGCGCAGTCTAGTGATGTGAGTGCCCCAGAAATTAATAATGTGCAGGTCATTGACGTGCAAGAAGATAGTGTAACTATTACCTGGGAAACAGATGAAGACGCCGACTCGATTGTTAACTATGGTCTGAAAGATGACTACGGAATTGTTCGTTTACCTGAAGCGACGCGTCGTGAACACTCGATTACTATTGATGATCTGGAGCCAGGTCGGACATATCATTTCCGAGTTGTCTCTTCAGATGAAGAAGGGAACCAAGGTATTTCCGCCGACTATAAAGTCCAGTTAGGAGAGCCGCCGACTGAAGAAGGTAGTGGTGATGGACAAAGCGATTCAGAGACAACCACTGAAACTACCACTACTTCACAAGTTCAAGTTGAAACTCAAACGGTCCAAGAAATCAAAGAGCAGATTCAGCAGATTTCTAATCCTCAGCAACTCCAAGAAATTTTGAACGAAACCGTAAAGGCGATTCAGGGTATTACTGAGGACCTGACAATCGTTGGGCCACCGACGGTTACACCAGAAACTACCTCCGCGTTAGTCGAGTGGACTACTGACCGTGAAGCGAGCTCTGAAGTATTATTTGCACCAGCCAGTGAATATACGCCAGGAAATTATACGTTAGCTCAGTCTGATCCGGGTGATCCGGTAGCTCAACACGCCGTCAGACTCATTGGTCTCGAACCGTTCACTGAGTATCACTTCCAGGTGAGATCTACTGATGGTCTTGGTATTACAGGTGAGAGTTTTGACTATACCTTTAAGACGAAAGCTTCATTACCAGAAATCAGAAATTTGCGCATCATAAAAGTAGAGGAAGATGCAGCTACACTTGCTTGGGATACGACGGTACCAGCCAAAGCGCTGGTTGAGTATCAGGATCTCACAACGGGTATCCAAAACTCCAAAGGGCGGCCAACGCTGCTTACCTCACACCAGATGCGTATCGCTGACCTTACACTTGGAACGCGCTATGTAGCTTTTGTGATTGCAGAAAATGGTGGTGGTGATCGAGTAAAGAGTCAACCAATTACATTCATTACAGTAAAAGATACCGCTCCGCCACTCATTACCAACGTAACTAATGAATCAACCTTATTTCCTGGTGGAGAATCACGTATTCAAACCATCGTAGAGTGGAATACTGATGAGCCAGCCTACTGCACCATGACATATCGAGAAGGTGTTGCAGGTGGTGTTGAGCCAACAGTCATTGAGGCAGAAGAAATTAGCTATGCTGAAAGGCACGTTGAAGTGATTGTTGATTTTGCATCAGCGACGGTCTATCAATTTTGGCTTGATTGTACGGATGAAGCTGGTAATAGTAGAAAATCAGAAAACTTTGTCCTCTTCACGCCAATCCAAGAAAAGAACATCATCGACCTCATTCTCGAAAACTTTGAAAGTACTTTTGGCTGGGTTAAGAACATTGGTGGATAAATATTGTTACTGTAGGTGTATTATGTCTATCTTTTTTTGCATGGGGATACTAAAGTTTTTTGTTAATAATTTATTACGTGTGGATACGAATGGTCGGTTAATTCGCAAACTGTGGTGTAATTAAGGAGTATTTTTTATGGCGAAGCCGTTTATTATTTGTCGTGATCTTTCGATCATTTATAACAAGGGAAAGAGCAATGAATTTAAAGCCTTGCAAGGGGTTAATACTGATATTTACGAAGGTGAATACATTATTTTGTTTGGTGCTTCTGGTTCGGGTAAGTCGACGTTGATGTATTCGATTCAGGGCTCCTTGCCACCGGGAGAGGGTACCTTGCTTATCAAAGGTGATGACATTTATTCCTACCCACCTCAGGAGCGAGTGTACTTTCAGCGTTATGTAATGGGAATTATTTTCCAGTCATTCAACTTGATTAAGTCACTATCAGTGCTCGACAACGTGGCTCTGCCAATGATTTTTTGTAATGGTGATAAAGCCACGCGTGAACGCCGGGCACAGTTGCTGCTCGATCGTTTTGGAGTAGGACATGTATCACACAAAATTCCTGCGATGCTTTCGGGAGGTCAACAACAGCGTGTATCTGTGGCTCGCTCGATGATTAACGATCCAAAAATTCTTTTGGCGGATGAACCGACTGGAAACCTTGATTCAGTGTCAACACAGCAGGTGATGGATAAAATCGATGAAATTAACACGTTCGATCGACGGACGATTATTATGGTTTCCCATAATGCTGCCCACTTGAGTTACGCTCATCGAGTGTATTATTTGAAAGATGGTTTTGTGGTCCGTGAAGTGGTAAACCCTCAACGCAAGCAAATCAAACCAGTTAAAGAAGGGGAGACGATAGTAACAGAGCTCGAACAGTTAGCGCGTCTATTTCCGTATGATTCAGTCGACACGCTTCGTGTTAAAAGTATGGTGAATTACCTGACTCAGGATTATACGTATGACCAGTTAATGCGTCTCGAAAAAGCTCTCAATCTATATATCAATGGACGAATCCAAAAATCTGACTTTGTTAAAATGTTAGAAACAAAATACGAAGCTGGCGGTGTAGAAATCAATCACAAAGTTGCATTGCAAATGGCATCGACTGCTACCAAGATCATTGACCAAGCAAGTGACATCAAACGTTTTCGATCTAAAAAAGTCGATGAGCACTCATTCTTCTCGCAGCATCAGCTAGCCGAACGTTTGCGTGACCACCTCCTGCAGTCAAAGCGTATTAAACTTTCCAAAAAGCAAAATGAGAACCTAGTTGATATTATTGCAGACCGGGTGACTGGTGTCATTCATGTGAGCGACTTTAACGAAAAAATGTCAAAAGGGGTGACGGTTGGTGGGCTAGCACTTGATGAGAAAGAAGCTGATTCACTCACTCGATATTTTGAGAAATTAATCGCCCAAGGTGTTGATGTAAGCTATAAATCATAAATATGTTGCTATCAGATCTCGCTCGCTTGTCGACTCGAAACTTCAAAACTAACCCACTTCGTACCTGGCTAACCATTCTTGGTATGGGTGTTGGCACTGGTGCTGTGGTGGTGCTCGTTGGTCTTGGGTTTGGGTTGCAACAAATTATTCTCGAACAGATTGTCTTTGGAGAAACTTTGCTTTCGCTTGGTGTTTCTGCTACTGGAGCACAAAATTTGAAGTTAACCAATGATACTGTCCGCTTATTTGAGCTTGATGAAAACATTTTAGACGCAGCGCCCTTAGCTCGTTTCCCGGCCTTGGTCACCTATAAAGGTCTTACCGGTAACGTATTTCTTCAGGGAGCTGAGCCGCCGTATTTGCGTTATTCGGGTTTAACTGCCGAAGTGGGGGAGGTGTTTGTCGATGAAGATGCAGGTGATACAACGAGTATTATGCTCTCTCCAGCGGTACTCAAGCTCTTTGGGATTGAAGATGCTGAAGAGTTTGTCGGCCAAAAGGTAAAATTTCGCATCCTGGTACCGGCCAATGATGGCACCGAAAACATCAATGAAATTTTCATCGATAAAGAATATACCGTTAAAGGTATTACTAAAGAAGAAGGTGTGTTAAATGCGCTGATGATGCTTCCAGAGCTCCGAACTCACATTGGTATTGAAGAGTACGAAAGAATTCAGGTGCGTGTGGCAACAAATGAAGCTCTACCATTGGTAGAAGAGAAACTGATCGCTGAAGGGTATCGGGTAACGGCTCTCTCTAAGACAGTTGAACAAGCATCAAAAATTTTTCAAGGTGTTCAAGCGGTTCTGGGTACGTTTGGTGGCATCGCTTTAATCGTGTCAGCGATTGGTATGTTTAACACTATGACAGTGACACTCCTCGAACGAACTAAGGAGATTGGGATCATGCGTACGATCGGCGCAGCTCCCACTGATATTAAATATTTGTTCGTTTCAGAATCAATTGTGGTTGGTTTTTTAGGGGGCATCAGCGGCATTGTGATGGGGGTTACATTAGGGCTTTCAATTAACTTGATGTTGAATATTGTGGCGGGACAATTTGGAGGACAGTCAGTCTCATTGTTCTCATTTCCACTTGGCTTCCTCACATTTATTGCACTATTTTCGGCTGTAGTGGGGTATCTAACCGGTATTTTCCCAGCTAAGCGTGCGTCGACTCTTAATCCACTTGATGCAATCAGGTACGAATAAGCTTGTGTATAGCCTGTGTATAACTACTGAAAAACTTTTTTACTTCCGTTACAATTACTTAAGAGTAATTTATTGATATGTCGTACAACAAAGAGCAGTTTCAAACCTATATTCAAACAGCCGGAAAGATTTCTATTCTTAGCGCTTTTGCTGGAGTACTAGTGTTTACGTTTATCTTCTTGTTAAACATCGGTGCCAAAGAATTCAAGCAAGCGATCGCGCAAAGTTCGAGCACAGCCCAGACAACAGTCACGGTACTTAACACACCACCATCTTTTGATACTGGTCCTTTTGAGTCACCAGAGTCTTCAACCTCAAGTCCGACAAACTCCGGTGACGTCATGACCTGGACAGCAGTAGCATCTGACCCAAGTCTTGAAGATTATTATCTGCTCATCTGTGACGGTAACGCAACACCAACTGCCGTTAACGGAGGTCCACCAACCTGTGGAGGCACTGATGTACTATGGGCAGTTTCAGGACTCACTACCACGGGCGCACAAGCAACGGCAGCCACTACAACAACTGAAGCATTTGCCGAAGAAAATGATTGGTACGCTTGGGTTTGTGACTCAGTGCCAAACGCACGTTGTAACGTGACTCCACAGCAAGGAACTGGTTCTACGTCTTCACCGTTTAACGTAAATCATCGACCAACGTTCACTGGTTATTGGGATGATTCACCGGCTGATCCTGGCGCAACAGTAATCTTTTATGCCACTTCAACTGACGCAGACACAACCGGCACGCAAGACACTGTCAGTTTATATGTCTGTAGTACACCAAGCTTTAACGCCACTTCTTCATTAGGATGTAATGGTATTGAATTAGCATCAACCACAGTTCCTGTCAGTACAAACGCAACCGCAACTTACCAACTAGGAGCTGTGATGCAGGATGATGATTACCCAGCTTATGGTTTCATTGTTGACAATCACGGGCATCCATCAATTGGAGTTGCGCAAGGTACTGATTCTATTCTTACTGTCAATAACGTCGCTCCTACTATCACTGGGGCTCAGATCATACTAAACGATGGTCTAGACATAGATCTTGTTACAGAGGGAGGAGAAACAACAGGTTTCCTACTTTCTTTCCAGGTAACGGACGCTAATAGCTGTGATGCAGTTGGAGGTAATACCTATGACGAAATTGTTGATTATACAGCTTCAGTATTCCGGTCTGGGGTTGGTACTACTTCTTGTGATTCTGCAGGAGAGTATAATGCCAATAATTGTTATCCAAGTCAGGTAGCAACAACAACGTGGAATCTAGAATGTACTGCTTCTACTACTAGCTGTACGTATGCAGCAGATGATACCGATACCACATTACAGTTCGATTGTACGTTCCCACTTTGGTACATCGCTGATCCAACTGACGTAAATGCATTCTATTTCGACGAGAGTTGGTTGGCCGCTGTTTCAGGTATCGATGATGATGCTGCCAGTAGTGAATTTGTACCAAGTACAAACACCAACATTGAACTTAATAGCTTGCTGGCTCTTAACCTCCTCGACACATCAATCCCGTATGGACCGCTAGAACCTGGTACCGATTCACAAAACCTAAATGCCTCTACAACTGTAGAAACTACTGGTAACACTGGTTTAAACCAAGAGCTGTACGGAGAGTCAATGTGTAATAGCTTTGTTCCAGGTAGCCCATGTCGAGTATCATCCACATCAACTATTCCAGTCGATCAGCAGCAGTACGCAACTTCAGCAGTCTCTTATGGTTCTGGCTTTACACTCAATGCTTCAACCACACCACAGGTTCTTGAGTCTTTGATTCCAAAGTCGC
This sequence comes from uncultured Candidatus Saccharibacteria bacterium, assembly GCA_964350645.1. Classification (GTDB taxonomy): domain Bacteria; phylum Patescibacteriota; class Minisyncoccia; order Phycocordibacterales; family UBA918; genus OLB19. The sequence continues at coordinate 405,931 of CAYGJY010000001.1, read as the reverse complement.
AAGCAACTACAACTCCGTCTAGTCGCGATACTTTCTGGGGTATTGCAATCCCAGGTACGATTACCTTTGCTGGTAACTACTTCGGTGAGAACGTCTTTACGGCAGTAGTCAGTGCTACCTCTACGTGGGGTAATTAAACCCTCACTTCAAATTTGTCAATGCAACTTATGCCACTGTTATAAAGCAGTGGCTGTTGCGTTTTTGTCACTTTTCTTCGATAATAAACCAGCGACTCGCGCATTCTTTTTCATGGTAAGGAAATTACTAGTACCTTTATTTTTTGTATGCATCCTGCAGATTTTGAGTGCTCCAATGGCACACGCAGGTTTTGGTGTAACGCCGCCATATTTTCAAAATACTAGCCTAACGAGAAACTCAGTTTATGAGCAACAAATTTTGCTTGTACGTAGTGATCCTAATAAGGCTCTTAAGGCAACGATTAGTATAGATGCGCCCGAAGTATCAGATTGGATCGAAATTATCGAAGGCGATACCTTTTTACTCCCTGCAGGTGAACAGAAGGTGCCAATGACAGTGCGGGTTAAAATTCCTGACGATGCTGAGTTCAAAAACTATAAGGGGAAACTACGTATTAAGACTGGTCCAGCAGACGATGGAAATGGAAGTGGTTCTGTGAGTATTTCGCTTGGGGCACAGGTTGATATTAGTCTCAATGTTATTGACAAAGAAATTTTAGATTTCCGTGTGCGACGAATTAACATTGGTGATCTAAATGAAGGACATAAATTTGCTTGGTTATACTTCCCTGGAAAGATTCGGTTCAAGATGTTAATCGAAAATATCGGTAATGTACCAGTGGCACCATCAAAAGTGGTTTTTAAAATTTATGATCAAACGGGAACCATTCTGCTTGAAGAGACTGAACACACAAATAGAATTAAAAAAGTCGATCCATTTGGGACTGAAGATGTGCTTTCTGAGCTGCCGACTAGATTACCATCGGGGAGTTATTTAGCTCGTTATGAAATCTATAATCAAGAAGAGCTGAAACAGGAAGGGGAAGTAACTCTAAATATTGTCCCGTACGGAACACTGCAGACTGCTGGGTATGGTCTTCTTGGCTTATCATTACCACACATGATCTCTATTATCTTGCCATTGCTAACAATTTTCCTTATCACAGCCTCATTACTCTACTCTCAGCGCCGCAAAAAACGTAAGGTATAAGCTATGAAATTGTTTGTACTAGTTTTCAGTGTCGTACTGGTATTACTTGGTGTGGCACATCCAAGTCATTTTTCTAACGCTCAAACAATGAGCGTAGCTTCTACGTCACTACAAGTGACTAACTGTGGAAATTCACTAGTAGAGACTGGAGAAGAATGTGATGTACCAGGTGAAACTGGTGTATACAGTACAACTATTGTTGGTAGACAATGCACTCCAATTTGTTCGTATGGACCGTATTGTGGTGATGGTATTTTGCAAACAATTTTTAGTGAGCAATGTGATGACGGCAACAATGAAGATGGTGATTTTTGTGGGGCTGACTGTACGATTGAACCAGCTGGGTCTGGCGGGGGAGGATCATCGGGAGGTGGTTCAGGGGGTGGAGGTGGTAGTAGCGTTGACTTTGGCGACACATCTATCAGTGTCGAAGGTATCGCGTATCCCAATCGTCAAGTTAATATTATTCTTGATGCAGAAGCGGTTGGTCGAGTGAATGCTAACAGTCGAGGAGAGTTTGAATTTTCAATTGAGACGTCCCCAGGAGCCGCTACAATGGGGTTTTGGTCCACAGATGTTAATGGAGTACGCTCAATCACCTACAACACTACTTTCGATGTTACCCAAGGAGCCGTAACAAATCTGCGAGGGTTATTATTGCCACCAACAATTGCAGCTGATAATGTTGAAATTAACCCAGGTGATACTATTGTCTTCAGTGGTCAGGCTGCCCCTAACAGTCAGGTACAGTTGTATATCAACAATGACGTTGCTGCGAGACTTGACGCTGCGGCTAACGGGACATGGGGAATTGCTTATTCGACGTCAGATTTACGTCCAGCGGAGTATATTGCTAAAGCTCGGTATGTCCAGGGTACCGGTGCACTAACAACTGAGAGCAGCTTCAGTACAGCTCTCACATTGTTTGTAGGAGTAGAAGGGCGAGCCACAACCCCGTCAGATCTTAATCGTGACGGGGAAGTAGATCTGATCGACTTTTCAATTTTGTTGTTTTGGTGGCAAACTCCAGGTGGTGATTCAAATCCGCCGGCAGACATCAACGGTAACGGTAATGTTGGTATTGAAGACTTCTCAATTTTGCTTTTCAACTGGACTGGTTAGTGCGCTAAAATATTGTTTTCCCCAGCAAAAATTCTGTAATGAAAATGACCCGAGCTACAATGTACTAGTATCTGCTGTACAAGGTAACAATTAGTTATTACGTGCGCTTGCGCGCGGGCACCAGCAGCCAGGTGTTATGCATGCAGATATGTTTACATCACTTTTACATACGTGAGGGGTGGAGAACTTGCGTAGTGTCGACTACCACAGTCGAGCTTTGTAAGGCACTAACAGCTTGGTGCTTTTGCGAAGGGGTGTAAGCTAACAATCAACGTAGAGTATGTTTCGATCGGAAAAATCCGTCGGAGTACTCCAAGCTGTTGCAGCGATTGCTGGCCTTGCAGTCCTATTATGGTCTCTTGGCTTGCCGTCACTCCGTTTTTCGGAAGCTGCAAGTCTAACTGAAGTCAGTGATGTACTTTCTGACTCAGCACCGGATGTGGTGTCCAATCATACGATCACTTTCACGATCCCAGATGAAGGGACACCAGTCAGTAATGGTGACACCATTACAATTACTTTCCCAGATGGCACGTCAGATTTCGACTTGTCAAACATTGACGCAGGCGATATCGACTTAGCTACGACGACTGATTATGCACTTGCAGATTCACCGTCAGGAGCCACCTGGGGGGTTTCAACCTCAACATTTGGCATTGTCTTCACCAGTGGTACAGAAACAATTGCAACGGGTACAACCGTCACAGTTGAAATCGGTACCAACGCCACCTTTGGTGGAACGGGGAACGGTCAAATTGTTAACCCAGCAACCAGTTCTTACGAGATCAATATTGCTACTTCAGAAGGAGATATTGGTGCAACACGAGTAATGATTCTAGAAAATGTTCTAGTCAGCGCTAGTATTGACACTCAATTCGAATTCTCAGTGCTTGGTCTTGGAGGAGGACAAACAGTTAACGGTACCACTACAACTGGTACAACGACACCTACTCAAATTAGGTTTGGTACACTTCTAGCCGGAGGTGACAACGCTACAACGTCCGCACAGCGGCTTGTAGTAAACACAAACGCTAAGCAAGGGTATGTTGTCACAGTACAAGTTGATGATACGTTATTGTCTTCAACTGGAGCAGATATCGATCTCTTCAACAATGGAGTTGAGACCGATACACCAGGCGCTTGGGCGGCGCCAGCGGCAACGATTGGTTTTGATGAGACCTATGGTCACTGGGGAGTAACATCAAGCGACACGAGCACCAATGGTGTTCGGACTGCAGATTTTGCTTCTGATACCTGGATCGCAGCCAGTACGAGCCCACGAGTAGTGATGGCCCACAATGGTCCAGCAGCTGGAATTACCTCTGGAAACGGAGTTGGAGTTGCAGATGTTGGCTATAAGGTACAAATTACCGCTTTGCAAGAAGCTGGTGATGACTACGAAGCCACACTCACCTACGTAGCAACGCCTACGTTCTAAATTACAAACAGCTTAGAGTACGCGAAAGCCCTATCTCCCACCACGAGAGGGGTTTTTCGTTTCTATTAATTTTGTATACACAAGCTGATCATTTTTTTTGTCACATTGGTTGATATACTTAAAGCAATGAGAGTTCTAATTTCGGGCATTTTACTTGTATTTTTTGTTACCCTGACTACTTCTGTTGAAGCTGCCACGCTGTATCTTGATCCACGCGAGGCAGAAATCGATCCTGGCGATACCATTGCAGTAGCAGTTAGAATTGATACAGATGATGGTGAATGCATCAATGCTATTGATGGTGTGATTACGTACCCGGAAAACATTTCACCAGTAGATATCTCGCTCGGAGCATCTATTTTTCCAGTCTGGGTTGAGGAACCAGTTATCGATAAAAAAAATCAGCGCATAACGTTTGCCGGCGGAATTCCAAATGGTTACTGTGGGAGAATTGAAGGTGATCCACGACTCACGAATACAATCGCCGAGATAATTTTTCAAGCTCCAGGCCTGCGCATTGGAGCACAGGATGTTGATCCAGTCGCTCAAATTGCATTTTCTTCAGAAACAGCTGTGCTTCTAAATGATGGAGCTGGCACTCCGGCACAATTACGCACCATTGAGGCTAATATTCTTGTCAACACGCGCCCAACTGGTTCTGTGAACGACGAATGGCAGGAGCGAATCAGTGATGATACTGCACCACCAAATCCATTTACAATTTCTTTGAATTCGGATCGCTCAATTTATGCTGGCCGCTACTACGTAGTTTTCAATACTTCTGATAAACAATCAGGGATTGATCATTATGAAATTATTGAAGAACCATTGGAACAATTAAATCTTTTTGCCTGGGGAGGTACCGATACACCGTGGATCACTGCTCGTAGTCCGTACCTACTCAAAGATCAGTCACTTAATAGTACTATCCGAGTTCGTGCTTTCGATAAAGCCGGTAATCAATACGTTGCTACGTTGGTACCAGACGAATCACTTCGGACTAAGAGTATGGCTGATCAAATAACTTTCGCAGCTATCTTAACTCTGTCGATTGTATTGCTACTTGGGTTACTTGGTTTAATCGTGTGGTTCCTCCGTCGCCGAATCCGAAAACGAGCTAGTACCACAATTGAAGCAGTTGAGCTAATAGATGAGTATGATGAAGAATAATTTAGTGCGTACATCTAATAACAGTCGATATATACTCTGCCAAGTGTTGTTCGTGTTAGCGGCTGGCTTGGTACTTTTTGTTGCGTCAGTTGCAGATGCTGCAACACTTTCAGTTAGTCCTCAAACTGGTGTACAAACTGTGGGCAGTACCTTTTCAGTGCAAGTTCGACTCAATACTGCAGGTCAACCTGTTAATGCCGCAGAGGGTAGTTTGACATATGACCCCCAGAAATTGCAGGTTGTCGGTATTTCAAAGGGTACAATTTTTAATCTCTGGACCGTTGAACCGACCTTCTCTAATGCCTCAGGAAAGATCACTTTTGGTGGGGGTTCACCAGCTGGCTACACTGGATCAGCTGGTGGCATTATGAATGTATCGTTTCGAGCTGTCAGTGCTGGTAATGCAAAAGTGTCTTTCTCTAGCGGTTCAGCACTTGCAGCTGATGGTCGTGGCACCAATGTCCTTTCAAGTATGGGGAGTGCCGCATTCACTATCGCTGCTGCAGAAGTGCCAGCAGCACCTGAGGTGATTGAATATGTTCCGCCTGCCAATACTCCTTCCGCACCCAAGATTACCTCACAATCTCACCCTGATCCGGCTGGCTGGTCACGAGAAACGACCGCCACGCTCAACTGGACTCTACCAGCTGGAGTAACTGCGGTGCGAACACTTTTGAGTAGTAGCCCAAGTTCGGTGCCGACTAAAGTGTACGAAACACCAATTTCTGAAATCGAAATTTCTGATCTTGATGAAGGTATTTCTTATTTTCACATTCAATTTAAAAATGAAGATGGTTGGGGCACTATTACACACTATCGCTTAGCGGTTGACACTGGTAAACCTGAAAAATTTGACATTGCTTTAGTAGAAGGGGCTGATTTGTCTAATCCGTCTCAAATTCTGCAGCTGACTATTGTCGATAAAACTTCAGAAGTAAAGCGTTTTACAGTAAAAATTGATGGTGATGAGCCGTACGAATATATTGATGAAACTGGCAGCAGTACGATAGCTTTGCCTGAACTAGAGCCAGGGTATCATACGGTGATTATTGAAGCATTTGACGAGGCAGGCAACAGCATAATTAACACTTTCTCATTTTCAATCTTGGCTTTTGACCGACCACAGTTTACTGAGTTTCCGTCACAAATAAATTCTGAAGTGATTCCGGTTATTAAGGGTGTGACTCGACCAGATGCGAAGGTGACAGTCTCTATTCGCCAAGTTGGTGTATCAGATACACCACGTACTGAATATGAACTTACGAGCGATCAAAGCGGTATATTCACCTTTATTCCGGACGCTCGATTAAACAATGGTGTGTATGAGTTAGTTGCAGTTGCTACCGATACACATGGAGCAAAAAGTGAACCGTCTGAAGCAATTAGGATTGCAGTTCAGGATCCAGGCTACATTCAAATTGGTTCACTAATAGTAAGTGTTTTGTCTATTGTTGTGCCACTGCTTGCTTTGCTGCTGTTACTTATGCTGTCACTTATTTATTTCTTTGCCAGAGTGAGACGTATTCGCACAAGTGTCACTAAAGAAACAAAAGAAGCACTAGGTATTTTGGAGCGAGAGTTCGCCAAGCTACAGGCCTTGTTAGCAGAAAAAAGTGATGAATTGCAAAGCTCTCGACGCACAAAGAAATTGACTAAAGCTGAGGCTGACTTGGTTGATAGTTTGACTAAGGCTATGGAGTCAGCTCGAGTACAGGTAGCCAAGGAAGTTGATGAAGTTGATGATATAGTAACGTAATATGATTACACAAAATATTTTTAGAGTTATTGTTGGGGGTTCTATTTTTGTTGGATTGACGTTTTTGGTATCTTCGTATGTTGTTGAGCAGCGTGAAAAAAGTATTGTTGACGGCATTACAATTCAAATTCTTGAGCAACAGAAAAATCTCATAACATTAGCTGAAACAACCGATGATGATGAAGTTGATATAGCAGTATCAGGCATTGTCCGTGACTGTAGCGCCCAGAATCGTAATCGATTTGACTATCTCTTAAATAATTTAGCTACACTAAGCGCAACCGAGTACAGTGAGTCAAAACAGCTATTTGATGGTTGCGCACGCTTTTTCTCAGCACAGAAGTCACTGATGGTAGCGCGCTTTACACGGGAGTACGAAGTGTTTGCAGAATTTGTAAATTTATTAGCGATTGTTGATGATGCAATTAGTATTTCTGAATTTAGAGTAAATGACTGGCAGCGCTTAGTAGAGCTTGAAACTCGACGTAGTGAAATCTACATTGAACAAGCAGATGTGCAGTTAGAAATCATTGTTGCATTGCAGGCTGGTGAATTAGTGGCTTCGGAAGTAATTACCGAGTTAACGAATAAAGCTAAAAATATTAAAGAAGAAGATATAGTTCTTAATCAGCAAATTGATACTCTCCGCACGTCACTGCAAGAAGTATGAAAAACCTAAAGCGAATTTTGTACTGGTTCTGTGTCAGTTGTCGACCAAACAGAAGTCGTACTGTTCGCTACGCATTTCCAGTAGCTTTTGCCACTATTGCGCTTCTCGGAGCTGCTTCACTCTCTATTACTAATAGTTCATACATTCAACTTACAACAACCGATACTGATGTTGCTACGGGTGAGTTTTTTACTATTGATGTGATTGTTGGCGCACATGTCCCGGTTAATGCAATCAATATTGAGATCGCTTTCCCTGATGATCAGATTGAAATCGATGGTATTGATACGGGCGAATCGGTAATTACTATTTGGACAGAAGAACCAAAGGTAGAAGGAAATAAAGTAATTTTAAGCGGAGGAACTTTTCGCAAAGGATTTTTGGGCGAACACCTAGTGGCACAAATTAACGCACGGGCGAAAAAAAATGGTACAGCTAAGTTTTCGATTGATCAATCAAAGATCTTGGCTGGTGATGGAAAAGGCACCCAAGTTTCAGTTAAAAAAACTGATAAAGAGTCGCTGACTATGTTTGTAGCCTTGAAAGAAGAAGGAATCAATGGGGCATTACTTGAGGGAGCGGCTACAGTGGGTATTTATACTGATATTAATGGTGATGGCAAGGTTGATATGAATGATATTCTGGCCTTTATGAGCGCTTGGAGTGATAAAAATATCAAGTACGACTTTAACAATGATGGACGAATGTCATTTGTAGATTTTGCGATTATTCTGGCGATTTCGTTTTTAAATTAGTTTGTGCATAACTGAGAAGCGGCCGCGTAGTAAAAGAGTTAGAATTAAGAGGTGATGGGAAGTCTCGTGTATCGGGACATCTCAATATTTTGAGCGTGATGCACGAGATGTATTTTCTTTTGCTACAAAGAAATATATCCTTATGCTCAAACAACGTAGAGCTATTAACAGCATAATAAACTGCTCAGGACAGATGCTTGTTTTGGGTGTCATTTATATATGAAAGTGACATCTTCACAACAGAAGTATGAGACAGTGTTTCTCTATAAGCTAGTTTTTGGCAGCTTTTTTGTACGTGTCACTACTGCAGTGGTAGGTCTATTTTTCTTGTTACAGCCAATTGTGCCAGTGTTTGCTGACGAACTTGAGTCAGAGTCAAGTCAACCAGATCCTGTATCAGAACCGGTCGTCCAGGTTGAATCCGAGTCTCAAACAAATTTAGAAACTGTACAGACTGAGGTAGTTGATGATAATACTGAAGTGGTTGAGACAGCGGATGAGTCAGATACGAGTGAAACTAATGAAACTTTAGAAGCTGAGGTTTTTGTCGATACAGAGGAGACTTTTTTGAAGTCAACATCTTCAAGTCAAATTGTCGACTCACCTCAAGGCGGAATTATGGACACGAGTACCTCGACATCTGCTGATGCTAAGGAAAATATTATAATAAGTACAGCCACAACTTCTGAAGTAGCAGATTTACCTGTAGAAGTCACTGGGTCAACAACTTCTGACCCTTTAGCTACACCCGTGTCAACCACTACAGAGGTGGCTACTAATACGCTGTCAGAAAATACAGCAATTACATCAAGTTCGCCAGGTACTGAAAATGAAACTGTAGTGCAAGATCAGTCTCTAGATAATCAGCCTGATTCCAATAATGATTCTGTTGAAAGTGGTACGAGCGATGCTACTTCAGCTGATAATATGGAAGAGTCAGAATTAACAATTGCTAGCGACACAATAAAATCAAGTACCACTGCTAAACAACAGGTAGCTTCAGCTACCGTAATCACTTTAGTAAGCAGTAGTACAGTGAGAAATGAACAAAACTTTTATCAATTTGGTCGTTCCGACTGTGTTGATGTTGGGGATGGATCGTTTTACTGCGGCAAAACTAATACTGAAGATATCATCGAAGATGCTTTTTTCTCCGCTCCAGACAGTGATGGTGACATGGAAATTTTCGTGACTATAGGCGGTGAAACTGTTCAGATCACGCATAATCTATTCGAAGACAAAGCTCCTTACTACGATGCTTTGTCAGACACATTGGTGTGGCACCGCTTGATTGATGGCCGCTATCAGATTATGACGTACGATTTTGATACTGATGAGGAAGTACAATTGACCAGTGGTACCGTGAACAATATGGAACCAGCTCGGTATGGTGAAAAAATTGTGTGGCAGCGTTGGGTGCTTGATAATTGGGAAATTATCTTACTTGAAGACGGCAGCGAGGAGCAAATTACTGATTCAGTCTTCCACGATGTGTCACCAACCGTACGTGGAGAATATGTGTTATGGAATGCAAACACAGGAAATGCAGGGCAAGTTTTGATGACCTACAACCTTAGTACTAAAGAGCGAACTACCATTGATGATGCCGATGGAGTTGCCGCTCATAATCCACGCATGGTTTTACTCTATGATAAAACGTTTGAAAATGGTGATGTGGTGACACGAGGTTTTGATATTGCAACCGGTAAAATAATTTCCCTTGGGGCAGTGCCGGCTGAACTACCGGCTGAATTACCTGAAAGTGATCAAACAGGAGAAACAAGGGCCCTTATTCAACAAAAACCATCATTTTCACGTGATGAGTTTAGTGAAAACGATGATGATGTCACCACACCACCTCAGCCGCATAAGGCTTCCACGACATTGAAAAGTACCACCACTACCTCCAGTGACATTGCCGATATTGTTATTCCATCGGCAGCTCAGGCTAGCTCATCACCAGCGACAGCAACATCGACAGATACTGGACTTGAAGACATTCTGGTGACAGATGTAACGGCCACATCTACCGAGCATATTCCAGACATCATTATTCCACCAGTTGCTACTTCGACCAGCCAATAAGTGCTGTACAATAGAGTTACAGATATGTTTTTGCGCGTTAGAACACGGGGCTTTTTGGTTTTGCAAAAGAGTGTAACACTCTTGTTGATTGCGCTGTTTCTTTTTACAGACATAGGACACTTTTTTTCGTTTGCAGTTTTACCTGAGGTATCAAAGGCTGAAGCGGCTAACTTACCCGCAGTTTTAGTGGAGTCTTTTGACCAGGATGTTACTACTGACGGTTCAACTTTTTCACTCTCCAATGATGTTGGTGATGTAACCTCAGCTTTTATTCGGATGAACACTGGTACTCGTAAGACGAGTGCTGGACCGACTGGTTCGACTGGAAATATTTCACCTGATGTCGGTACAGTTGGTTTGGTTTTAACTGATACAAATGAAATTACTGTCGAGCGTGTCAATGCGACACAAGTAAAGGTAATGGGTGAGGTCTGGCGCTATGAAGGTCCAGCTAATGGCAACAATGAATTTATTGTTCGAGATCGGGTAGAGGTTAGCTTGGCTGGCGCTAGTGTATCGACGCCAATTTCTGGTATTACTGACGTTGATAACGTCGTGCCGTTTGTGACTGGGTATACAGTTAATGCTGCCTCAGTAAATGATTGGGAAGACGCTACGATTGCAGCTCATATGGATGATTCGGGGAATTTAGTTGTCAGCCGTAATAATTCTGGAACTACCGCCACAGTCTATGTTGATGTCGTTGAGTTTACTGGTTCTTCCTGGAATGTCTGTCATGGGTATTCTAATACTCACGATGGAGCTGAGCGCACCATTACGCTTGATACTGATTCCGATGGACAGGGTGGAGGTACGTGTGATGTTGTCGACTGGAGTACAGCTACTATTATTGAAGCCACTATGGAAGGAGATTCGAGTGAAACAGGTCTGTCGGATACGCTGGCACTAGTACGACCAGGTGGAAATACTACGTCAGTAGTTTTTGATCCGCAGCAAGATGCGGGAGCTCGAAATGATGGTGAAGCTTGGATTCATGTACTGCAAAACGATGGTCTGGTTGTGAATCGAACATCAAATGACAATATTGCTGAAGGTAACGGTTCCTTCGGGACTGCCAGTTGGCCATCAGGAGCAACGACCACGGCAGCACTCGATACACTGAGTCTTGAGTGGTTTTCGGACACTAGTGGAGTTGGTACAGCCCATATGCGTGGGGGTTTGCATGCGCGGATCACTGATCCTGCCGGAACTATTCAGCACTGGATTCATCGTAGCGGTAACACAGTTGGGGTTGAGTATGGTGTTATCGAGCTGGCAGGTTTAACGTATGATCCGGTATTTTTAGGTTTTGATACGTTAGTAACAGCGACTAGTACGCACATAACGTCAGCAAACATTCCGGCTAGTAACGTATATGTTGGGGGCGCATTTGTTATTAGAGAAGGAACCGGTCCACGCAACGTGACTAGTATCTCGATTACTGAGTCGGGCACAGTTGATGGTTCAACTGGAATAGCCGATATCGAGCTCTGGTATGATCTCTCAACTACGACTGAACCATACGATTGCCGCGAGCATAGCTTTGATGGTGATGAGGTTCAATTTGGCGGCACTGACAGTAATGGTTTTTCTGGTGCAGACGGCGTATCAAGTTTTTCTGATTCAGTACAGATAACTACGTCACGTTCATTATGTGTCTACCCAGTGATGACCGTAACTGATGCTGCTGTTGATGGAGATACTATAGTGATTTCAATTGATAATGCGAGTACAGATGTCGTGACCACTGGGGGAGGTTCAGTTGGTAGCCCATCCTCGCCACAAACTATTGGTGGCAGTGTAACGCTACAGAATGCAGAGTTAACCCAAACAAGCTATCGCTGGTTAGAAGATGATGGGGCTGAAGGAAGTGCGACTGCAGTAGAAGCAGAAAATACTCCGGCCACTGGCTTTGCTGCTGGGACTACCAGACGTTTACGTTTGCAGGTTGATGCAGCTGGTTCGACTTCTACCCTGGGAGTGACATACCAGCTCGACTACGCTACGAAGACAGCGGCCACCTGTGCTGAGTTATCTACGTGGGTAGATGTTGGTGCCAGTGGTGGTGATTGGGATATGTCACCCTCAGCCTTTATCACTGATGGCGCTAATGCTACTAATATTGCACCAGGTAGTGGTGGATTGAACGATCCAGCGGGACCACCGACCTTCTTAACACCAAACGGAGCGCTGCGTGACACGTCATCGCAGACTGGGTCACTTGTCTTAGATACCGATGAATTTTTGGAGTTTGAATTTTCACTGGAGCCAACCATAAATGCTTCACAGGGTAGCACATATTGTTTTCGTCTGAGTGATGCTGGTACCGAACTTAGAAATTACAGCGAATATGCAGAAGGTACTGTGTCTGCAGATATTACGGTAAGTGTGAGCGGTGCCCACGTTGCATCCTTAGAAGCTGGCTCAAATCAGCAATACATTGGTGGAACATTTGTTGTGGCACGTGACGGAGGTCCACGAACGCTGACGAGTGTAACCCTTACCGAAACCGGTACCGCTGATGCAAGTGTTGACCTGGCAGATATCGAACTTTTTTATGATCTTGATACCTCTGCCCCATACGATTGTGCTAGTGAATCATATGCTGGGGGAGAAGCTCAATTTGGAATTACAGATGCAGATGGATTTTCAGCCGCAGATGGCACTTCTGTTTTCTCAGGTTCCCTTCAGGCTAGTAGTACTCAGACAATTTGTTTGTATGCCGTTCTTGATGTGGTTGCGAGCGCTTTTAACGGCGACACTATTTTAATTCAGGTCACTGATCCTTCGACGGAGATCGTTGTTACCAGTTCAACTGTCGGTCCAAGTTCGATCTTGGCTCCAACTGGCAGTACGACAATTTCTGGTCCGGTGCGCACTCAAACTGGCTTCCATTGGCGCAATGATGACGGTGATGAAACTGATGGTGGGGGAGGAGCGACATCAGCTAGTGGCGGTACTGCGAATACTGAGATTACAGATATTCCCAAGGGTACTCCATATCGGCTCCGCTTACAGGTTAATAATGCAGGGTCAGTTACTACGACCGGCACCCAGTATCGACTCGAATACGGTACCAAAGTCACGACGTGCGATTTGGTGGGCAGCTGGACAGACATTGCCGGAGCTGGAGGGGCTTTCTCGATGTCGCCGAGTGGTAATCTAACTGAAGGAGATGATACAACTGACATACTAGAAGCCAGTGGAGGGATTGCTAATCCAGGTGGTCAAACATTTTTGTCACCAAACGCTGGTGTTCGTGATGTAACGTCGGAAACCAGCGCCATTACTCTAACGTCGGCTCAATTTGTCGAGCTTGAATATTCTCTGATCGCTAATACTGCAGCGGGAGATGGTAACACCTACTGTTTCCGTGTGACTGATGCTGGTACTGGGCTTGAGGCATATGACATTTATGGTGAGTTAACACTTCGTGAAAAACAGGATTTCTTCGTCCAACGTGGAGTAGCAACTATATCTGGCACAAGTATTACGCTGACGGCGGGTGTGGATTATATTGTTCCGAGTGATGCGTCAGCAGCTTTCATCCGGATTACAAACACACAGATTACTGGTGCCGGTGAGAGTGTCGATAACGATGATAACCAAGTTGCCGCCGGTGTGACCGCTTATATTGAAGATCCAGAAAACATCATGACCAGTGTGACGATTACGCGCCCTTCGGCATCAACCAATGCTCTTAATACACGAGTAAACTGGGAGATTTTAGAATTTACGGGGATTGCTGGAACTGATAATGAACTGATTGTGCGTGACCACGGTACCGTTACGTACGGTACAACGGCTCTCACTGCTAGCGGAACGCTACTGGCCAATGTTGCAGATGACGAAGATGTAGTGGTTTTTATAACTGGTCAATACAATCCTGATACTGGGGTCACCGATTACAACACTGGCTTATCCACTGCCGACTGGTCCTCTGCCTTTGCAACGCCTGTCTTTACTCGTGGTGAAGCGGGTAATGACGCTGCGCGACTCAGTTATGCAGTAGTCGAATTTACTGGCGCAAACTGGGCTGTGCAGCGAGTTGAACATACATATACATTTACCGGCTCACCTGAACCAGAGGTGATTGACCCGGTAAACAGTACTAGCCGAGCGTTTATTCATGCACAAAAACGCTCTGGCTCAGGTCTTCAAGGTTTGGACGAAATGGGTCACCAAGTATGGTTTACCGGGATGGCTGAGTTATCATTTCAATTAGAGTCAAGCGCGAGTGTGCCGTCGGGGCAAACATCGGTAGCCTGGGTAATTGAAAATATGCAGACTGGTACTGGAGAAATGTCCGTTTATCTTTCTCGCGGAAGATTAGTTTCTGCAGCTTGTGGCACTACCGAACCTTGCATTGAGACGATTAGCATTGGTGGTACTCTTACTCGCACTCGCAACGCCTCAGTTTTTGGGACTAACTCCAGTACTGGTACGGGTACCGCCTTCCCTCGGCCGGTTATGGCTCTCAGAATTATTTCTACTACCGAGTATGAAGTCTGGCGTAGTGACAGTGGTCAGAATCAAGATTACAGCGTAGAGGTGGTTGAGTGGCCGATCGCTGAAACTTCGATTCGGCAAAATTACTACCGTTTCTATGTAGATAATGATGCCTTAGTCCCAACTGATCCATGGCCAGTTGGAGCGCCTCAAATCGGTGAAAACTCAGCGATTACCTCTGGAGATGATCCATTGGGTGAAGGAGAACGGGTTCGTTTACGAATGTCTCTCTTAATAAATAATGCGTCGTTACCTGAAAATACGATTAGCTTTAAGTTACAGTATGGCCGCATGGACGGTACCTGCTCAGCTATTAGTGAAGGAAATTGGTTTGATATAGGGGCTCCTGGTAGTGGTGCTATCTGGCGTGGTTACGATGCTACTCCGGTTGATGGCACAGAACTCGCAACGAGCACACCAGCCACCGGTCGCTTACTACTCTCTGTGTCTGACGTTGCTGGAACCTACGAAGAGGAGAATGATACCGCGGTAAATCCATATACAATTGATTTGATTGAAGACGTTGAGTACGATTGGCATCTTGAACATAACGGTGCAGTACAGCGTTCCGATTATTGCTTTAGGATGGTTGAAAGTGATGGTTCCTTGCTCGATGCTTACAACAACTATCCAACTTTGCGTACATCAGGGTATACCCCAGTGATCAGTAATTGGCGTTGGTATGACGATGCTGACAGTCTTACTCCGGTCACGAGCTTAGCAGCTGAAAATATTACTCCGACCGACATAGCTAACCAAAATGAAATCAAGTTGCGAGTATCAGTGGGTGAAGTAGAGAGTGCGACCGGTAATAACGTTAAGTTCGCTTTACAGTATTCAGAATCCTCAGACTTTTCTTTTGGGGCTACCTTCGTGCGGAGTACGAGTACGTGTACCGCAAACTCAATCTGGTGTTATGCCGATGGCGCTGGGGTTGATAATCAGTTGATTCAAGAAAGAGTAATCTCTGATACTGACGCGTGTACTGGTGGTGTTGGAGCTGGTTGTGGGACGTTTAATGAAATTGCCACATCGACAAACAGTACGTTGGTTCATCCTGCTTTGGGTACGATTGAACTCGACTTTACACTACGACAAGCTGGGGCTAGAGCTAATGCGGTCTATTACTTTAGATTGGTTGAAGTAAGTACGGACGATATTTTGGTTGCTTCAAGTAGCTACCCGAGCATTCAGATCGAAGGCCCTCAACTGACATTTACATTAAGTGGTGTAACCTCAGGCACAGTTAGTGAAGGTGTGACGTCAGATGTGGATACTACGCCAACATCAATTCCATTCGGTTCAGTACCAATTGATACTGAGTATGAGGCGATTTATAGGCTAAATGTTGATACCTCAGCAACTGAAGGGTATCGTTTGCTGATGTTTGCTCGACAACCACTTCTTAACAGCTACGGCGAAGCAATACCATTTGTTACGGGTACGAACCAAGTCCCGACGGGTTGGTCGACAGGCTGTTCACCAACGGCAATTGGTTGTTTTGGATATCACACTGGTGATGATGTGCTCGAGGGTGGTTCAACTCGCTTTGCCCCAGACGACAGTTATGCAGAACTATCAACCACTACACCAGAAGAAATCATGCACAGTTCCGTGCCAACTAATGAATCAATTGATATAGTGTATAAGCTTCAAGTGACTGAACTACAGCCAGCTGGTGAGTATGGCACTGAGGTGGTATACATTGCCGTACCGGCATTCTAGACTTCATATGACAAGTACTCTGACAAAAAATATCTTTACTTCAATCCTTTTGCTCATTTTTCTAGGTGTACCCTTTACTAGTTTTGCTACGGGATATAAAGTGACACCATTGGTGATTGATCGAGAGGTGAAGCAGCGAGACATCTTTACAGAGTTTATTACCATCACCAATAACAATAATTTCCGCACTAATATTTACCCATCAGTGAATGAGGTTAATCTCGACGAAGGTGGTGATATTACTCAATTTTCACCAGCTTCAGTTTCAGATAACACCATTACACCAACGAGTTGGATATCAATCTCTCGAGCCCGACAAAGTGTTGAGTCAGGGCAAACGGTGACTATTCCTATGGAAGTAAGGATTCATCCAGAAGCAAAGCCAGGTGTGTACCATGTATTTCTTGGTTTTGGAACTGGTACTAATCGTCCTCAGGCAGAACAGCAGGCGCGAAGTGGCGACGCCCCTGGAGTTGTTGTCACCTTATCAATTGAGCAAGAAAAAACTGAGTTCTTAAAACTAAAAAAATTTATTGTTGATAGGTTTGTAACTACCCCAGAAAACACTGCTATTTCTTATACGCTAGATAATCCTGGAAGCTCAGAGGTAACTCCAAAAGGAGAAATCATTTTCTCAAATAACCGGGGAGAAGAAGTGGCCGCAATTCCTATCAATCCTAATAATGAACAATTAGCTCCTGGTCAACAAACAACCTATGTCATCGCTGCGCCAACAGCTGATATGCTGGGGAAGTACAAAGCCTTTTTGTCAGTTGATTACGGCACCACTCAGGTTGCTAGCGTGTATGACACTGCTTTCTTTTATGTCATTCCGTGGCAGCGATTAGCAATTATTTTTGGAATCGTGTTGTTGTTGGCGCTGATAGTTACCTTTTGGCTACATCGACGGTATGCCGGAATGGATGATTATGAACCAGAGGATCACCACGTCGTTCCATTATTTTACAGCAACACCGTATCAGATGATAAAGATCATGATATCAATCTCAAACAAAAATAAAGCACTGTATAACTGGCGGTTAGTTACTGTACTCGGGATTTTTTTTGTCAGCTGCCTAATGGTGCCAGTAGCATACGCTCAAAACTCATTTTCACTGGCAGTGACACCAACGTTGTTTGAGATGTCTGCTAATCCAGGACAGATTTGGCAGTCCTCAGTGAAAGTCATCAATAGTAATCCCTTTGATATTGTCGTGTATCCAAGCGTTGTAAATTTTGAACCTCAGGGTGAGGCGGGTCAGGGTCGCCTATTGCCAGTACTGGAATCAATGACGGAAGGTTCAACGTTAGCTGAGTGGGTAGAAATAAGTTCTTCACCGGTGACGGTCTTAGCTGAACAAAGCAAAGTGGTGCCTTTTGGTGTATTTGTACCTGATGATGCTTCACCGGGCGGGCACTTCGCTGCAATTCTTATCAGCACCCAACCAACTGCCGAAGATGGTAGTAAGCTCTCAGTTAAAACTTCACAAGTTGTTTCTTCACTTTTCTTTGTGCGAGTGTCTGGTGATGTGATTGAAGATGGGACAATTCGGTCGTTCTCAGTGGCACAATCATTTTTACAGTCGCCTGCCGCAGAGTTTGAACTTAGATTTGAAAATAAAGGTAATGTGCACTTGCAGCCACGTGGTGAAATTACAATATACAATATGTGGGGTAAAGAACGCGGAGTAATTCCGATTAACTACCGCACTCACTTCGGAAACGTATTGCCAAACAGTATTCGTAACTTTAGATTTTCATGGGAAGGGGAATCCTCTTTTACGGATATAGGTCGCTACAAAGCTGATGTGTCGCTTGCATATGGCGCTGGTAGTACTCAGTTTGTTAGCTCGGCCACTTATTTTTGGGTCGTTCCTCTTAAAGCTCTCTTTTTCACACTGGCTGGTCTGTTTGGGGCAATCTTCATTATTGTGGTTGGGATTAGAACGTATGTCAGACATATGCTTTTCATGGCTGGTGTTAATCCAGAACGCAGAACTATGCAAAAAGTAAGTGCTGGTGATATTGAAGTGAGTAAGTATAAAACCATCACCGCTCCAGTACGGAACGGATTTGACGATTTAAAAAATCGTTTGCAAAACGTACATGCTTTATGGGATGTCGTTCGAGTACTGGTGACATTTCTTAAACAATACCGATTATTTTTTGGATTCATAGCATGTATCATTGTGATCATTGTTATCTCTGGATTTTTTATTGCAGATGTCACTGACGAAAATAAGAATTACGATGTATCGATCGATAATCCTGATAGTACTACCAGCCTTAATGCTGAAGAAATCGTCTTTGATTCTTTGTCTAATGGTGTCAGTTTGTCTAGTGACTCTACAACAAGTGACCAACGCTTCACACTTTCGGTTGTAAACACTAGTGGTAAATCAGGAACAGCAGCTTATGCTGCCTACAGTCTGACTGAGTCAGGCTATGCTGTTTCCGAGCTGAGAGCCGATACATCTCGGGTCAATAAAAATACCGTAATTGTCTTTGATGCGTCGGTACCGCAAGAAGCCTTAAAAATTAGCCGAAAATTTGGTGGGGCACTTTTGTCTGCTCGAACTGCTACCACTAGCGATGAGGTGGCGAGCACAACAACTAAAGTTCCCAATATCACCGTCTTTGTTGGCCAGAACCAAATTGTTAGATAGCAAATGATATACTTTTGAATATGCATCAAAAATCAATTATTTTCACTATCGTCATATTTGCCTTACTAGTTATTGGGATGTTTACTTTTGCATTTCTTAAAAAGCAAGAAATGCAGCCTGACTCTGTGGAAGACCAAACGGCTGCGGCTGAGAAAGAACAGACAACTCCATACGACTATATTGACGCAGTCGACGCTAAAGCTTTTTATCAAGATGGCACCTGGATTTTGGTTGGTGAGATCCTGATGCCAACCCCATGCGATTTGTTGACGTCATCAGGAACTCTCATAGAAACTGCGTCACCTGAAATTGAATTAGATTTTGCTGTTATTAACAATGCAGAATCGTGTGCCGAGGTTATTACCCCGGCGCGCTTTCGGATTGACGTCGCTGGTCCACCAGAAGTTTCTTTTCACGGTCATTTTATGGACCGCCACATACGAGTCAACTTAATTCCGCCGGCTGAAGGAGAGACACCGGAAGATTTTGAAGTGTTTGTCAAAGGTTAATTAATTTGTATTTACGTTAATTACATTGATCATGAGTACCACCTACTACACACCTCTTGCTATAGTCATTGGGTTTGCACTGGTAGCAGGGGCACTGTACGTAACTGGATTGAACGACCAATCAAACACAGGTCGCTCAGTTGTATCAGCTAATACTATATCTCCGCAGCGAGATAGCGCCGATCGGCTTATGTATGGAGCTGCCGAAGCAGAGACTACTATTATTGAATTTTCTGACTTCGAATGTCCGTTTTGCGCTCAATTACACCCAACAATTCGTAGGATTGTTGATGAGTCTGAGGGCACCATAAACTGGGAGTTTCGACACTTACCGCTACCGAGTCATCGTAACGCTGAGCTAGCAGCGACAGCAGCTGAATGTGTGGCTCGGGAAGTAGGGCAGACAGCTTTCTGGCAGTATACTGACGATATTTTTGCCAATTATCGAGAGGTATCAAGAACCTATCTTCTAGAGGCAGCCGAGAGATATGGTCTTTCGTCTGAAGCTTTTGCTGCATGTGAAACCGATGATACGATCAGCCAACAGATTGCATCTGATGTAGCTACCGCTCAGGCACTCGGTGGAAACGGTACACCTTTCAGCGTCATCTTGTTCGCTGACGGTCGGACGCAACCTGTTTCAGGAGCTTTGCCATACGCTAATTGGCGAGCATTACTATCTTTATAACGTATGAAAGATCGTTCAATTATTATTACTATAGCCACAATCGCATCTATTTTGTTAGTAGCGGCAGGATATGTATTTTTTGTTGTCAGTTCAAATGAAGATGTCACTTCTGACGCAGCACGTTCACTGAGTGCGACTGATCAAACTTCGGTTTATACTGATCTCGACGGGAATCCGGTTTCTTTGAAAGAATACAATGGTCGGGTACGAGTGGTAAATTCGTGGGCGACGTGGTGTCCATTTTGTGCCACTGAGCTCAAAGACTTTGCGGTATTGGCAGGTGAGTATCCAAAAGAAGACGTAGTTGTCATCGCAATTAATCGTGCGGAGCCGAATGCACTGGCAAAACAGTTTGTTTCAAAAATTTCTAATCAAGACAACCTTATCTTCGTCCAAGACCAAACTGATTTCTTTTATGAATCAATTGCAGGTTTTGCTATGCCAGAGACAATTTTTTATGATCGGGAAGGGAATGTCGTCTTTCATAAGCGTGGCTCTATGAAGCTTGCGGAAATGCAAAAACACACTGAAGCTGCTCTGAGTCAGACGGAATAAATTATTATGGACATTATTACACTGATTATTCCAGCATTTTTTGCCGGCCTACTCATGTTTGTAGCTCCCTGTACGCTGCCATTGGTGCCGGCATATTTGGCTTTTATCAGTGGGGTTTCTGCAGTTGATATAAAAAAAGATCGATCCGTAGCGCAGAAACAAATTCGAAAAAATAGCCTAGCTTTTGTGATTGGCTTTTCACTCGTATTTATATTTTTCGGTGTTGTAGCTGGACTGTTCGGTAGTTTTATTGGTCCCTGGCGTGGACCACTAACTCAAGTTGGTGGTGTGTGTATTATTTTATTCGGTCTGTTCATGCTTAATGTTTTTTCGTTTTCACCACTCGCTAAAGACAACAAGCTTGCTGTACCTAAAAGCTTGAAACCTGGTAGACCACAAAGTGCGTTTTTGATTGGTGCAATTTTTGCAATTGGTTGGACACCTTGCATTGGACCCATTTTGGCTTCAATCCTGCTACTTGCGTCGACCAGTACGACAGTCTTGGAGGGAGTCCTCTTACTTAGCGTCTTTTCAGCTGGCTTAGCGATACCATTTTTGTTGACCGCTCTATTGTATGAAAGAGCTTCCAAATACATAGAAAAATATACATTTTTAAGTAAGTCGGTTTCACTAATTGGTGGTGTATTCCTGATTGGAGTCGGTTTGTTATTACTTTCGGATAACTTTGGTTTAACAGTCGAGTATGGCAACCAGCTCTTCTATTGGCTTGGGATTGATGTAATTTTTGGATACCTATAATTGACAAATTTAATTTATCTAGTTTAATTAAGATAGAGTAGTTCATTGCAGAACTACAAACTCGACGCTTAGTAGCCAGAGCGTGGCTCTGGAAGCGGGTTTGCAACAAAACGTGTTATGTTCAGAGCAATTGGCTTTGTCATTGTGTTGTACGCGATTTCGCATCTGTTAGGGAATGCGTTTGTAGCGTTCGAGAACGCAATTGTACAAACCTTCGGCGCCTTCGAGGCAGCCGCCGTTCAGTCACAAAGACAATTCGAGTCAATTGACTGAAGGTAACACGACGAGTCGGACATTTCCGTCCGGCTCTTGTGTTGTTCTGCAATTAACTAACACTCCGCACCACTAGTTTGCTACAATAACCACATGGTAATGAACCGCATAGTTGAATACGTTTTCTTTTTCGGTTTGATGGGTGTCGTGGCATATTTGGTATGGGAAATGCTCCAGCCATTTGTCTCAGCGCTTGCACTCGCTGCTATTATCGTTACGATCTCATTTCCACTTTACGAACGAATCAAAAAGCGCGTTCCACGTCATAATGAAACGCTTGCTGCTCTACTAACAACAGTCATCGTATTTATGATTGTTATCATCCCACTCTTGCTTATTACTTCAGCTTTAGTCAATGAAGCAGTATCTGTCTACAGAGCGGCCGGTGAAGAGCAGATAGGCTTTGAAGCTGGCTTACGCTCGTTTGAAACAGCAGTCAACACCTATCTCCCTGGTTTTGAACTTAACATCACCGAATATCTTACACAGGCAGCTAGTTTTTTAGCGGGTAACTTAGGAGCGATTTTTGCCGGTACTGCTTCGACAATTTTCTTGTTCTTTATCGCCATGATTGGTTCCTTTTATTTCTTCCGTGATGGCCGAGAGTTTACAAAAAAGTTAGTGGCTATAAGTCCGCTTCCAGATGACCAAGATGACAAAATCCTTCGCCGTATGGCACAGTCACTTCGAGCTGTACTGACAGGGACACTCTTGGTTGCGATCATTCAGGGGACTCTGACTGCTCTTGGTTTGTGGCTGTTTGGCTTTGAGCGAGCTGTTTTTGGTGGGGTCATAGCCTCGTTTGGTGCTTTGATTCCGAGTGTCGGGACGTCAATTGTATTTGTACCAACTGTGCTGTACTTGGTTGTGACTGGGTCATACTTGAGTGCAATGGGCTTAGCAATTTGGGGTATATTAGCGGTTGGACTCATTGATAATTTACTCGGTCCGTACTTAATGAGCCGTGGTAACGCTATGCATCCGTTTTTGATTCTGTTGTCGGTACTGGGTGGAATTTCATTGTTCGGACCGATTGGGTTTATTGTTGGACCAGTAATTGTGACGCTGTTTATGGTGTTGTTGGAATTATACTCCCAACACATCTCAATCGCTTCTGACGCAACCACATCGCATCATGATTGATCGCAAGCATATTGAAAAATTCCTGCACCTCAATGGGTTACGACCAGATGCCCCAGATGAGGAAATTAAGTCACTCTTAATCAGTGCCCGTTGGCATGAAAATGATGTCGAAACAGCTCTGGTGGTTCTTCGTGAAGATCCGCAAAAAAAACACCAACACATTGACTCTTTTCATAATGTGTTCAATACCAATAATCCAATTAGTCCGGATACCTTACATTCTCTCCTTGGCATTGAAATAAACCTTAGTGATATATCAAAGGAACATGAAGATTCGTTAGCACGAGCCTACCGTGGTCAAATAATTTCAATTGTTATTATCACGATTTTGTTGGCAGTTATTTTTTTGATGGGAATGATGTGGTTTTTGAAGGTTGGTATTTTCCACTCTGAGTGGTAAGACATAGGCTATGAAGCACGCTTTTTTCTCAGTCCTCATTCTGATTCTTTGTTCGGCTATTTGGTTTACCAATGCAACGTTTGAGATTGGGTCATATTTTAATTCCTCTTACGGAAGTGTGGCACAAGTTATTTCTGCTGAGAAAGAGTTGGCTAGAATGCCGGTTTCTTCGTCACTCTTATTTGTTGGTGATGTTATGTTGGCACGTGATGTTGAAGATTATCTTCGTAAGTATGGCAGTGACTATCCATTTCGTCTGATTGAAGATACTCTTTGGGAACATGAGTATGTTATCGGAAATTTTGAAGCAGCTGTGCCAACAGTGCACGCCCAAACACCTGATCTCACTTTTCAATTTTCAGTTGCTAGTGACTATTTAACTGGCTTACAACTCGCAGGTTTTACGCATCTTTCATTGGCTAACAATCATACGTTCGATTATGGTGTAGATGACTTCGAGCATACTCGAACTGCGCTCAGAAATGAAGGGTTAGTGACATTTGGTCATCCCAATCAGGCGACAGCAGAAGAGTCGGTCACTAGTATCAACACCACTATCGGCGAGGTAGCATTACTTAGTTTCAATGACATCTATGAAGAGTCAAATCGAACACAAGCCATCGCTACGCTTTCGCAGTTTGCCACTACAACTATAAAACAAATTGTTTATGTGCACTGGGGAAGTGAGTATCAGCTCACTCATTCGCGTTCCCAGCAGTTATTTGCTGAGGATCTCATTGATGCCGGCGCTGATCTAATAATCGGACATCATCCACATGTTGTACAAGATATAGATATATACCAAGGCGTGCCAATTGTTTATTCACTAGGTAATTTTGTATTTGATCAGTATTTTAGTGATGAGGTACAAACTGGATTACTTGTCTCCGCTTCATTTGGTACAAGCTCAGCGCTCACCCTTATGCCCGTATCAAGTTTGGGGAGGCGAGTGTCGCCCTATTTGCTGGATGGTTTAGAACGACAAAATTTCTTACGTGAGTTGGCTGCAAGAAGTACCACTGACTTACAATCAGCAATTATGTCTGGGGTGATTATATTTTAGGGTCACTTGCAGTTTGACCATATTTAGACTAGTATGTCGAGACTAAATTTTGTATATGGTAAATAAATTTGAAGTAGTCGGAATTGCAGGGAGTATTGGTATTATGGTGCTTGCTTTATGGTTTATTCAACAAGAAACTACTAGTGACCCACTCAGTGCACTAGAAACAGAAGAACAAACAGCGGCCGTGTACATTGCTGATGATGATAATCGTCGAGCTGCAGTCGCTGACGCCGTCGTCGACGCCTCTGACTCATCGGGAGATCTGGAGCGTTTAATTATTGATGACGTCACTGCTGGTGAAGGTGCTCTGGTACAACTTGGTGACACCGTCACAGTGCACTATATTGGTACACTGCAAAATGGACAGCAGTTTGATAACTCATACTTAAAAGGTGCTCCGTTTACGTTTACTCTTGGTGAAGGCCGAGTAATCGAAGGTTGGGATGAAGGTGTGCTGGGGATGAAAGTTGGTGGTCAACGAATCTTAGTGATCCCACCAACTAAGGCGTATGGCAAAGCAGGTGCAGGACCAATTCCACCGAACGCCACGCTAGTGTTTGCCATTGAATTACTTGAGATCAACTAATGGCAGATCGACCAGTCACATTTGAGGTGATTAAAAAGCAGCCCGGCACTCTCGGCCGGGCTGGTGTTATTCATACGCCTCATGGCGATATCGAAACACCGGCGTTTGTTGTGGTTGGCACTAAGGGAACAGTGAAAGGCGTCTCACCCGAAGACATGAAGCAGTATGTCGGCAACCAAGTGGCGCTCGCCAATACCTACCATCTTTTTCTCCAGCCGGGCGATGATGTCGTGAAAGACGCCGGTGGACTGCATAAATTCGCTAACTGGAATATGCCAACCATGACCGATAGTGGTGGCTTTCAAGTCTTTAGTCTGGGGGCGGCGTTTGGTAAAGGGGTAAGTAAGTTTGCAAAAGGGGAGGCGAGTGAGACGACTGAACGCTCGAGTCTCAATGTCTACAACAAAGACATCGCCAGTGAACACGGAAAACTCTGTATTATTGATGAAGAAGGAGTGACCTTTACTTCACACCTCGATGGCTCAATGCACCGCTTCACGGCAGAACGCTCCATTGATATTCAGCACAATATCGGTGCTGATATCATCATTGCCTTTGATGAATGCACCAGTCCAACGGCTGATTATGAATACCAAAAAGAGGCCATGGATCGTACCCACCGCTGGGCGAAGCGCAGTATTTTGGCGCATAAGCGCAACTACGACGCTCTCAAGAAGCAGGGGCTATACGGCGTGGTGCAAGGGGGTCGGCATCTCGACTTGCGGGCTGAGAGTGCCCGGGTGTTGTCCGACATGGACTTTGATGGTTTTGGCATTGGGGGGAGTTTTAGTAAAGAGGACTTAGGTGAAGCGATTCGAGTGGTGAACGAAATTCTCCCCGAGGACAAACCACGACACTTACTCGGCATCGGTGAGCCCGGTGATATTCGCGAAGGCGTAGCGCTTGGTTGCGATACCTTTGACTGTGTCGCTCCGACCCGGATTGGTCGCACCGGGACGATTTATGAGACAACTAACGCCGGACATCAGCGGACTAATCTTTTAAACCAAAAATATATCCGCGACTTCAGCAAGCCTGACGAATCCTGCGACTGCTACGTTTGTCAGAACTACACCAAAGCGTATTTAGCGCACCTATTCCGTTCCCAAGAAATGCTCGGCCCACAACTCGCGAGTCTTCATAATCTGTACTACATTGTTAATTTCACGAAGAAACTACGAGAACAAATCCTAAGTAGTTAATCCATGCAATTAGAAAAATATTTAGATAATTCTATTGGCGAGCTTCAGCACTTATGCCGGATGATTGGATTTAAGTCATATTTTGATAATAAGAGACTTGAAGGAGTTGCTCATTTACTAGTTGAGAACTTAAATCTTGCTATTTTAGTATCTTTAAGGAATGTAATCTCAGATAAGAAATACAACGACGATGTATGTATTAGTGAAGCAATTAATCTACTATTTGAAGCTAATAAAATTGATAAAACACAAAAAGTTCAAATATTAGAGCAATTTAAGACAATTCAAAAAATATATTTTGGTAAAGAGTTGGATAAGTTGATAAGCAAAGGTTTTATCCATAATACTACTCTAAGGAATTCAGAAATTCACATCGATAATAAAAGTGTAAATGAAATAGTAAACATGTTGTCAACTTTTGTGGAGGATGAATTATGGAAATTTTTAGATAAAAGTTTTGAATTTCAGGCTAACATTAAAAATTACACCACTGGATATTGGGATAAAGACTGGGAATATTTGTTACAATCAGACTTGATTCATGAAATTTGAGATATCTACAGAAAAAACACCAGCTGGAGATCAGCCGAAGGCGATTGAGGCGTTGGTGAAGGGAATTAAGGCTGGTCAAAAACACCAGACGCTTTTGGGTGTGACCGGCTCAGGGAAGACCTTTACGGCCGCCAACGTGATTCAGCAGATCCAGAAGCCGACGTTGGTGATTGCTCATAATAAGACTTTGGCCGCGCAGCTCGCGCAAGAGTACCGGGACTTTTTCCCGAACAATGCCGTGCATTACTTCGTCTCCTACTACGACTACTACCAGCCAGAGGCCTATATGTCGACGTCTGATACGTACATCGAAAAAGAGGCCCAGATAAACGAAGAGATTGATCGACTGCGTCACGCCTCAACCCAGGCGCTACTGACTCGCGAGGACGTTATCATCGTGGCGTCGGTGTCGTGCATTTATGGTCTTGGTTCACCTGAGCAGTATGAAGCTAAGCTGATGAAGATCGGGATTGGCTATGAGTCAACTCGAACAGAGATGCTGCGGACGTTGATTGATATGCAATTCGAACGAACCACCGCTGACCTGACACCAGCGAGCTTCCGCGCCGTCGGTAATATGATTGAACTCATGCCGACCAACGAACGAGTGATCTATCGTCTGAGTTTTACCGGCAATGAGATTAGTCGGATTACAAAAATCGACGAAGTGACGCGCGAGATTATCTCTGAACCAGACGTATTTTTCTTGTTCCCAGCCAAGCACTTTGTGACGCCAGAAGCGGAGCGAAAGTTAGCCATTGCTGATATTGAGGTTGAACTCAAAGAGCAATTAGTAAAATTTAAAAAAGAAGGGAAGTTACTTGAAGCAGAACGCATTAAGCGCCGGACGCAACATGACCTCGCATTGATGCGGGAGGTTGGTTATTGTAACGGGATTGAGAACTATTCACGCCACTTTGACCGCCGCAAGCCGGGAGAAGCACCGTACACCTTACTTTCATATTTCCCACACAAAGATGATGGCACCCCAGACTTCTTGACCATTATCGACGAATCACACGTCACGGTGCCGCAAATGAACGGCATGTACGCTGGTGACCGTTCTCGGAAAGACAACTTGGTGGAGTTTGGCTTTCGCCTGCCAAGTGCGGTTGACAACCGCCCACTCAAATACGATGAGATAGATGAGCGTCTCGGTCAAAGAATTTACACAACGGCAACTCCCGGCAAGTATGAATTTGCAATGCTCGAAGAAAGTGGTGGTCAGATGGTGGAGCAGATCATTCGCCCCACTGGCTTGGTTGATCCGGAGATTGATCTGCGCCCAGTAACTGAAAAAGGTGCTTACCCAGGACAAATCAAAGATTTTATTGCCGAAGCCGAGAAGATTATCAAAGGCGGTGCTCGTGTCCTTACAACCACGCTCACTAAGCGTATGGCAGAAGACTTAGCGGAATTCCTAGAAGAGAAGGGAATGAAGACCAAGTATATCCACAGTGACGTCGATACGATTGAGCGGATCGAAATCCTCAATGACTTCCGCCGCGGAGTGTTCGATTGTTTGGTGGGGGTTAACCTCCTGCGGGAAGGTCTCGACTTACCCGAAGTCGAATTGGTGGCTATTCTTGACGCTGACAAGTCTGGCTTTTTGCGCAGCGAAACAGCCCTCATTCAAACTATCGGTCGAGCGGCTCGAAACGTGAATGGGCGAGTAGTACTCTATGCCGACGAAATGACACCAGCGCTTGAGTATGCGGTTGGTGAGACACAGCGACGTCGTGATAAACAAATTGCCTATAACAAAGAGCACGGCATCACCCCGATGTCGATTAAGAAAGAGATTAAATCTATTGCTGATCAAATGCGCACTGTGCACGATGAAACAGTCGACACCTTGCTAAAGGTGGACATGGAACTCTTCAAGAAAAACCCGAAGAAAGTCATGAAAGAAAAGCGGCGCCAAATGGAAGAAGCGGTGGCAATCCTTGATTTTGAAACGGCAGCTATCATTCGTGATGAGATTAAAGTGCTTGAGGATAGTCTCACCAAGAAGAAAAAGTAGCGTGCTACGATAGTGGTATATGAAAACAATTACATTGATCGAGGATGATCAGTTCATGCAAGATTTTGTATCTAAACATTTGAGCGATGCCGGCCACAAAGTTACAGTGTGTGCTGATGGAAACTTGGCCTATGATCACATACTTACTGAAGTCCCAGATTTGATTTTACTTGACCTAGACTTGCCAGGTACATCAGGACTTGAAATTCTTAAGGCAGTTCGTGCTAACGAAGAGTATAAAACAGTACCAATAATTATTTTCTCAAATAACGACACACCGGAATTAAAAACTGCTGTGATCACGGCTGGTGCAACTGACTATTATTTTAAGGCAACTACCAATCCAACTGAATTGAACGCATTAGTCAGTAGTCATCTTTAACAAATAGTTATCGACAGGTGTTTAATTTGTAGTGGCTTTTTACTTTATAATAAAGACAAATGGGTACAACAAAGCGAACCGCCAAAAAAGCGGTAATTTCTAGTAAGAAAAAAACTGCTCCAAAAAAACCTGCCGCTAAGAAAGCGGTTACTAGGAAAACGCCTAAGAAAGTGACAAAAAAAGCCACTGTCAAAAAAACTACTCCAAAAAAAACTAGCACCAAAGCTACAAAATCAGTACCGCAGTCTAAGTTACTCAAGCCAAAGAAAAAAGAAACGCTTTTCAACTCACCAAAAGAAAAAAAAGACAGCTATGCTTTGCCGCGCACGGTTGCTTTGTCGTTGTTTGTACTACCAAAAATGCCAGTTGATATTGATACCTTGGCTATTGGTTTGGCACGTTATGGTGGTATAGGGGTGGTTATATTAGGTGCTCTCCTAACTTATTTTCATGCTTCGGCACTCGATTTGGTGCCTGGAAAGCAGTATGCAGCGGCTTTGTCTCTAACTAGTAATACAGAGCAGCAGCTGCTAGAAGGTGAGCAGGCTAATACTGGGGTGATACCAAAACCTGAAGTTAGTTTTGATTTTGACCAAGCTGGTTACTTTAAAAAGTCTGTGAAAGTCCATATTAAGGTAGCGACTGCAAAACGAGTTGATGTAGTAGCCCACCGAATTGATGCTTCTCAACGTTTCACTTTAGGAACAGCAAAGCGGGTATCTGATGGAGTTTGGGAATTTGTTTGGGATACAGCTAAATACGAGAATGGTTTTTATAAGGTTGAGGCAATTGTAATTACAGAGGAGACTTCATTTGCCAAAACATCTGACAAGTATGAAATAAAGAACCAGGTTGCAGTACCCGTAACAGATAACCTTATAAAAAATGAGGAACCAGTTGAACAGCCAGATACAACTACAAACACAAGTCTGATTGATGCGACCACTGTTACCGAGACAGAGAACGAATCTGAGGCTACTGAGTCTGAAGCTTCAGAAACGGATGCTACAGCAGTAACGGATCAGACTGAAGAGTTCAATTTAACACTTGATTTTGAGCGACAAGAAAATTCAGTGCAACTACGAGCCAAATCATCCTCCGCAACTAGCCGAGTTACCTTTAGTATTGCAAATGATCGTGGCGATATCACGAGCCTTGGAGCCGGCGAAAAAATTTCGCCGACAAACTTTTCACTTACATACAAGACGACTGATCTAGCTCCTGGACAGTATTATCTGTTTGCAGATACAGTGGTTAATGATGTTTCTTATCAAACTAAAAAGCGTTCATTTTTGATTAATGAGTCACAGCAGGATGTAGGTGCTACAAAAGTTGAAGAATTTAACGAGCAACCAATATCAGTGAATGCAGAGACTGCTACTGCTGAAAATACTCAAATTAAACTGCCCCTGTCGGTTAGTATCAAACCAGTTAACGGAGAGCGTCTCTCTGGGATAGCTCCATTTGTGATTCAGACAAACCGAGAATTACAAAAAATCGAAGTGTATATGCGACGGGAAAATACCTTATCCGCTTCATACGTTGGAGTTGCAAATCGAGCTGAAGGGCAGACATGGCGGATTGCTGTTGATACAAATAATTTACCGAATGGAAACTACACAATCTTTACACGCACGTGGCTTGAAAATGTCTCATATTTTGGTCAAGATGCATTGGTTAGAATTGCTAATCCTGAAGTAGAAAAGCCTCTTGTTTCCACTGAGACAAAAAAAGAAGCGGTATCACCAGTGACAGAAGCATCAACTAAAACATTTGAGAGTGACAATCAAATTTCAGCTGAGTTGAATCGCCTAAAGAATGCCAGTACCACATCCGGTGAAATTGAATCACGTCCTCAGATACTGACTGCTCCAGCATCAAGACAGCGTTTTGTTGATGAAGCGATTACGAAATCTGAAATAATCACAAGAGCTGATGTTCCAGAAGCTATTGAAGCTTCAGAAACAGACTCAGAGAAAGCGGATCAGCAATTGACAGCTCTGTTAGCTCGCTACCAAGCAAGACTCGATGAAAGCTTCAAGCGTTTAGCGATTGCTATTCGGGGTAAAGATAGTACCGCTATTGGAGAAATTCAGGAGCAGCTTAATCTCTTGGAGACAGATATCGTCAGGTCAGCTCTTTCTGAAGCTGATACCGATCAACTAGTTTCTTTAATTGAAAACCGTCTCCGCCGACAATTAGCAGAAATGACACTACGTACCGAGCAAACTGAGCGAATCGTGAGAGAACGAGTTGGTGATGAGGCTCTTGTTGATACTGACAATGATGGAGTAACTGATTATGACGAAAGAAATATTTATCAAACTGACCCACTCATGGCTGACTCAGACAATGACGGTTTCATTGATGGTATTGAAATTTTAAACGGCTACGATCCAACGAGTGCTGAGTCAGAAGTGGTAGTCGCTTACGAATCACCGAAGACAACCGGTGCCCTTAGGCCTGATGTATTTGAGATTACTGCCATCACTTCTGTTAAGTCAGAAAAAGGAGACAATGCACCCGATACAAAGCCGCTACCAACCGCTGTCATTTCTGGACGTGGTTTGCCAAATAGTTTTGTAACCTTATTTGTGTATTCCAATCCTGTTGTCGTTACAATAAAAACAGACAAAGATGGCAATTGGTCATATACTTTCGATAAAGAAATTGAAGATGGGGAGCATGAAGTGTATGTTGGTGTGACAGATAACGCAGGACGAGTAGTCGCAAAAAGTGAGCCAACCCGCTTCATTAAGACTGCCGAAGCCTTTACTCCAGTCGATGCTGATACAGAGCTTGCTGTTGTTGGACAAACAGAACGACAAAGTCTAGTATCGCCAAATATTCTGTTACTAGTTGGGTCACTTTCAATAGTGTCTATCGGGGTGATTCTCATTTTACTCGGCTTACACTTACGTACACGTGAGAAAAAATTTGCTGTCACAAGAGTTGCTGAGTTGACTCAGGTAGTATGATTTCTGGTCTACTTTTTTCTGTCCAACGCTCGTTCACTTTTATTAAAGCGCATCCGCAAATTCAGTTTGCGCTGCTTTTGATTATCGTTCTTCCGCTGGCGTTTTTGTATACAAGTAATGCTTTTTTGGAAGCAGGGCGCTCCAATCAGGATAAGTTACAACGGGATCGCATTGGTCTACTGCATGACTCATTCGTGGTGCTGCTGGAAGCGACAAATTTTGATACAGCAATAGCCCAGACACAGTTAGAAAAGATAGCTGATTTAAACCCAGACATCACTAAGTTTAGAATTGTTGAGCAGCAACAGAATACATTTTTAGTGCGAGCTGGTCTCGATACTACTTTAGTGGGTGAGGAAGAGGCAAATAAAGCCTTGTATCAAACAGCAGCCGTTCGCTTTGATGAGTCACTAATTTTTCCTTTTATGGAAGATGGTGTTAGGGTCTGGCAGTCAGTGAGAGCAATTAGTACAGAGGGTGGTACGTATTTTATTTTGACCGAAAATAACTTTTCCCAGATTGATCAGTATTTCGCAGAGCAAGAGCGAACTGCCTATGTCACATTGGGTTTGGTGTATGCACTTGTATTGGTAATTGCTTATTGGCATATTTCTAGTGTTAACTATCGACAGCTCTATCAAGAAGCACAGCAAGCTATTGCAACCAAAGATTTGTTCACTAATTTAATCGCACACGAGTTGCGAGCGCCATTAACCGCCATGAAGGGATATGCCAGCATGCTCCAAGAGAGTGACTTGTCAGAAACTAATAGGACGTACGCCAAACGGATAGAAGAAGCCGGCAATCGTCTTCTCACTATCGTCAACGATTTACTCGACGTTGCACGCATCCAGTCTGGGAAACTCAAGGTTGATATTGAAGAAACTAATCTGGAAGGTGTTTCACTGGCTGTATTAGAGGAGTTGCAAAGTTCGGCGAAAGCGAAAGATCTTGAACTTATATCAGAAGTGCCATCAGGTTTGATGGTGGCGGCTGATCCTAAACGTTTACATCAAGTACTTATCAATATTATTAGTAATGCAATCAAATACACAAAGACTGGCTCAATCACTATCGTAGCAGAGACTAAAATTCGAAGCATTGAAATACGGATCAAGGATACTGGTATGGGGATTGGGGCTGCTGATCGAGAAAAATTATTTGCACCATTTTTTAGAGTAGATTCAACTGATGTTTCGGCTATTACCGGCACTGGACTAGGTATGTGGATTACTCGTCAATTTCTTGAGTTGATGGGGGGAACTATTGCCATTGAATCTATTAAAAATGTTGGTACGCATGTAGTTATTACCTTGCCCTTGCCAACCGTTTCTAAGTAGGTGAGTATTTGTTATACTAACGTTTCATGTCTTCGGCTCCACCCGAAGACGGCTTGCTATGGCACAGAAAAAAACAAAAACAGAATGGAATGAACATGATGCCAAGATCGTGGTTCGTGGTGCCCGTACGCACAATCTTAAAAATATTGATGTTGAAATGCCGCGCGGTAAGATGATTGCTATTACAGGGCCATCTGGTTCAGGTAAGTCATCACTAGCTTTTGATACGATCTTCGCCGAAGGTCAACGTCGGTATGTTGAGTCATTGTCTCCATACGCGCGTCAGTTTTTAAATAAAATGCAGAAGCCTGATGTTGATGAGATCTCAGGGCTCTCACCAGCTATTTCGATTGACCAAAAGTCTGCCAGTCGGAACCCGCGTTCAACCGTGGCAACTATTACAGAAATTTATGACTACCTCCGTATTTTGTATGCGCGGGTAGGTCAGCCCTATTGTCTTGATACTGATGTGCCGATTGAAAAACTTTCTCAAGACGAAATTCTAGGTATTGTTCTGAAATCAATTGAAGACAAAGAAGTAAAAACTGCAAAAAAAGATGCGGAAAAAGTGATGGGAATTCAGTTGAATAAAGGACGGGTTGGAATTTTTTCGCCAGTCATTGTGGGACGTAAAGGGGAGTACTATCAATTGTTATATGATTTACTTGGTAAAGGGTATGAGACTGTTAAGATTGACGGCAAAATTCACCAATTACGTGACAAAATAGAACTCACCAAAACAAAGCGACACGATATTGATGTCTTAGTTGATGCGATCTATGTAAGTGAATTCACCGACGATCCAAAAGGATCCAGGGAACGACTCTCTGAGGCAGTAGAATTGGCACTGCAACAATCAAATGGCCTTGTAAAGGTAGAATCACCTGACGGCACAGAACGCACCCTTTCAGCAAAGTTTATCTGTCCAGTCGATGGGTCATCTTTCCCAGAAGTAGAACCGCGTCTTTTTTCATTTAACTCACCATATGGTGCGTGTCCTGAATGTAACGGTCTTGGGGTCGTAGGAATTTTTAATTCCGATGAATGTCCATCATGTAAAGGAGCTAGGTTGCGCCCAGAAGCGCTGCGAGTGTACTTGGGAGGCACCAGTAAAGATCTTGGTAAAAATATAGTTGATTTCACCAGTATGACCGTCCGAGAGGCCAGTGATTTTATTGATAGTCTGAAACTGACTAAAAAGCAGCAAGATATTGCTTGGCCAGCCCTTCGTGAAATTATCGAACGTCTTCAATTTATGAATAATGTTGGGATTGAATATTTAACCCTCGACCGTAGAGCTAATACACTTTCGGGTGGGGAAGCGCAGCGGATTCGACTCGCCTCACAGCTGGGTTCTGGTTTGGTTGGCGCGCTCTACGTACTTGACGAACCCACTATCGGGCTCCACCAACGAGACAACGACAAACTGATTCAGACACTTACTGAACTACGCGATCTGGGGAATACAATTATTGTGGTTGAGCACGACGAAGATACTATTTATGCCGCTGATTATATTATTGATATTGGTCCTGGTGCTGGTGTTCATGGTGGGGAAGTAGTCGTAGCAGACTATCTCCCGAAGCTCCTAGAGGCAAAAACAAACCCTTCAAAATCTATTACACTTGATTACTTGCGGGGAGACAAAACTATTCCGATTCCAGAACGACGCACTGGTGAAAAAGGAGCAATCAAAATCAAAGGTGGCAAGGCTTTCAACATTAAGAATCTGAATGTGGATATTCCGCTTGGTCGTTTGATTACAGTGACTGGTGTATCAGGTTCAGGTAAGTCTACGTTCATGTACGAGATTCTGCATAAAAATCTCCAAGCAAGACTGGAAAAAAAATACCGAACAGCCAAAACCTATAATGTGTCATCTATCACTGGTACTGAGTATCTGGGCCGTTCTGTGCTGATTGATCAGTCGCCGATTGGACGTACACCACGCTCGAATCCTGCTACATACACCGGTGCTTTTACCCATATTCGTGATATGTTTGCCGCAACCAGTGAAGCTCGAGCGCGTGGCTGGAAACCAGGCCGTTTCTCATTCAACGTCAAAGGTGGTCGCTGTGAAGCGTGTCAGGGTAATGGGGTGATTGCAGTCGAGATGCACTTTTTACCGACAGTATTTGTAACCTGTGACGTGTGTGACGGTAAACGCTTTACTAAAGAAACACTCGAGATCTACTACAAAGGGAAGAATATTTATGATGTCCTTCATATGAATATTGAAGAGTCCGTAGAATTTTTCAAAGATGTACCGGCGATTTATGAACGTCTTTACAGTTTACAAAATGTTGGACTAGGATATTTAGAGCTGGGGCAAAGTGCTACTACGTTATCTGGTGGAGAGGCGCAACGCGTTAAAATTGCTTCAGAACTCTATCGACCACACACGCAAAAAACCATCTATCTTCTTGATGAGCCAACTATTGGGTTGCACTACGAAGACGTCAGAAAGCTGATTGAGATTCTTCAAGAGTTAGTCAATCGTGGTAATACCGTGATGGTCATCGAACACAACCTAGATTTGATCAAATGTTCTGATTACATTCTCGATGTTGGACCCGAAGGTGGGGCTGGCGGCGGGCAATTGGTAGCTAAGGGTACTCCCGAAGAAGTGGCTGAAAATCAAAAATCTCATACTGGCAAATACCTCAAGAAACATCTCTAATAATATGGACAACAAAGTATTTTATTCTTTAGTGTGCGCGATGGCACTGACGGTGGTTGTCTCAAATATTTTAGTTCAGTTTTTACTTGGTGATTGGCTCACCTGGGCGGCGTTTACGTATCCAGTGGCATTCTTGATTACTGACATTACCAATCGTCTACTTGGTACAAAGATGGCTCGGAAAGTGGTTTTGTATGGCTTTGTAACCGGTGTTCTGTGCTCGTTAATTGCAAGTGAGTTCACTACTGCAGATGGTTTTCCACTTACCACTATAAGAATAGCGCTTGGTTCTGGACTGGCTTTTTTGATGGCGCAACTGACTGATATTGTCGTGTTTAACTCAGTACAAAAATCTCCTTGGTACAAAGCACCGTTGCTCTCATCGGTAGTTGGATCGTTGATTGATACCATCGTGTTTTTCACAATTGCCTTCTCGGCCGCATTTGTTTTTGTTGCACCCGGAGTTGATGTCGCTTGGGCAAATGAGTTGGTGCCGATCTTGGGTGTCGGTGTCCTTGCACCACTGTGGGTCAGTTTAGCGATTGCTGACTTTGCTGTGAAGCTGTTGCTTGTGTTGGTGGCGCTACTGCCATACCGCACAGCGATTAAAAGTCATGAACAAAACTGATTTAGCAAAGAAGAAACTGCCCGATGTTCCGGGAGTCTACTTTTTTCTTGGGGGTAAGAAGGAGATTTTATACATCGGTAAGGCAACTTCGCTACGCAATCGCGTGCGAAGCTATTTTTCAGCTGATGTAGGAGAAAAGCGTTCTGAATTGATTGGGCAAATGGTGGGAAAAGCAAAAACAGTTGAGTGGACAGAAACTGACAGTACACTTGAGGCGCTGATTCTTGAGACTAACCTGATTCGTTCGCATAAGCCCAGATATAATACTCTTTCAAAAGATGATAAAAGTTTCAATCATCTTATTATTACCAACGAAGAGTACCCACGGGTATTGGTTGTACGTGGTAAGGATCTAACTGAGCAGTATACTGAGCATGAAATAAAGTATCACTTTGGACCATTTCCGAGTGGACAACTTTTTCGCGAAGCGTTAAAAATTGTTCGCAAACTATTTAAATACTATGACACGAGTATTCCGGTCGGAGCAGAGAAGACTAAAATGGCCCGCGGCAAGATCGACTTCAATCGCCAGATTGGTCTCTACCCAGAAAAACAGAGCAAAGAAGAATACCTAAAAACCATTCGTCATATTAAGTTGTTTTTCGAGGGTAAGAAACATATCTTATTGAAAGAACTTGAGAAAGATATGATGCGATTAGCTAAGATAGAAGAATTTGAAATTGCTCATATCATAAAAAAGAAAATTTTTGCTTTGCAGCACATTCAAGATATCGCCTTGATTCAGGATGATAAGAAACATTATCGTGATGACAGGCGGCTACGGATTGAGGCTTATGACATTGCCCACCTTCAGGGAGAAGACATGGTTGGTGTGATGACGGTTGTTGAAGGTGGTGAAGCGAGAAAAAGTGAGTATAGGAAGTTCAAAATCCAGTCTGTACATGGAAGTAATGACCCGGGGGCACTAAAAGAAGTTTTAGAAAGGCGCTTCCGGCACCCAGAGTGGCCGTTTCCACAGATTCTTGTGGTAGATGGTTCCACAGCACAAAAGAATGCAGCTCAGTGGGTGCTCAAAAAGGTGGGATTGGTGATTCCAGTGGTGGCGGTCGTCAAAGACGACCGCCACCGGCCAGTTCGCCTTCTGGCAACTGCTAAGATGAAAGCAGAGCACGAACAAGAGATTCTGCTAGCTAACGCTGAGTCACACCGGTTTGCTATCACCTATCATCGTGAAAAAAGTAGAAAAGCGAAACTTAGGTAGAACAAAGTAGGTTAAAATACATATATGAAAATTGGCTTTATTGGACAAGGATGGATTGGTAGTAATTATGCTAATGACTTTGAGGCACGCGGCTATGCTCCAGTACGCTATGCACTAGAATCAGAGTTTGCGCACAACAAAGATAAGATTGCTGAGTGCGACATTGTGTTTATTGCGGTACCGACACCGACAACACCAGAAGGTTTTGATGATTCAATTGTTCGGGCTGTTATTACCTTGGTCGGGGAAGGGAAGACAGCAGTGATTAAATCAACGATCACACCAGGCACGACTGCTTCGATTCAGGCTGAAAATCCTAATATTTTTGTGATGCACAGTCCGGAATTTTTAGTAGAGCTAACTGCCGCACATGATGCGGCACACCCAAACCGCAATATTATCGGTATTCCTGAGGATACCGTTGAATACCGTACACGAGCTCAGGAGGTATTAAACGTTCTACCGGATGCCCCGTATCAACGGATTATGCTTGCTCGCGATGCTGAACTAGTGAAGTACGCTGGCAACTGCTTCTTAATGACCAAGGTGTTGTATATGAATTTACTGCACGATCTTATAGCATGTAGTGATGGTGACTGGAGAACAGTTCGAGAAGCAATGATTCATGACCCTCGTATTGGACAAAGTCATACTGAACCAGTTCATAAAAGTGGTCGTGGAGCTGGCGGACATTGTTTCATCAAAGATTTTGAGGCCTTTAGAGAAATGTATTTGAATACCAACGACCCACTTGGTCAGGATTTGCTACAGGCGATGGCTGATTACAATATCAAATTACTTTCAGAAACAGACAAAGATATTGATTTGTTGACTGGCGTGTATGGTGATCAAAAGATCGTAGATGTAAAAAATCGTGCTAAAAAGTAACGTGATATAATTTGATGCGATATGGGCATTTTAACTGACAAAAAACGCTTAGCTGTTTTCAGGGGAGGACCGAGCGAGGAGTACCAGCTTTCGATGACATCAGGACAGGATGTCTTGTCTTATTTGCAGAATACTTCATATGATGTAGTGGACATTATTATCACAAAAGGTGGGGAGTGGTTGCAAAATGGTATTGTTAAAGCTCCAGCACAGATCCTCGATACGCTTGATGTTGTCGTTTTGGCTACTCATGGAGCTTATGGTGAGGATGGTACAGTACAGCGCCTCATATCACGCCATGGGACGCCGTACATTGGTAGTGGCGCAATGGCTTCGGCACTTGGCTTCAATAAAATGGCTACTAAAGAACGGCTGCAATCAGCTGGTGTACGTATGCCGCGTCACATGCGCGTTTCACGAGAAAGTGCTACTAATCTCAGTCGTATTGCTAGTACGATTTACACACTGTTTGGTCCACAGTATGTCATCAAACCAGTATCGAGTGGTTCCTCACTTGGAGTCATGTACGTTGAAGGTTTGAAGAATCTTATTAACGGTCTTGAGACTAGCCTGTTGGTGTATGAACAAGTACTTGTAGAAGAATACATAACCGGGCGTGATGTAACCTGTGGTTATTTAAGCTCTTTTCGGGGTAAAGTTGATTACACGTTTCCACCGGTGCAGATTATCGCTGTTGAGAAATCTCAAGTTGATGGTGTCGCAGCTGAAAAGCGGGTGCCAGCTGAGATAGATGTTACTGCAAAAGATGAAGTTGAAAGTATAACAGCACGCATACACAAGTTGCTCGGATGCGACCAGATTTCACGCTCCGATTTCCGTGTGACTGATCAGGGTGATGTGTATTTTCTCGAAATCAATACCATTCCATCCTTGGCTCGTCAGTCACCTTTTATGGCTGGAGTAGCGGCGGTTGGCGGAACTAGTAACGATGTATTAGAAGTATTAATCACTACTGCTTCGTGCAGGTTATAACTATGAAACAAGTTGCAGTATTTTGTGGAGGTGAATCGTATGAACACGAAGTATCAATTATTACTGGTATTCAAGTAGTTGAAGCGATTGATCAAACAGAGTTTAGGCCGTTGTTTGTATATTTTGATAAAGAAAATCATCCTTTTTTCATTAAAGGATTTTCAGCCCGCAAAGATTTTTTACAAAAAAAGAGAGTGCCAGTAGTGTTTGAGAAAGTTGGCGATGAAGTATTTATGATTGAGCGAGGTTTGTTTGGTAAGCGACATAAGCTGGATTGTGTGTATCTTGGTTTTCACGGTGGCACAGGAGAATCTGGTGGTGTTCAAGGAATGTTGGAAATTCTTGGTGTGCCGTTCACATCACCATCCTCTGAAGGTTCGGTTATTGCGATGAATAAAGCATTAACAAAGCAAGTACTTCGAGCCAACGATATTTCCGTTCTTGATAGCTTGATAGTTAACTCGGCTGAGTATCAGTTTGAAACAGCTACAATTTTGACTAAGATACAAGCAGAATTTGCATTTCCGGTGATTATTAAACCAGTTCATCTCGGCTCAAGTATTGGTATTGAAATTGCTAAAAATGAGATTGATCTTGAAAAGTATCTCAACGTAGCTACACGGGTAGATTCTGAAGTCTTAATTGAACCAGCCCTATCAGACTTCACTGAGTACAATGCCTCTGTACGCAGTAGTGATTCTGGTCTTGAAGTTTCACCGATCGAAGAACCAAAACGTGAAGGTGATATGTTGTCGTTTGACGATAAATATGCCAATGGTAGTAAAAAAACAGGTGGGAAGAGTGGTAAAAAAATTGGTGGCGGAATGCAGTTATTAGATCGTACTGTACCGGCTGATATTTCGAGTGAGCTTAAAAAGGAAATTACAGACACGGCAAAAAAGGTCTACCGAGCAACCAGGTTGGCTGGTCTCGTGCGGATTGACTTTATGTATCATAGCGACCGATTGTACTGTACAGAAATTAATCCAATTCCCGGTTCCATGTCTTTTTATTTATGGGAGCCAGCTGGGGAACAATTTACTGAACAGATTACTAAGTCACTTGAAGATGCTCAACGCCGGCACTCAAATAAAAATACTGTCGTGTCGTATCAAACTGATATCGTCAGTAAATTCTTAGCCAGCTAAAAATAAACAAGATCAGTGTGCTCTGGTAGTTGGAGTAGTACCTCTGAGTCTCTGTCGACAAAGTCGGTAATATTATGCAGAACGGCAAGAGCAAACTCGATTTCTGTTACTGGAATAGTGAGCTTTGATTTGATGCTTGGCATATAACAACTAGGCAGAAGGATGGCACGGGCAGCGTAGTTGTTAATGAGTGTAGTAAGATCTTGATTTACTTGATTACTCTCGTTGCCTTGTTCAGCAATACCCGCGGTTAGGACAACGAGTTTTTTGTTTTCAGTGATTGCAGCTGTGGCAGCTTTTTCTATTATGTAGCGAGCGGTTTGTGGACTAATGTTATAAGAGTTATCAATGATCGTGACACCATTTAGTTCATAGGTTTGATCTCGCCGTTCAGGTGAAACAAAGTTTTGAAGTGCATCAGAAATAAGAGATTCTGATACATGTAGGTGTCGAGCAACAGCAGTAGCAAGAGCTAGGTTCGCGTTCGTGGTTGTCGATTGCACCACCTCTATATTGTCGGTTTTTTTGCTATGTTTCCTGAGTGTTGCTAGAGTGTTCTGGTCAGCAAAACGAACTGCTCCTTGAGGTGCGCAGGAAAAAATTTCATTTTTTCCTGTCACCAGATTTTCAAATGAGCCAAAACGTTCAAGGTGTTGATCACCTAGGCAGGTAATAATTGAAATGTCTGGTGGAAGCAGTGAGACAGCTTCTTTGATATCGCCACGGCGATAGGCACCCATTTCAACGATAAGATACTCAGTATCACGCGGGATATTACTAGACAAAAGATAGTCTGAAATACCTAGGGTGGTATTGATATTCTCGGGCACGATAGCTGTTTTGAAACTGTAGGTTAAGAGTGATTGTAGAGCATATTTTGTGGTTGTTTTCCCGTAACTACCGGTAATAGCAATAATTTTTGTAGCTGGATATGTTTTCTTAAACCAGGCATGGGTACGTCTTAGTTTTTGAGCTCGAACTAAAAAAATACATGGTCCAATGATACAAGAAACTAATCCGAGCGTAAGCGGCGTGCTAAACACATAGACAGCTATTAGTGCGATGGAAGTTATTAGACCGAAGAAATACAGAGTAATGCTAAGAATAAAAAAAGAGAGAAGCAAGTAAAAAAAGAGAATTAGATAGATTCTGCCAGTAAACCGAAGCTTGGAGCGTTTCTCAAAAGAGCGCTTAAAAAATCTTTTGCTAACCTGCAATATGTAGCGACGATGATCATACTCTTCGAGTTGTAAGATATATAGGAAGTCTTTAATTGGAAAAAGAAGTTTATATAGTTTTGACATATTGCAGCAAGGTTGCGCTGAGTAAAGCTGGTTTCTCAAGATGTAGATCGTGTCCAGAATTTTTGATTATAGATACTGTTGCGTGTGGCATCAGTTTTACAAGTTCAGCAACTAAAGTTGGTGAAGCTTGTTTATCTTGATCACCCCAGAGGATCAAGACTGGGAGCGATAATTTTTTGAGCATCTCAGATTGGTCATACGTGATTACATCCAAAAACAAAGTCCGGAGGGGGGAGTTGGCTGCTTGCTCGTAATCTGCTGAACGATATCGAGCACGCCACCGTTTCGGTATTATCGGAAAAAGGGGGGAAATGAGTTTGGCAAGTAATTTTTTTAGTGTAACTGCAAGAGGTGGCCGGTAAATAACCGGCGCCGCAATGAGTACTAAACCAGCATAATCTGACTGATTTTTTGCCACCATATCCAGTGCTAGACGACCACCAAACGAGTGCCCGATTAGGATATGTTTGCTGGCATTTGTGGGAAGTTGTTGCTTCATCCAGTGCAGCACCTCTTGATATGACTGTTGTTTTCTTATTAGTGGTGATACACCAAACCCAGGTATATCGATTACCTCTGTTGTTGGAATGGTTTTGCTAAGTTCACGCACAATAGTTTGCCAGCTTGAACTTGTGTGCATCCAGCCAGGTAAGATTGTGAGCGTGATTTCGGACATTTATATAAGTATACACAGACAATTGTAAAAAAGTTACTCACAGTAGTAATACAAAATGATCAAGGATACCAGTACTATTACATAAGTGAAAAAACTGTCTCTTTTAACAAAACATGCAGTTGAAAAAGTACTGAAAAAATATCCTGATTGGACTGCTTCAGCTAACAATAAGATTTTGAAAATATCGATTATATTTCCGTCACACGTTGAAGCACTTGTGTTTATCGCACGTGTCACTGTACATGCTGAGGTACAGCAACATCATCCTGAGATTCTATACTCGTATCAGAAAGTCACAGTTAAGTTAACGACGCATGAGGCGAAAGGTTTAACGGTGCGCGATGTAAAACTTTTAGAAAAAATTGATCAGCTAAAACCAACTACGCGTGTATAAGTACTCACTCGTTAGTTCGGGTGTTGTATAATTTTGCTATGAGACACGAACAAGTAGCTATTCTAGTCCTCGCTTATATTATTGGTTTTACGACTGCGTACATTGCTTTTGGAATCAGTTTTGATCCTGCAGAAGGCAGTGTAACTATTGCTGAACCAGTGCCAATTTCTCTATACAAAACTACTACTGATAACGTAGAAGCAAACAACAACACGGTCGCCGGTGTATTGTTCACTGACTCAGGAATGTTTTCGACACTAGGTGGAGAAGAGGCGGTTGTCTCTGGCAAATTGACAGATGAAATCGAACCAGGACCAGGCTTTCATTCTGCAATACCTTTTTATGAGGTATCTCCAGATGGACGCTTTATATATTATTGTGAGCAACAAATGAACAACGATGCAGAGTGTTCTGATTATATATATGACGTTGCAAATAACGTCATACGACCAATTAAAATTTCTGGTTCAGCAGTTACAACATCAATCAGTAAACAAGAGTTTGTATGGCTTCCAGACGGGACAGCACAGTACGCTCAATTCACCGCTATTGGTACTGAAACACCTTGGAAATTACAGTAATTGGGTGAATGCGTATTGACTTGTCGCTAGACAATCAGTAATATAGTGCCCACTAAGTTTGTCAGTATATTACTTTCTAATTTAGCTGGAGATGAGTATGTTACTCAACAAAATTGTCTCCAAGATAATTTGGGCTCGTAGCTCATCTGGTAGAGCGCCTCATTTGCACTGAGGAGGTAGCGGGTTCAAGTCCTGTCGAGTCCACAGATACAAAAGTCGCCTGATGCTTTAGCATCAGGCGACTTTTGTATCTCTGAGTGCGGCAGCTGGAGGTTTTGGATCAGCCACTAAATTAACTTCGTACTATCTTCAAGACTTCGTCTCTTTTCTCAGCCATCAACTCCTTAGTATCAGCCTCGAGATTAAGTCGCATGACTGGATCGTTAGCGGATGGTCGAACATTGCACCACCACGTATCAGTTTTTATTAAAAGTCCGTCAGTGGTATCAAAAGTCGCTTCAGCAAATGTATGTTTCAGTTCGGTGTATATTTCTTCAGGCTTTCTCAAAATTTCGCTGTTTATCTCACCGCTGTGATGGTATTTGGTCACTTCAGCGACTAACTCTGAGAGTTTTTTACCTGTGGTGTTCATGAGTTCTAAGATCATAAAAGCAGGCAGTGGTCCACCTTCTGCAAATAATGAGTCTTTAAAGAAGAAGTGGCCAGATA
This sequence comes from uncultured Candidatus Saccharibacteria bacterium, assembly GCA_964350645.1. GTDB lineage: Bacteria > Patescibacteriota > Minisyncoccia > Phycocordibacterales > UBA918 > OLB19. The sequence goes on along the minus strand of CAYGJY010000001.1, from coordinate 361,208 downwards.
GTTCAATTCCAAGAGCTGCGTCGTTCTTTCTCATTGTATCTTTTATAAAACTATGGCCAACCCTATTCATAAGAGCTTTTCCTCCATGGTGTTCAACAAACTCAGGTAAAGCTCTGGTCGAGCGGATGTCATACACAACCGTTGTTTTTGGATAGCGCTCAAGTACTTGTCGCGCCAATAATATACCAATTATGTCTGAAGGAATTGGTGTGCCAGTTTCATCGACAAAGCCAACTCGATCAGCATCACCATCGAAGGCAATTCCAATGTCAGCCATTTGGCAACGGACAGCTTCGCCAAGATCGACAAGAGTCTCGTGTTTTACTGGGTTAGCTTCGTGGTTTGGGCAGGTATGGTCGAAGGTGTCAAATATAGTAGCTACGTGAAGATCAGGTTCAAAAGCTCTAAAGGTAGCAACTTCAAGCGCACCTATCATATTAGCGGGATCAATTACAATAGAGAGACCAGCTCCAGTGAGATTATGTTGCTTTTTGAAATGTGCTATCCACGCTGGTTGCATGGCATGACTTTCGATCTGACCATGCGTTTCTACTTCAGAATACGTATGCTCACCAACAATAGTACGAATCTCTTGGATAACTTCTGCTGAGAGTGGAATGGCGTCCTTGGTGGTAATCTTTAGCCCGTTATACTCAGATGGCATGTGCGAAGCAGTGATCATAATTGTTGCGTCGATCATATCGGATGCAGCCATGAAGTATGTCATGGGAGTTGTTGTTAGGCCAAGATCGATCACATCAGCTCCTTGTGCTGTGATACCTTCAGCCAGGGCTACAAATAAAGAATTGGCTGATGGGCGAATATCTCGACCAATCGCAATCCGTTTTAGTGAATACTTTTGTACGAGCACCTGTCCAATTTTCTTAACCTCATCTTCAGTAATTTCTTCAGGGTATTTGCCACGAATGTCAAAACTACGATAAATTGTGTTGAGGTGATCAAATGACATAGTAAAGTTTTAGTATGTAGCATAATACCTTATTTGTTCGATAAAGTTGTGTACATACGCAGTTTAAAACCCCCAGATAAACTATTTATTTTTTACTAAAAGTGTGTTACTCTGCGGACGCAGGTGAGGTATCTGCCGCATACAGTGCAATTTCGGACAATCAGAGTTGTAAACAGAATAGGATGTTTACATTTTCATTTGTCTTGAATTGCTGAAATGCACGCAGTTTATACTGAGCGCTTGCTTGAACTATGTTTTCACTAGTACAGACAGCACATGCCGCCGAGGGAATCTCTGTGAAACTCAATCCATACATTGTGGGTGAGGTATTTGGTGTGCCAATTACGGCGACACTGATAACAACCTGGCTTGCGATGCTGATTCTGATTGTTATTGCTGTTCTTCTGAAAAGTCGATTGAAACTTGTCCCAAACAAGTTTCAGAGTGCTATTGAGGCTTTGGTAGGTGGGGCATATAACTATGTTGAAACAACCCTTGAGAGCAAAGACCTGGCTCGAAAATACTTCCCGGTTTTGATGACTATCTTCCTGTTTCTCCTCGTGATGAACTGGGTCGGTCTCTTGCCGGGGGTGACGTCAATTGGCTACTATGCTGGTCATGGTGAGGAATCACACTTTATTCCTTTTTTATATCCACCAGCTACTGACCTTAATATTGCCATTGCCTTTGCGCTTGTGGCGATGTTCGTGATTGAATTTGCTGGTATTGTGGCTCTTGGTGCGTGGAAATATGGAGGAAAATTCATTAACTTTTCATCGCCGCTTAACTTCTTAGTTGGTATTATTGAGCTCATTAGTGAGATTGGACGCCTTGTTTCATTCTCATTTCGTCTTTTCGGTAACATTTTTGCCGGTAAAACGCTCTTAGTAGTGGCGATGTTCTTTGTACCACTCCTGCTACCGGTGCCGATCTTAGCGTATGAGGTGTTTGTTGGCTTTATCCAGGCTGGAGTATTTGCTTTCTTAACCCTGATTTTTATCAAGTTAGCTGTAGCAGAGCCGCACTAGTGAATAATCACGAATCTCGCGGAGACGCGTGGTTCGTACTTGTTCGTTAGCTTCTAGCTATCATTATTATCTAAAACAACTATATTATGTCACCAGAAATGGAATTGGCGCTACAGGCGTCACAAATGAGTGCAGACTCAATTAAAGCAATCGCTATGGCTCTTGCAGCCGGACTCGGAGTTATGGGCCCAGGTATCGGTATCGGTATCCTTGTTTCTAAAGCGCTTGAAGCGATTGGTCGCAACCCAGAAGCAGCCGCAAAGGTACAAAGTACTATGATTCTTGGTATCGTTTTCGTGGAAGCGTTGGCTATTTTTGCCTTGGTTGTAGCGTTCGTAATTAAGTTTGCTTAATCAGCGAGTGTAGCAACTATGATTAAGCAGTGGTTTGCAGATCTTGTGTTCCTACAAGGCATTCAGACACGCTTATCACAAGTTAAAACCTATTAGTATGGAACAACTCATTGAAGCATTCGGAATTGACGTAAAGTTAATTACCATCCAAATCATCAACTTCGTGATCCTTATGGGATTGTTGAGTTATTTCCTGTATAAGCCAGTTCTTAAGGTCTTAAACGATCGTGAGGAAAAGATTAAGCAGGGAATTAGTGATGCTGAAGCAGCCGCCCAGTCCAAGGCAGAAGCCGATACTGAAAAGCGAGCAATTCTGACATCTGCTCACAAGGATGCTGAGGAGGTGAACGCTCGCGCTAAAGTTGCTGCTGACCAAAAAACTGCTGACATTTTGGCTGTCGCTGAAGAAAAAGCAGCTGGAGTCATCAGCGCCGCAGAAAAGAAGAGCGTTGACCTTAAAGCTCAAGCCCTTAAAGAAAGTGAAGCGGAGATCGCTAAACTGGCTGTTTTGGCTGCTGAAAAAATCCTGAGAAAAGAAGCGTAATCATGAAAGAAAACTACACACAAGCAGTGATTGCAATGATTGAAGCTGGCAATGAGCCAGAGATGGTTATCGCTGGCTTAAAAACGACCTTAACTGCCCATGGGCACCAGGCACTTTTGGGCTCAGTGTTACATGGTGTGGTTCGAATCATGTCCGCAAAAGACCTAACTGGCGCTGAGGCATTTGTTGCTTCAGAAGCTGACAAAAACAAGTACGCTGCGGCTATTGCTACTGCTTTAGCAGAGCTAGATGCGCAGTCAGAACCAACTGTTACTGTAGATGAGACACTTGTCGGTGGCTTTGTCGTCGAGGCAAACAACCGACGTCTCGACCACAGTTACAAATCGAAGTTAGTAAAACTCTATCGTTCACTAACTGCCTAATTATTCACCACCACTTACAATTAAATTATTAAATCTATGAGCACTGTAATAATCGACAAGATCAAAAAAGAAATCGCTGGTCTCGACACGGCAAGCATGCCCGAAGAGGTCGGCGTCGTTACCACTGTTGGTGACGGTATCGCTGAAATCGACGGCCTTAAAACTGCCCAGATGATGGAGATGATCATCTTTGACGACAGTGATGGTAAGTCACTTGAAGAGGCCCTCAAAAACGAGGATGCTCTCTACGGTCTTATTTTGAACCTCGAAGAGGATACTGTAAAAGTGGTGGTGCTTGGTGAATCAAACCGAGTAAAAGAAGGTATGCGGGTGATGCGTACTAACAAACTACTCTCAATTCCAGTTGGTGAATCAATCGTTGGCCGAGTAGTGAATGCTCTCGGTGAACCAATCGATGGCAATGGTGCAATCGACACTGATAAAGATATGCCGATTGAGCGAGTGGCGTACGGCGTGATGGATCGTTCTTCGGTAAACGAACCAATTCACACTGGTATTAAGGCAATCGACTCAATGATCCCGATCGGACGTGGGCAACGTGAATTGATCATTGGTGACCGTCAGACTGGTAAGACAACTATCGCTGTCGACACCATCATCAACCAAAAATACGAACCAAAAGATAAACGACCAATCTGTATTTATGTGGCAGTTGGGCAAAAACGTTCAAAGACCGTAAGTATTATGGCTAAGCTTGAAGAAGCTGGCGCAATGGAGTACACGACTATCGTGGCAACCTCAGCCTCTGAAGCGTCACCGATGCTTTTCTTGGCACCATTTGCTGGAATGGCGATTGGAGAATACTTCATGCAACAAGGTAAGGATGTCTTGATCATTCTCGACGACCTCTCAAAGCATGCGAACGCTTACCGACAAATGTCGCTACTTCTTAGACGACCACCAGGACGTGAAGCGTACCCAGGAGATATTTTCTATCTACACTCACGACTCCTTGAGCGATCAGCTAAGCTATCAGCTGAGCTTGGTGGCGGATCAATCACTGCGCTGCCAATCATTGAAACCCAAGAAGGAGACGTGTCTGCGTACATCCCAACTAACGTGATCTCGATCACTGACGGTCAGATCTTCCTTGATACCGACCTCTTCAACAAGGGAATTCGACCAGCTCTCGACGTTGGTATTTCAGTATCTCGGGTAGGATCTTCAGCTCAAACAAAGGCGATGAAGAAAGTGGCTGGAAAAATTCGACTTGAACTGGCTCAATTCCGTGAGTTAGAAGCCTTTATGCAGTTCGCTTCAGACCTCGATGATGACACTAAGGCCCGGATCGAATCTGGTCGCAAGTATGTGGAAATGCTTAAGCAGCCACAGAACGCGCCGGTACCGTTCTACAAACAAGTGGTGGCTATCTACGCTGCCAACAACGGTATCTTCGACGGTGCGCCAGTGGAAAACACTCGCAAGATTGAGGCTGCTCTTCTGGACTTTATTGAACGTGATCAAAAAGATATTCTCACCACCCTCGAATCAGGCCGAGAACTGACTGACGAAGTGGTAGAGAAAATCAATACAGCTATGAAGAATTTTAAGGAAGCAAACAGCAACCTTTACGCAGTAACTGAATAATTCACACCGTGGCTCTCAAACAAATTAAAAACAAAATAGTTTCTACCAAAAAGACTGGCAAGGTGACCAAGGCGATGGAGTCTGTCTCAGCGGTGAAGATGCGGAAGAGTCAGGAACGAGCCTTTGCTGGTCGGCCATATGTCTTGGCTGCTTTACGTATTCTGTCGCAACTAGCAACGTCACAAGACGGTCTTCAAAGTCCGCTCACGCAAAAGCGCACTGAAGGGAAGCGTCTGGCAGTGATTGTGACCAGTGATAAGGGTCTCGCTGGAAGTGTGAACTCAGCTGTCCTCAAGAAAGCCTCTGAAACAATTGCCAAGGAAGGGGATATTGATTTGATTTGTGTGGGTCGAAAAGCGGTCGAATTTGCCAAACGTGAAAAACAAAATTTACTTGGTGAATACACCAACATCAGCGACGAAGTGACTGTTGAAGATGTTTACGAAATTGCTAGTACACTCATGAACGCCTTTGAAGGTGGACACTATCAAGAAGTAGAAATCATCTACCAAAACTTCCTCTCAACCTTTGAACAAGAACCGACTCGCCGGACTGTCTTACCGCTTGATCCAGCAGAGATCCATTACATCATGCGGGGGATTCGACCAAAGAAAGGTAAAGCCAGTCTGGATATTGAACCAGCAGTTGAGACCACTACTTATACGATCGAACCGTCACCAGAAGAAGTGCTGGCGTCACTTATTCCTCGCTTAGTGCAGATCATTGTCTACCACGCCCTTTTAGAGAGTAAAGCCTCTGAGCATTCAGCTCGAATGGTAGCAATGAAGAACGCAACCGATAAGAGCAAGGAGGTAGCGAAGGCACTGACACTGGTGTACAACAAGCAACGTCAAGCTGCCATTACCGCCGAAGTGAGTGAAATCACTGGTGGAATTGAGGCAATGAAGTAGTACTAAGTAGCCGAGGGTCTCATGGACCTTCACTACTCAGTGGTACTGAGATTATCAACATTATTATCAAACACATTATGAACACAACAACTGAAACAACTACAAAGACGGCGACTGGTCTCATCACACAAATTGTGGGACCGATTGTTGACGTACACTTTCCGGACAGTGAAGTGCCGGCACTTTTAAACGCGTTAACTGTACAAAAGGGTGATGAGACTATCACGCTTGAGGTGGCGCAACACATTGGACTGGATCGCGTACGTGCGATTGCGATGCAGGACACCCAAGGACTCGAGCGAGGCCTGACTGTGACTGATACCGGTACAGCGATCTCTGTACCAGTAGGCGAGCAATCACTTGGTCGTCTTTTCAACGTACTCGGAAAGACCCTTGATGGCGGAAAGGATCTCGGTACCACAAACCTCCGCGGTATTCACCAGGAAGCACCTGCGTTTGTTAACCAATCAACTAAGACTGAGGTGTTTGAAACGGGGATTAAGTCAGTGGACCTTTTGGCGCCCTTTATTAAGGGAGGTAAGGTAGGTCTCTTTGGCGGAGCGGGAGTGGGGAAGACAGTGTTGATTCAAGAGCTGATTCACAACGTAGCGAGTAACCACGGTGGATATTCAGTATTTGCTGGAGTTGGCGAGCGTGTTCGAGAAGGAAACGACCTGTACCACGAAATGAAAGACTCAGGTGTACTTGATAAAACTGCTCTCGTGTTCGGACAAATGAACGAGGTTCCAGGAGCACGTGCTCGCGTAGGGCTCACTGGACTTACCATGGCCGAATCACTTCGTGATGCTGATGGAGGGAAGGATGTACTCTTTTTCATGGACAACGTATTCCGCTTCACTCAAGCTGGACAGGAAGTATCGTCACTACTCGGACGAGTATCGTCTGCAGTGGGGTATCAGCCAACTTTGGCTGAAGAAATGGGTAAGATGCAGGAACGAATTACCTCAACCAAGACTGGTTCAATTACTTCAGTACAGGCTGTGTATGTGCCGGCCGACGACCTGACTGACCCAGCGCCAGCCACTACGTTCTCTCACCTCGACTCGACGGTGGTACTTTCACGACAACTCGCTTCGCTTGGTATTTATCCAGCGATCGACCCACTCGAGTCTAACTCAACAGCGCTTGATCCAACAATTGTAGGCGAAGAACACTACCGTGTGGCACAAGGTGTAAAGTTGGTACTACAGCGCTATAAAGACCTACAAGACATCATTGCGATTCTTGGGATTGAAGAACTATCAGAAGACGACAAGCAAGCTGTGTACCGAGCCCGCAAGATTCAGCGCTTCATGAGTCAGCCATTCTCAGTTGCAGAAGTATTCACCGGTGCACCTGGAAAGTATGTACCACTTGAAGAAACTATCCGTGGCTTTGGTGAAATCCTTGACGGTAAGCACGACGATAAAGGCGAGCAAGACTTCTACATGAAGGGAGGAATCGATGAAGTGACTAAATCAGAAAAATAATGTCTGAACAAAAATTACTACAACTCACCGTTTCAAAAGTTGACGCTCCGGTATTTGAGGGTGAGGTACTTTCAGTAGTCTTACCTGGCACTGATGGTGAAATGGAGATCCTGGCTAATCACACAGCGCTTATTTCACCACTGAAAAAAGGGAAGATTACAATCAAAAAAGTCGGCGGAGAAACTGAAACTCACGAAATTGAATCTGGCACGTTGGAGATCAGCCACAATCACGCCACGGTTTTGATTTAACAAGGAAGTACATATACACAAACAGCGGCGCCTTTGGCGCCGCTGTTTGCTATAGTACTTACATATGGATCTAATATTTGTTTTGTTTTCAGTGTTGCAGTCAGTCGCTATCTCACTTGGAGTTGGTTGTTCAACAGCAGCGATTGTGAGTTTTTTTGTAGCTATCAAAGATGGCACGATTGGTGAAGGTGAGCGACGCATTATGGGTGTGTTGTATACACTTTTACGCGTAGCGATGGTTTTGATTCTCGCGACGACCACTATCCTGGCCTACGTGTCATATTCAGTGATTGGTGATGCATACCTCACTGGTTATAGCTCTCTCTTTTGGGTATTGATTGCAGTTCTGTTTGGAAATGCAGTTTTAATGACAAAACATCTTATGCCAAGTTCAATTGGCCCTGGGATTCAAGCCTCTGCCTGGTATTCAATGGGAGTTTTAGTGGCATTGCCTTCAGCTTTCGTTGTGGAGACTAAATTTCTATTTCTGCTTGTTTGGTATGTTGGATTTTCTGCGATAGTGACACTGCTTGTATATGCTCTTGTACAGCTAAGTAAAAAGAACGCTCAGAAATAATCTTTACTCGGCTAATTTACTTGGCTTTCGGAAGTAAATGATTGGAATGAGAACGAGCGTAATCACCACTGAAAAGACAAGACCAAACATAACAGCGTAAGCAAGAGGTGACCAAAGATCACCTGCGTAGGTGAGGGGCACCATACCTATCACAGTTGTAATTGTAGTCAGCAGAATTGGTCGCAATCGGTTACCAGCTGTTTCAAGCACGACAGTACGCAATGATTTTTCTGGCTGATTCTTTCGAATTGTGTTCATCATATCAATCAAGAGAATAGAGTTGTTGACGACAATTCCAGAGAGTGCGATAAAGCCCATGATAGAAGGGAAGGAAAGTGGATTTTGGGTGATTGCAAGACCAAACATAATTCCGATGAGTGAGAACGGCAGAATTGAAAGTACATAGGCCATCGCTCGATATGAGTTGAACTGCAATGTGAGGATTCCTACCATTAAACCAATACCGACCACGAGAGCTAAAAACATTTCGACGAAGGCTTGATTTGACTCATCAGTTTCACCACCACCAGTACTAATTTCAACTCCTGCAGGTACGCCGAGTTCAGTTTCTACTCGTCGAAGAATCTCTGCTTGAATTTCGCGAGCATTGCCTTCTGCGGTTACATCAGCTGTTACACTGACAACTCGCTTTTTATCTTCGTGGTTAATAACGGAACTTGATTCTCGTAAACTCACAGTCACTAATTCTGAAAGAGGAACCAGTCCATTGATGGTCGGCAGGTTGATGCGGGTAAGATCATCAATGGTAGTGATATTAGTTGCTTCAGGATCGCGTGTTCCACTTTGGTCAATGTCGAGTTTTACTACGACATCAATATCTTCATCAAGTGTAGTGAGTGAGGTAGCATCAGTACCAAAAACAGCTGTTCGAGCTATCTGGGATACAGTGAAGGGGTTGAGGCCAAGGGCAGCAGTTTTGTTGCGGTCAAGTTCTAATACAAACTCTGTATTATTACTGTTAGTACTGGTTTCGATGTTTGTCGTATTGTCGATACTACGAATTAGCTCAGCGGTTTCGTTGGCAAACTGAGTGATTTCGGTTAGATCATCACCAAGAAATTTAATTATTAAGGCTGCTCCTGTTGGTGGTCCGTCGCTTGGTTGATTGACAGTGACTTTAACATCTCGAATAACAGCTAGTTCACTACGCAGTTCTTCTACGATCTCAGTACTAGTTTCAGTTCGGTCTTCATCTAGAGAAATAAAAATATTGGCAAGTTTTTCACCGCTACCTCCGGCGCCGAACTGACTTCCGCTACCCACTGTAGCTGTGTATGATTCGATATCATCTCGTTGGTATAAGAGTTCTTCAACGCGACGCACAGCAATATCGGTCACTTCCTTTGTTGTGCCTTCAGGATTTTCAACCTCTATAATAATGAACTCAACATCACCTTGCTCAAAGAACACTACTTTTACTAAGCTGATAGTTGGGGCCAGAAACTGTGTTCCAATGACAGTGATTACTGAAATAATCATTGTCACAAGTAATAACAAGATAACTTTCGCTCCTTCGCGAAAACGACGTACATTAATGCGTAGGATTCGCTTACTCAAAAAGTAGATAAACGGTGCTGCGACACAGCCGGCAATTAGATTGACCGGTAGCAGCAGTGAGAATACAAGGAGAGTAATTATGGCAGCCAGGAAGGTATTTTGTCGTCCCAAGTCATCCAACAGAAAAGCGAGCTTTGATTGGTACCAGTCTTCAAGTCGTCGTGCGTATGCAACCTGACGTTGTTCAAATTTTGTTGTGCTGCGTCGTCGCATCACGTCAGCAGCAAGCAGCGGAATGATTGCTAGGGCAACAAACATTGAAGCGAACAGTAAAAAAATTAACGTAAATGGAATACTGGCAATAAATTGACCAATAACACCAGAAACAATAAATAGACCCACAAACATCGAAACTGTTGTTAGTGTTCCTGATATAAGCGGCGCTTTGAATTCTGAGATAGCGGCGTAAGCGGCTGCTCGTTTGTCGATGGTAGGATCATCTTTCATTCGTCGGTTGATACCTTCAACCATCACAATCGCCGAGTCGACCAAAATACCAATACCAAGAATTAATGAAAAGAGACTAAGGAAGTTAATTGTATTTCCTGATAAATACAATCCAATAAAACCAAACAAAAACGATAGAGGAATTGCCGCTCCTGCAAGGAGACCTTCACGCCAGCCTAAGGCAAGGACCAAGAGTAAAACTACGAGAATTACAGTTTGGACACCAGAACTAGAAAGACGAATCAAGTCGTTTTCAATATCTTTTCCAGCATCGAGAACAGTTACACTGGTAATGCTCTCAAGGATTTCTCCGGAGGTTTGCAGTTCAGCGAGTCGGCTATTGATATTACGCGCAATTGCTGTAATGTCTCCACCGGTTTGCTTATACACATCAAAAGAAATTGACGATTTAGATGGAGCACCCTCAACACTTAACCGTGAGATAGAGTTTGCAGGGGATAAGCCATCAATCACTGTTGCGATGTCGCGGACGTACACAGATTGACCACCGCGAGTGGTAATACTAATGTTTGCGATTTGATTTGGATCTTCTATGTCACCTTCAAAGGCAACATTATATGAGACGCCATTATTTTCGATTTGACCAATAGGGAAGGTGACGTTTGCATTGCGAATGGCATTCGTAATATCTGTGAGTGATATATCGAAAAGAAACAGCTTTGACTGGTCTACGATGATCGTCACTTCACGATTACGCACGCCACTTTTCTCTACTCTCGACACACCTGCTAGAACTTCAATTTCTTCTTCAACAGAATCAGCCAAACGAGTAAATTCTTGAGGTGTAAGATCAGCAGCCAGTGCAAATGTGATGATAGGTTGGTCAACAAAATTTACTTCTGACACAGACGGATCCTCGGCATCGGTTGGCAGGTCAGTCTTGATGATATCGACCTGATCTTTCAGATCTTGGATTGAATCATCTATGTTGGCGCTAGCGTCGAATTCGACAGTAATAACTGAGACACTTTCACGAGAGGTAGAAGTAATTTTCTTCACATTTTCTACTGAAGAAAGACCACGCTCAATTTCATTTGTAACTAGTGATTCAACATCAGCCGCAGGTGCACCAGGCAAAACTGTACTAATAATTCCAACTGGAACTATAACTTCAGGTGCTGACTCTTTTGGTATCGCGATCAGGCTGTATAACCCAACGCCAATTAATGCAGCCAAGAACAAGTATGCAAACTTGTTGTTTTTAATGAAAAATTCCCACATATACTAGCCGTTTGTTACTTCAACTTGTTGGCCAACGACCAATCCACGAGCGTCGATTACAATCATGTCAGAACTAGTGATGCCGTCCGTGATCTCAACTGATGAACCAGAAATTCGTCCAATAGTAACTGGCCGCGCGACTAATATACTGTCTTCGACAAAATACACAGAACCATTCGTGTCAGTGAACTTCACTGCAGTTATAGGAATATAGAGTTCAGTAGACGCAGTGTTTACTTCAGTGGTGCTCTCAATTGTAACCGTAGCACCATTTGCAAGTGTGTCATTTTCTGTGGCAACTTTAACTTCGTATTTTTTTGTATTTTGGTTGATAGCACTAGCGATCGTTGTTACTACTCCTTCGTACTGGCCATCAATCATAACAATCTGACCCTCAGTGATTTGATTGCGATCAGCTTCTCCAACAAAAGCAGTAATTTCAAGGGCCTTGTTGTTTGCTACTTCGGCGATGATACTTTGTGGAGCAACAAAATCTCCAATATTGATGTCAATACTATTAACTTCGCCAGCAATCGGTGTCCGGATGATTGTCTTGGCTAGATTTGCCTGGGCACTGCGTAGTGAACCAAGTGCTTGTTTTACTTGAGCGTTGGCAGTAGAGACTTCACTACCAGTGCCACCGATTTCTGCTTGTTGTAGAGCTGTAGAAGCGTTTTCGACTACTTTTTCAGCGTTGTTTAAAGCAGTACGGTTCTGTTCAACAGCAGCGATGATTCCAACGAGTTGGGAACGAATTGCGTTAAAGTTGTCTAGCTCCGCTGCCAGTTCTGCAGTGGTAAAGTAAAAGTTTTCGTCGGCTCGGGGAAGGAGTTCAATAAAAATATCGACCATCGTGAGGACTCTTTTAGTGTTTGCTTCAACTAAATTAAGTGTTGAGCGGGGGTCTGCAATAGTATCAGTTGTAGCAGTTTGCCATGATGGAAACATCATTCTAAAAGCGGTCCGCTCATTGATAAGTTGATCCGTTTTTGTACGTCCGTCAATATTAAGTCTGGCTTCTAATCTAATCGGATTGGTAAAGAAATTATCAATTGATTCTAGGAGGATTTGATTGTTTGTTGTATAAGCAGTTCGATTTAGATTGAGAATTGCATTCTGGGCTGCCTGAAGGTTATTTTTAGCAGTTTCTAGGTTGGTGATTGCTTGACCAGTACCAAGATCACTCTGACTTGCTGCTGCTTGAGCAGCCTCGTATGCACCTTCAGCTTGTAGTACAGCAGCACGCTCTGAAGCATTTTCAATTTGGGCTATAATAGCTCCCGCTGGGAGAGTGTCACCTAATTTTGCTGAGACTGAGATGATGCGACCACTAGTTTCACTTTTAACTTCAGCTCGACTTACAGCTTCAACTTGTCCAATTACAGTCCAATTAACAGATCCTGACAAAGTGCCAACCGAGGCTGTTTCAACAGTCGGTACTGAAGTTGCGGTTACTTCTGGCTCTGTTTGGTCAGCTTTTTTCAGCACAACTGCAAGAACTATTAGTGCGATAATGCCGATTAAAACTACGACGACAGTTTTTTTACCGTACCAGTTAAAAAGCTTCTGAATTCCAGGAATATTCATACAGATATATTTGTTAGATTTGTGACAAAAGTACTATATTTAACTGATTTGTCAATAGTTGCACCTATGCGTTTACCCAATGTTCTTAGCCTGCTACAATATTAGTCTATGTTTGGAAAAGTAAAAAATTATGCTTTAAAAAAGCTATTGGAGAGACAACTAAAAGATGCACCCCCAGAACAGCGAGCAATGGTAATGGGCTTGATGGAAAGTAACCCAGAATTATTGGAAAAAATTGCCAAGGAAATGCAGGCAGAGATGAAAGCAAATGGCAATAATCAAATGGCTGCTGCAATGAAAGTGCTGCCGAAATATCAAAAAGAACTTCTCGCTGTGATGCCTGAAGACATGAAGCAGCAGTTGATTCAGCAACAGATGGGCTCTCAAGGAAAGTTTAATCCGAACGGTAGTATTCGTCGCTAATCATTTAGTTACTAACAGGTGGGCGCGCCTTCGGCGCGCCCTTTGTCGTATACTACTGGCATTATGTCAAAGAAAATAGTCGTCCTGATGGCGAATCCAGATGCCGAAACATTTAGTGGTGCAGTCGCAGACCGCTATCAAGCTGGTGCCGAAGAAGCGGGGCACGAAGTTCGTCGTTGCAATCTAGGCGATTTACAGTTTGACCCGATTTTACATCGTGGTTACAAAGAAATTCAAGCTCTCGAACCTGATTTGCTCGCACTACAAGATGACATCCGTTGGTGTGACCACTTAGTGATTGTGTACCCAAACTGGTGGACGACGATGCCGGCTCTTCTTAAAGGACTTTTTGATCGTTTTTGGATTCCAGGCTTTGCTTTTAACTTCAATAAAGAAACTAAGCGACTAGAGCAACATCTCAAAGGAAAAACTGGCCGAGTCATCATTATCTCTGGAACTCATTCGCCCTTTAAAACTTGGTGGAAGTTTGGTGACTTTACCAATGAAATCCAATACGGGATTCTTGATTTTGCTGGTATCAAAACTAAAGTATCAGCTTATGGACCCTGTGAAAAAGTTGGTGAGGTGTGTAAAGAAAAGTGGATGAAAGAAATTGAAAAGCTAGGTAAAAAAGCTTGCTAGTAGTAAAAGCACTAGCTTTTTGCTAGAGTACCACGCATGTCACTATCTGTCGGAATCGTCGGTCTCCCTAACGTTGGTAAATCAACGCTATTTACCGCACTCACCAGAAATGAAGTTCTCATTGCCAATTACCCCTTTGCAACCATTGACCCCACTGTCGGGGTAGTTGCTGTGCCCGATCATCGTCTCGATACTTTGAGTAAGGTTTCTGGTAGTGAAAAAGCTTTGCCGGCAGTTGTCGAATTCGTTGACATTGCTGGGCTAGTTAAAGGTGCATCAACTGGTGAAGGGTTGGGCAATAAGTTTCTCGCTAATATCCGTGAGTGCGATATGATCGGTGAAGTAGTACGTATCTTTGAAGATGAAGATATTCATCATGTTGCTGGAGCAGTTGATCCAATGAGTGATATTGAAGTGATCAATCTTGAGTTGATCATGGCAGATGCAGAAACTGTTAGTAAACGGCTTAACAACCTCGAGCGCGACGCCAAACGCGGTGACAAGGCTGCTGTAGCCCTGAACGACGTACTCAAACGCCTGCTACCGCATCTAGAGCATGGCAACCTAGCAAATAGCTTTGCATTCACAAAAGAAGAGCTCCCCTTGGTCAAAAACCTACATCTACTGACCTTGAAACCCTTTCTATACATTTGTAACAAAAAGAATAGTTCATATAATCTCGATGAGAATAATGATGAACGCTGGACTGAGTTGCTGCACTTCTTTGAGACCACCGGAGCGGAGTACGTGGTTGTGGATGCTGGTGTTGAGCATGAACTTAAAGATCTTGAAGAAGACGAAAAAAATGAATTCCGCCGTGAATATGGCAGTCAAGACAATGGCGTCGCTTCATTGATTAAGGCAGCGTATCGCAAACTTGGCCTGATGAGCTATTTCACCACGGGACCTAAGGAGACTCGTGCTTGGACAGTACCAATCGGCAGTACTGGTCCGGAAGCTGGTGCCGCTATTCACACAGATTTTAAAGACAAATACATTCGTGCGCAGGTTGTTACGTTTGAAGACCTCGTTGCAACTGGCTCGATGGCTAAAGCCCGTGAGGCTGGTAAGCTTCGTACTGAAGGGAAGGAGTATATTGTGAAAGACGGAGATGTGATTGAATTCATGCACAGCTAGAGCGTCTGCACCTCTTTTTCATTCGTGTATAATGCATAATGCTAATTTAAACTGATTGTATGAAATTAAAATCTTATCACTACTATATTTTTTTTATTGTTATTGCTATTGGAGGTCTTGTGGGAGGTCGTTATTGGAATGAGGCACAGCCGGGTAAATATGATCAGTTTGCTCAGTGCATCCAAGAAAGTGGCGCTACTTTCTATGGTGCTTTTTGGTGTCCTCACTGTGAAGACCAACGAAATATGTTTGGTGCATCGCAACAGTTTCTTCCGTATGTAGAATGTTCAACACCTGACCGACAAAATCAAACACAAGCTTGTATTGATGCTGAAATCAAAAGCTACCCAACATGGGTACTGGCTGATGGTGAACGCATTACTGGTACACAAACATTTGAGCGTCTAGCTGAAATCACTAGTTGTGAATTTAAAGAAGACGAACCTGCAGTTTAACTTCGGCTATGAACGAAACGATTGAATTTTTAAACTTCTTGTTAGCTCTTGGTGGTGTCGTCCTACTGCTTACAACAGTTTTTTTAGTGGTTGACCTCAAAACTACTCGATCACTAGCACAGCTTGTCCGGCAATGGGGTCTGTTGATTGCCTTTATAATTACGGTTGGCGCCGGTGCTATGACACTACTCTATTCTGAAGTGTTTGGCTTTGTGCCGTGTGGTCTCTGCTGGCTACAACGAGTTTTTATGTATCCACAGATCTTCATGACTGGTACAGCGCTGTGGATTAAAGATAAAACTGTTGCAGTGTATGGCATAGTTCTGTCTATACCAGGAATTATTGTTGCACTCTATCAGCACTACCTGCAAATGGGTGGAGCAGAGCTCGTAGCGTGTCCAACTGCTGGCGAGGGAGCAGACTGTGCCAAGCGAATTCTGTTTGAATTTGGCTTTCTGACATTCCCACTTTTGTCGGCGATTATGTTCGCTTTCTTGATTGTACTTTACATCTATATCATCAAGACTAAAAACGAAGTTGTCTAACTGCCTTCAGTTGGTGGATTGGCCTTTTGCACTGGACTCACTACGTTCGGATTCCATTCAGCAGTGATTTCTCCATGCTCTTTTTCAAACGATGCTAGTTCATGGCTGAGATACTGCTGCAATCGCTTAGCGTGACCAGGTGTAAGTGAATAAATCTGCGCCTGGGCACCGGAGCTTACACCCATAACAAAGTATTCAGGGGTAAAGCCAATTTTAATATTTTCGGCAAATAATTTTGGCGCTTTTTTAAGATCTTCTGGTTTCATAGATACGTAGTATACTACAAGTTATGAGCATCGAAGGTCAACCATCAGGCGCTGTTGAAGTTGAGCAAGGTCCACTCTTTACCAAGGGAATCAACATTAATATTGCTTATCCAATTCTTGACAAAAAACTCAATTTAGTTGGTGAGGCTACTGTCCTTAGTGCTAGTCCGCCCACAAATGTTGAACCAAACACAAAATTTTTGGTTCGTATACAAAACAAAACTAAATTCCAGGAGTTTTTGTTTAAAACTAACAGATATAGTGAATTAGAAAGATTGATCAGAGTAGAATTATCAAATTTAAATGAAAAATAGTATGAACACACCAAAAAACTTTGCCCTCCAGCTTGGAGCTCTTATAACCCTCTACGCGTCTCTTACATCACTGGTGGTTTTGTTATTTAGCATTATTAATGTCACCCTTCCTGACGCAGCTGATAACTACTGGCAGATCGAACAAGCTTCTTCAAGTATTAAATTTTCAATTGCGATGCTGGTGGTGTTTTTCCCTGTCTATCTATGGCTAACCCGCACTATGAATCAAATCCGTCGCCGAGAAGAGGGGATGTATCTATCACTTACCAAGTGGCTTATCTACTTGTCACTTTTAGTTGGTGGGGCGGTGTTACTCGGTGATTTTGTTGTTGTAATTTATGGTTTCTTAAATGGAGAACTGACAGTACGATTTGCACTTAAAGCGGCTGTCTTAGCGATCGGTATTGGAGCTGCTTTCTACTACTACTTAAAAGACGCTCAAGGGTACTGGCAGACACACGAAAAGCAATCTATTATGTTTGGCATTGGTGCCAGTGCTGTTGTGCTACTCGCTGTTATTGTTGGCTTCATGAACTCAGAAACTCCTGCTGACGTACGCGAGATGAAGATCGATAACAACCAAGTAGGCGACTTGCAAGACATGCAATGGCGGATCGAAGACTACTACCGTACTAACGAGTCACTCCCTGAAAATATTGAAGCAGTGTATGGCAATCTCCCTGTCCCAGAAGCCCCTGAAGGACGGGCAGCTTACACGTATGAAGTAGAAAGCGACACTGAGTACCAACTCTGCGCAGAGTTTAGTAAAGATTCTGTACGAGATGAATACTCCCGAGCCTACCCAGTAGGCGAAAAAAATTACGATTGGACGTACCTAGCTGGAACCTACTGTTTTGAACGCGTGATTGATGACCAGTATCGACCATAAATTAAATATGGAGTCACTAAATCAGTTAATAACGGATTAGTCGCTTACCATAGCCTGACAAAACTGTACAAATTATTCTTTCGAGGCATAATAC
Source organism: uncultured Candidatus Saccharibacteria bacterium (assembly GCA_964350645.1). Classification (GTDB taxonomy): domain Bacteria; phylum Patescibacteriota; class Minisyncoccia; order Phycocordibacterales; family UBA918; genus OLB19. Next base: position 343,474 of record CAYGJY010000001.1, on the reverse strand, counting down.
CTCTACGTTATTTACTAAACACGTAGAGGTTTTTATGCACAAAAAGTTTGATAATCAGGCAATTGAAAAGAAGTGGCAAGAGAAATGGGCAGCTGATGGTCTCTACGATGTGACTAAACGCGATGAAAGCAAGGAAAAGGAATACATCCTTGTCGAACTCCCGTATCCCTCGGGTAACCTGCATATTGGCCACTGGTACGCCTTTGGTGTACCCGATATCTATGTGCGTTTTCAGCGCATGATGGGGAAACAAGTTATCTACCCAATGGGTTTTGACGCTTTTGGACTACCGGCAGAAAACGCTGCGATCAAAAACAATATCAATCCAAAGGAATGGACTGAAGGAAATATTGACTACATGAAAACCCAACTAGGTAACATGGGTAATTCTTTCACTTGGAATATGTCTGCTTCAACGACTGATCCGGACTACTACAAATGGACACAGTGGATGTTTACTCAATTCTTTGAAAAAGGTATCGCGTACCGAGGTAAAGGAAAAGTGAACTGGTGCCCTGGTTGTAATACAGTGATTGCCAATGAACAAGTTCTTCCAGACGACACCTGTGAGCGGTCAGGCGACAAGATCGAAAAGAAAGAAATGCCCCAGTGGATGTTGAAGATTACTGACTACGCTGACCGCTTAGTTGACGACCTTGAGACACTCGACTGGCCTGAACATATTAAAGAAGCACAACGACAGTGGATTGGCCGCTCTGCAGGCTCAGAAATTGATTTTAAACTGTCTACCGATGATCAAGTGACTGTATTTACCACCAGGGCAGATACGCTCTATGGGGCGACGTTTTTAGTTCTAGCTCCAGAGCACCCACTCGTAACCAAAAACCAAGCGACAATCACAAACTGGAACGAAGTAGCCACCTATATTGAAATAACAAAGCAGAAAGACGAACAAGACCGACTTAACGACACCAAGGAAAAAACTGGCGTAAAGTTGGAAGGTATTACTGCCACTAACCCAGCTTCAGGCGAAGAAATCCCAGTGTACATCGCCGACTATGTACTAGCGAGTTATGGGACTGGGGCAATTATGGCTGTACCAGGGCATGATGATAGAGATAAAGAATTTGCTGAAATCTACAATATTGAACTAATAGATGTTATTAAGCCTGATTTCTCACTACCAGACTTACGCAGACACTTCGCCGGACCAATTATAAATGCACATCCAGAAAATTCGACCTTAAGCGAGGCAATTAATAGGAATAGAAAAGCGACGATTGATGCTATTAAAGAGGGGAGTTATTGCTGGACTGGACCCGGCATTTTGATCAACTCTGGTGAATTTGATGGAGTGAGTTCTGAAGAAGCCAAGATTGCCATCACAGAAAAAGTCGGTGGTCGGATGACTAATACCTATCGTCTGCGTGACTGGTCTGTTGGTCGTCAGCGCTATTGGGGAGTGCCAATTCCGATTGTGTACGATCCGGCCGGGAAGGCGCATCCAATCCCCAAGGAGCACTTACCATGGACACTACCAGAAGATGTTGATTTCAAGCCAACCGGTGAACCGCCGCTCGCTAAAAGTGCCGAACTCAAGAAACGCACGGAAGATATTTTTGGAGCTGGCTGGACGCCAGAAGTTGAAACCCTCGATACCTTTGTCGATTCTTCATGGTACTTCATGCGCTATATCGATAATGAAAATGAAGATTCACTGGCGAGTCTCGAAGCGCAAAAAGACTGGATGCAGGTTGATATGTACTTTGGTGGAGCCGAGCACACCACGATGCACTTGCTTTACTCACGCTTTTGGCAAAAAGCTCTTTTTGATATGGGGCTAGCGGTCCACGCTGAGCCATATAAGCGACGCATCAACCGCGGTCTGATCCTGGGTCCTGACGGTAATAAAATGAGCAAAAGTAAAGGGAACGTGATTGACCCGGATGAACAGGTGAAGTTAGTTGGAGCTGACTCGGTTAAACTCTATCTTGGCTTTATGGGTCCATACGAAGGCGCAAACTACCCATGGGACATGGGTGGTATCGCTGGCATCAGACGCTTCTTGGAGCGGGTAAATGGACTGTCAGAGCATATTGTTGACTCTGAGCCAGCTGAAGTGACTAAGCAGCTTCATAAGACTATTCAAAAATTGCGGCAAGACATTCCACAATATAAGTTCAATACAGCCATTAGTGCCATGATGGTACTGATTAACTCAGTGGAAAAGGAAGGCATCTCGGCTGCATCATACCGGACTTTGCTTTTACTCTTAGCACCACTAGCACCACACCTAGCTGAAGAGCTGTGGTCTGAGCTTGGAGGGGAAACCTCAATTCACTTGGAGGCATTTCCTGAAGCAGATATGGCCCTGGCTAAAGACGATGTCGTCACTATTGGGGTACAGATTAATGGCAAGGTGCGGGGTGATATTACAGTGGCGCTGGATGCGAGCGAAGCGAGCGTCCTTGAAGCCACTAAAGCCAACCAAAACTTAGCTAAGTGGCTGAAAGATGGAGAAGTTACTAAAGTTATTTACAAACCAGGGAAGATCTTGAACATCATTGTAACTAAATAACACAAGATACTTGACGATTGTCAACAGTAATGTTACAAATACAGCTACGCATAGATGTATTACCTCAAATCACTGACGATCTGAGGCAAAGGAATTAGAAATTACAACAGTATGATTACGTTTAAACCAAAACAAGTAAGCACTAAAATGTTGGCTGTTTTGCCTGATCGCGCTCGAGATGTACTCGAGAAACGTTATGGTCTAGGTAAAGACACTGACACCTATACTCTAGAGGCTATTGGTCAAACCTATGGTATTACTCGTGAACGAGTCCGCCAGATTGAAAACTATGGTATTCAATCAATTCAGAAATCTGACGTATATAAAGAATTTTCAGATGCTTTTCAGCAGCTGCACACAGTGATTGAAACTCTTGGTGGTGGTGTTATCCCTGAACATATCTTATTGCAAGAGATCGCCAGCGACCCAGCGACCCGTAACGATATCTATTTCCTCCTTGTACTTGGTGACCCATTCTATCGAAGTAAAGAAAATACCTCATACGCACATCGTTGGTACACAGAAAAGAAAATAGCTGACATTGTTGAGAAAGGTCTCAAGAATGTTCATCAGTCACTTAATCGAGATGAACTTGTTTCAGAAGAAGAAGTTTTGGAACGATTTCGTAATGAACTGATTGGCATTGCAGACAAACAAGACGAAGCAATTTTAAAGCGCTGGCTACAAATTTCTAAAGAAATTTCAAGTAATCCACTTGGCGAATGGGGACACGCTGCGAGCCCAAACGTGCGGGTGAAAGGGATCCGTGATTACGCTTACTTGGTAGTCAAACGACATGGCTCACCGATGCACTTCCGTGAAGTCGCTGAGGCAATCGAAGAACTGTTTAGTCGTAAAGCTCACACTGCAACTACCCACAACGAACTTATTAAAGACGAGCGCTTTGTGTTAGTAGGTCGCGGTCTCTACGCTCTTACGGAGTGGGGCTACTCGGCTGGTGTGGTAAAGGATGTCCTTCGGGATATTCTTGAAAAACACGGCCCACTCTCTCGTGAAGAAATAATCGACAAAGTTCGCAAAGAACGCTACGTCAAAGACAACACTATCGTAGTCAATCTCCAAGACGGAAATCTTTTCAAACGCCTCAGTAACGGCACCTACGTAATCACTGAATAATATATGCTTTCAACACACCGGCCCAGTTTTGCTTCGCAAAACTGGGCCGGTGTGTTGTACAATAAGACTGCCTATGCCGTTTACTAACTTTACGTTTAATGACCTGCCGTACATTGGCGGCACCATTAGCTGGCTCTCAGAAAATAACCTTGACTTTGCGTATATTGTTACGGGCATTTGCGCTTTTCTGCTTTACACTGTGTGGTCAGTTTCTGACACATTGTTACCATCTGGATTTTCCTTTTTCTTCACCTTGGCACCGATTTGGCTACCATTAATAACCTTTTCTATTTGGCACTTCAGACATTTTGATGGCATTAGGAAGCGTTTTTATTTACAACAGGGCAGAATTCAATACCGAATCAAATTACCTCAAGAGGTTCTAAAATCCCCTGAAGCAATGGAGTTTGTCTTAAACCAGCTCTGGAATCAAGCTACTCCGGATAACTTCTATGAAGGCTGGATTCAAGGGAAAGCCCCGCAACCCGCTTCGCTTGAGATGGTTTCAATTGGGGGAGATGTCCGCTTTTATGTGAACATTTCACGCAAAAAAATGAAAGAACAGTTTGTGCCCAGCATATACTCCCAATACCCAGGGATTGAGCTCGTAGAGGAGCCAGTGGACTATGCGGGCGAAATTAAGGTCGGCGACCCAGAATGGGAAATTTGGTCTACTCATCTAAACAAAAAAGATAAAAAATGGGGACCGATTAAGACGTACGTTGAGTTTGGTCTACAAGACAATCCCAAAGAAGAAGAAAAAGTAGATCCGATCACAATTCTGCTTGATCGTCTTGGAGAGATCGGACCAAATGAAAGACTCTATTTCCAAATTATTATCCGGGCTGCCAATAAGCCAAGTCTTGTCCGAGGTGATCTGCGGTTGTTTGAAGGTCCAAGCTGGAACAAAATGGCAGAAGAACGGGTAGACGAACTTCTTAAACGTGACCATGAAACCAAAGGTCCCCTCAATGCCGGGGACACTGATTTTGAAGGATCACCACGCATCTCTCCTGGCGAACGAGAAGATGTTGAAGCGATCGAACGAAATGCCACGAAGCACGCTTTTCGAGGCAATATTCGCTACCTGTATGCAGCGCGCAAGGGCCACTTCCGCTCAGACTTACTTAATCCACTTAACCGAACGTTTAGTATTTTTGACAGCGTGGGACGCGGTAGTATTGGTGTCAGATGGCGAACAGATTTCAACTACATGTGGTTTTCAGACCCTTTTGGAGACTTGCTACCAAAATATAGGGCGCTTGAACACAAACATTACAAATTGCGTAAACTTGCTCCACATTGTCAGGGCGACGAACCAAAGATTTGGACTGTTGAAGAACTGGCGACCATGTTTCATATTCCGGGCACAGTAGCACTGACACCAACGCTTGACCGTATTGCCTCTAACCGAGCGGAAGCACCATCAAATCTTCCAATTTTTGAACCACCAACACAACCATGATTCCCCAAGACCAACCAGAATCACATTCTCTGATAAAAACACTTAAGTTGATAGTTATCACCTGCGCTTTAATATCCTTGGTTATCAGCATTGTGGGTGGTCTGTATCTCGCACGCAATTATGCTGCTCCAACTAACTTCCCAGCTAATTCACAAATTACTATTGAACCTGGCAGCACAGTGCGCGATATAGTTGAACAATTTGAAGCAAATGATTATGTCGCTTCTAGTAATTTACTTTACCTAACTTTAGTTTTTCTCCATGACGCCACAGACATTCGGGCAGGGACATATTCTTTTGCCAATCCAGTCCCAGTTACCGAAGTTGCTTCAGTAATTACAAAAATTGGCCCGAAAGATGAGCTCGTGCGGGTCACTATTCCAGAAGGCAGTACCGTCAAGCAAATTGCTGCTATTGCCGCTGAAAAACTCGATAATTTTAAACCCACATCCTTTATCTCTTATGCAGAAACTGACGAAGGTTTTTTATTCCCTGAGACCTATTTCTTGCCAGAAGAATTTACTGATGCTGAGTTTTATGACTTACTCCGATCCACCTACGAAGAACAAATTTCACCACTGCGCTCTCAAATTGAATTTCATCCATTGAATGAATATGAAATTATTGTTTTAGCTTCTCTTCTCGAACGAGAAGCGAACTCGGCTGATTCAATGAAACTTGTCTCCAGTGTCCTACAAAACCGTTTAGCGATCGATATGCCACTCCAAGCTGATGCTTCTATTGAATATATACTCGACAAACCTTTGTCTAAATTAACTCCTGAAGACCTCAAGATTGATTCTCTTTATAATACGTACCTCTATCGTGGACTAACGCCAACGCCAATTGGTAACCCTGGACTTGATGCTATTAAGGCTGTCTTGGAGCCAACACCATCTGAATATTTCTACTACATTACAGATCCGGATGGAGTTTTTCACTTCGCAGAAACCTACACCGAACACACGGCAAATATCGCTCGCTATCTCCGCTAGGCTGTGCTAGCCTAGCGACATCATGACAGCGCGGGGAAGAGTATTTGTGGGAATTTCAGGTGGTGTTGACTCTGCCGTAGCAGCACTTCGTCTTCAACAGGCTGGCTATGATGTGGTCGGCGTGTTTATCCGTGTTTGGCAACCTGATTTTATTGACTGCAACTGGGAGGCAGAGCGTCTCGATGCTATGCGCGTTGCCGCTCATCTGCAGATGCCATTTTTAATGTGTGATGCACAAGAAGCCTATAAACAAAGGGTGGCTGATTATTTTATAGCTGAGTATGCTGCTGGGCGTACACCAAATCCTGATGTACTTTGCAACAAAGCAGTAAAATTTGGTGTGTTTTATGACTTTGCTATGAAGCACGGAGCCGACTATATTGCCACTGGTCATTATGCCCAAGTGAGTAACGTCGAATCACCAAAGCTACTTCGTGGTGTTGATACTGAAAAGGACCAGAGTTATTTTTTGTGGATGATTCCAGCAGAGCACCTCAGACACGTCTTACTCCCAGTTGGTAATTCACCCAAGGAACAAATCAGAAGAGAAGCATTAGCAGCGGGGATTCCAGTGGCTACCAAGAAAGATAGTCAGGGGGTCTGTTTTCTTGGACACATTGATATTCCTGAGTTTTTAAGTCACTTTATTGACTTACAAGTTGGTGAGGTACTAAATGAAACTGGTGATGTAATAGGGGAGCATAAAGGTGTTCAAGTTTATACTATCGGTCAGCGCCACGGTTTTACCATCAACGTTCATAGTGATACACAAGCACCATATTATGTAATTGAGCGCAATCTAATAACCAATACCATAACGGTTAGTCACACTAAGCCAACGAAGCCAGAGAGTGGAGAGCTGGCACTTACGAGCCTCAATCTCTTCACAGATACGTTGACTGTAGGAACAACAGTGTTGCTCCAGACACGTTATCGTCAGCGGCCACTTAAGGCTAAAATTTCTTCCATGACACATAAAGCGCTTATAGTACAGATAAACGAAGCTCACGACATTCCGTCAGCGGGGCAATCTTGTGTACTCTATGCAGATGACGTTTGTTTGGGAGGTGGTATTATTTCCTAATGTCTGTACAAGTACTTAAAGCCGACGGTAACATCGAGACCTTTCGAGTTGAAAAATTAAAAAAATCATTACGACGATCTGGGGCAACGAAAGACGAAGTGAGCGAAATCGTACGTCATATCGAGGCTCAGCTATACGATGGAATTAAAACCCAAGAGATATATAGCCAAGCATTTGCACTCCTGCGCGAAAATGAAGTACCGGTTGCAGCTCGTTATTCACTTCGGAGAGCTTTATTCAATTTAGGGCCAACTGGTTTTCCATTTGAAGATTTTATGGCTCGCTTAATAGAGCGCGAAGGATACACTACCAGAACTCGCCAGACACTAACTGGAAAGTGTGTCGAACATGAAATCGACGTTGTCGCCTACAAAGAAGACCATAGTTTTGTGATGGAAGCTAAATTTCATTCCCGTCCTGGAGTTAAATCTGATCTTCAAGTAGCTCTCTATTCATATGCTCGCATGCTAGATCTCACTGGTATAAAGATTTGTAACAAAGATATTTGTGGCATACGCGAACTCTGGATTGCCACTAACACAAAATTCACTTCAACAGCTGAGCGTTATGCTGAGTGTGTGGGGTTAAAGTTACTCAGTTGGGATTATCCACATCATGATAATCTGCACGATCGTATCCAACGAGCTGGTCTTTATCCGATTACCGTCTTACAGACACTTTCAAGCGCTCAAAAACAAGCTTTAATAAAACGTGGGGCCATTATTTGTAGTGATATTATCAATAAACCACACTTATTGCGTCACGCGCATATTGGTACCAAAAAAACTGAGGCAGTACTTTCTGAGGCTCGTCAACTATGTAACTCTGACTAAAACCTGCTATAATCGCGCTATAAAAGCAATTTAGCGAATAATATTCAGATTTCAATATGTCAGAACAAGAAAAGCAAGAAAGCCAGAAGACCGTCGTAGCATTTATTGCCGGTCTCCTTATTGGAGGTTTGCTCGTATGGGTATTTAGTGGTTCACCGGAAGCAAAAGAACATATGGATCATGACGATTCAGTTGAAGAAAGTGAAATGATGGAAGGTGGTACTGATTCAGAAGATAGTGACTCAGACACAGCTGTTCCTAGCACTCCAGTTGCAGAGCTTCCTGTAGGCGACGGCGACGCTTCAGTCATGGATCAAGATGCTGGTCTTGAAGTATCACTCGCTGGGGCTACGTTCCCATCAGATGAGGGCTGGATCGGAGTTCGTGACTACGCTGATGGCCAGCTTGCTGGTCTGCTCGGAGTTGTTCGATACAGTCAAGAACAAGGTCTTGTGCCGCAATCAATCGTTCTACAACGAGCAACAGAACCCGGAAATACCTACGCTGTTGTATTCTACAGCGAAAATGGTGATCGCGTTTTCAACCTAGCTGAAGATGTCCAAGTAAGTGGGGCAGTTGAAACTTTTGTAGCCAAGTAGTCTTTACACAGACACAAAAAAAGCCGGCACAACCGGCTTTTTTTGTGTCTGGTATACTAAGTCAATGGCAGAATACACATACAAATACAATCCAAATCGCAGTTCAGAATGGAATTACGGTGGCGCAAAATGGCGTCTTTCACGTTCAAAAATTGATTTCTTTATGGAGTGCCCGCGGTGCTTTTATATTGACAATAAACTTGGTACTAAACGTCCTGGTTTTCCATCGTTTAATCTCAACATTGCTGTTGATGAATTGTTTAAAAAGGAATTCGATGTTCATCGTACAGCCGCTACCCCGCATCCTATAATGGAAAAATACAAGATCAACGCGGTTCCTTTTGCTCATAAAAACATGGACACGTGGCGCGAAAATTTTGAAGGCATCGAAACTACCGATTCTGAAACTGGCCTTGTAGTCAGCGGTGCAATCGATGATATCTGGGTGACACCAACAGGTTCGCTTATAGTGGTTGATTATAAGTCTACTTCAAAGGAAGGCACAATCGAAGCACTAGGTGACAGCCCCTGGGAAGCTCAATATAAGCGTCAACTTGGGGTGTATCGCTGGCTATTAGAAGCGAATGGTTTTGAGACCGAAGAACTTGGCTACTTAGTCTATGCTAACGCCGACAAAGCAGTCGATGCTTTTGATGACAAACTTGTTTTTGAAACCACCCTCGTGCCGGTTACCGCTGAACTCGACTGGATACCTGAGACACTAAAAAGTATAAAAGCCTGTCTTAATTCAGATATGTTTCCTGAAACTGGCTCTGCCTGTGAATTTTGTCCATACCGTGAAGCCTGTGGTAAAAAACTTCTTGCTATTCATAACACAAAAAAATAGTATATGGAGACTTTTGCCGACAAAGTCAGAGACATTGTTAGAAACATACCTAAGGGTGAGGTGCTAACCTACAAACAAGTAGCCGAGAAGGCTGGCAACCCACAAGCCGCTCGCGCAGTGGCCAACATCATGGCAGCAAACTACGCTCCTGAGATACCATGCCATCGGGTAATCCGTACAGATGGCACCTTAGGTGGCTATAACCGCGGTGGTATAGAAAAGAAACGTGCGCTATTATTGCAAGAAGGAGTTAAATTGAATTAAATATGTCTACAGCGAAAGATGCAGCCAGAAAAGCAATTGAAGTAATAAATAGATCAGGTGGCCAAACTGCGCGCAGCACAGCTCTTCTTGAATTAATAGCTGGAGTTGAAGCATTTGTTAAAAAAGCCGATGCTGATAGAGATTTAGCCAAAGAGTTGCCACAGCTCATAAAAGAGCAAAAGGATCTCGAAGTCCAAATTAAAAATGAAGAAGATAGCCGTATAAAGAACCAGCTGCAACGAGAGTATGACGATACTAAGAGTATTGTAGTTGCCGCAGATAAAGCGCGTCGTGAAGTTGACACAAATAAAGCTATTATTGCAGCACTTGAAGCTCCAGCGGAGCAGTTAATTAAAGCTATTAGAAAAGCAAGAAACTAAGATGTACACCTACCGAATCGAACAAGCCATTCGTGCTGCGGCAATTTTGCACAAGAATCAGCTTCGTAAAGGTTCGGTGCCATTGCCATACATTACCCATCTGATGGCCGTTATGATGATTGTCCGCGATTACTCTGACGACGAGGACACACTAATAGCGTCCCTGCTTCATGACACACTAGAAGACACTGATTATACTGAGGATGAACTCGTCGAAGATTTTGGTGGCGACGTGCGCGATATCATTGTTGATTTGTCAGAACCGCAAGATACCGACACTAAAAAACATTCGTGGTTAGAACAAAAAAAACACTATGCCAAGAAACTTAAAAAAGCCTCAGATCCGGCTCTTATAATTTCTGCTGCTGATAAAATCCATAATATGCGTACGATCGTGGAGGAATACTTCGATGACCATTCACGCTTTATGCAGGAATTTAAAGGAACCCTTGATGATCGTCTCCTGATGTATCAAGACATCAGTAATGTCCTCAACTCACGCCTTAAAAATGATATTATTCATGAGTTCAACCATGTTTATACCGAATATAAAAACTTTATTTTAGATGTCAAAAAAACCAAAGAAGACCGGGAAGCCTTTTAAGTACGAACCGACATCAACCTTACCAAAACTTGGTAAGATCAAAACGGAATGGGATTTTAAAGCCTTATATTACAAAAATGACAAAGACCCACAAATCGAAGCTGATCTAAAGAAAACCATTACTGCTTACAAACACTTTGCCAAACGCTACCGTGGAAGTGATTTCGCTACCTCAACCAAAACACTAACCAAAGCTCTTGTTGATCTTACTAGGCTTGCAGCAATGCCTGAGACTAGTAAACCAGGGAGGTATTTTGGATTCCGTCATGCGGTCAACGCCAACGACGACGTTGCCGAGAAGCAGCTAGCTTTGATTTCAGAACGCCTCACAAAGGCTGGCAACGAACTATTGTTTTTTGAACTTGAACTGGGCAAAATTTCAAAGGCTGACCAGAAAAAATTATTGAACGACACTACTTTACAACCCTTTCATTACTATCTGTCTAGAGTCTTTCTGGAAGCTAAACACAACCTATCTGAAGCAGAAGAACGGATTCTCAATCTGACAGCAGGTCCAGCCAGTGGCATGTGGGTTGCTGCCACTGAGAAAATTATTAGTAATCGAAGTATCGTCTACAAAAAAGAATCAATCCCAATCAATGAAGCTCTAGAACGACTCAACAGCTTACCTTCAAAAGAAAAGCCTACTTTCTGGCGATTAGTTTTATCTGAACTAGAGCAAATCAGCGAGGTAGCAGAACACGAGCTCAACGCGGTTATTACCACCAAGAAAACTGAAGATGAATTACGTCATTTCTCATTACCATACAGTGAGACCGTTCTTTCCTACGAAGATGACCAAAAAAGCATTGAAGCACTCGTAGCAGCTGTAAGTACAAAAGGTTTTGCACTCAGTCGAAAGTTCTATAAAGCAAAAGCGACTTTTCATGGCGTACCAACTCTCGACTACTCGCAAAAGTACGATTCTATTGGGGAAACTCCAGTAATTACTTTTGACCAAGCTGTCGACATTTGTCGTGATGTGTTTTATGGTCTCAAGACCGAATACGGTCAGATTTTTGACAACATGCTTGTTAATGGTCAGATTGATGTGTATCCCCGTAAAGGGAAACGTGGTGGTGCTTTCATGTCTGACTCTGTGAACTTGCCAACTAAAGTCTTTCTCAACCACACTAATGATATCCGCTCATTACAGACCCTCGCGCACGAGATGGGTCATGCAATCCATGGTGAACGCAGTAAGACTCAGTCACCTTTGTATCAAGGCCACTCAATCACAACCGCTGAAACAGCTAGTACATTATTCGAAAACTTCGTATTTAAAAAATTCTATGAACAGGCAAATGCCAGTCAAAAAATTGTGTTACTACATGAACGTGTGGCTCAAAATATTGCAACAATTCAGCGTCAGATTGCCTGCTTCAATTATGAACTCGAATTACATAACCGAATCCGGACCGAAGGTAGTCTAACGCGAATCGAAATGCGTGATCTCATGCAAAAACACCTTAAAGCCTATGTTGGTGAGGGAGTAACAGTAAGCCCGGAAGACGGGTATAGTTATGTGTATTGGTCACATATTCGGTATGGTTTTTATGTCTACACCTACACCTTTGGGATTTTGATGAGCAATGTTATGGCAGAGAAGTACTACCAAGATCCAAATTATATCGAACAAATAGATTCCTTCTTGTGTGCCGGGAAATCAGACACAGTTGCTAATATCTTCAAAGCTATTGGAATTCAAACTAACAAGATTAGCTCTTTCGAAGCAGGTCTTAAACAACTTGAAAACGACGTTTATACATTTTCGAACTTGGTGAACCAGAAAAAATAACTATAATATTGACATAATATGATTCTATTATTTTGGGGATTAACAGTTAGTGTTATTGGAAAAATCTTGCTGGCAGCTGGCGTCATTATTGCTCACAGCGAAATTGCGCACGAACATCGTATTGATAAAAAGGTGTTGAAATCATTCAAAGTTGAGCGAGTACTGACACTAGCAGGTATTGTATTAATAGTTTTTGGATACACTCTAGAAATCTATTTCTATGGGTTCACACCCTTTTCCGATTGTTCAGGAGACACGTGCTTTGCAAACGTCATGACGGCTCTCTCGCAATAAATTGCATCTATGCTATATTTTAAGCCATTGTTGGTCTAACATTTTAACTGTGTCAGGTAATCAAATTCGTGAAAAATATCTTGCTTTCATGGCAAAAAATGGTCACGCCATCGTGCCCTCGTCAGCACTAGTGCCTGAAAATGATCCAACCACTCTGTTTACTGGTAGTGGTATGCAACCCCTTGTGCCGTATCTTATGGGGGAAAAGCATCCTAAAGGCACCCGTATCACTGACTCACAGAAATGCTTTCGAGCAGAGGATATTGAAGAAGTAGGTGACAATCGTCATACGACGTTCTTTGAAATGCTTGGTAACTGGTCACTCGGAGACTACTTTAAGCAAGAGCAACTACCTTGGTTTTACAGCTTTCTGGTTGACGAAGTTGGTCTCGATCCAGAACGTCTCTACGTCACAGCCTTCATGGGCGATGATTCTGCTGGTGTACCAAAAGACACCGAAGCGGTTGAGATTTGGCAACGACTTTTCACTGAACGCAATGTTTCAAAAGAAGTAGCTGAAATCGGTTCTGAAGCAGATGGCTACACTCGAGGAATGAAAAAAGGGGAAAGAATTTTCTATTACGACGGCTCTAAAAACTGGTGGAGTCGAGCAGGCAAGCCAGAAAATATGCCAATTGGAGAAATTGGTGGAGGAGACAGCGAAGTCTTTTATGAATTTACTCAAATTGAACACGATCCAAAGTGGGGCGAGCACTGTCATCCGAACTGTGACTGCGGTCGCTTCATGGAGATTGGTAACTCCGTATTTATGGAATACCTCAAAACTGAAAACGGTTTTGAACCACTTCCGGCTCAAAATGTTGACTTCGGTGGGGGATTAGAGCGCATTGCTGCGGCAGCAATTGATTCTCCCGACATGTTTAAAGTTGATCTTTTGTGGACAGTAGTAGAACAACTACAAACCTTGGCTGATAAAAAATATGAAGATGACCAAGAAGCCTTTCGAGTAGTCACTGACCACATTCGTGGAGCTGTCTTCATGATTGGCGATGGCGTACTCCCAAGTAATACCGAACAAGGTTATTTTGTTCGACGACTTCTTAGACGTGCAGTCCGCTACGCAGATACCCTCGGAGTAGCACCAGGCGAGTTCAAAAGCTTGTCTCAAAGTGTCATTGATACCTATAAACACCATTATGGCGCCTTGGGAGAAAAAGCCGACGACATCAAAGCTGCTATTGCAGCCGAAGAAGAGCAATTTCGTAAAACACTTGAAAAGGGACTCAAGCAATTTAATAAAATCGACGTTCAGATACATCTTGCTAGTAAAGAAGTTGACGGAGCTAGAGTTCCTGATACAGCAAAAGAGCCCACTAAAGTTAAGGCGATTAGCGCCCAAAACGCATTCGAACTCTTCACTACTTACGGTTTTCCAATTGAGCTTACTGAAGAAATTGCTACAGAAAAAGGCTTAGTGGTTGACCTAAAAGGTTTTGCCAAACTTATGGAAGAACATCGAGAGAAATCTAGAGCTGGTGCAGAACAGAAATTTAAGGGTGGACTAGCTGATCAGTCAGACAAAGTTGTTCAATACCACACCGCAACCCACTTAATGCTTGCCGCCTTGCGCCATTTCCTTGGCGACCACGTCCATCAAGCTGGATCAAACATCACTGGGGAACGTTTACGATTTGACTTCACTCATGGAGAAAAAGTTGAGCGAGAGAGCTTAGATAAGATAGAAGAATGGGTAAATAACGCCATCAAAACTGGCGGTACCGTGAGTACTGAAATTATGCCTAAAGATGTGGCTCAAGCCGACGCAACAATCGAAGCCAGTTTCTGGGATCGATATCCGGACGAAGTAAAGGTATACACCATGACCGGTCATGATGGCACTATTTTTTCACGAGAACTGTGTGGTGGTCCACACGTTGACACTTTAGAATCAATTGAAGGCACGTTCAAAATCAAAAAAGAAGAATCATCTTCCGCTGGCGTCCGTCGCATCAAGGCAATCTTAGAGTAGACTTAGAGAACAGGGGATAGTCGAGCGCGGCCGAAGGCCGCGCTCTTGCTATACTTAAGACATATGTTCGGTCTAGGTAAGCACGGTCCAGATGGACGCTATGGTGTAGTTGTTGACATTGGTTCAGGCAGCGTTGGTTTAGCTATTGTAGCCTCAGACCCACTTGAAAATAGTCCTGAAATAATTTGGACACATCGTGAACGGATGATCCTAAAGAAAGACAGTGCTGCGACAGATAGCTCTAAAAATATTACTACCACACTTGTCAATTGTATGCTGATACTTGGCAGCGAAGGAATTCAGTCTCTTAAACAACACGATTCACACGCTAAAGTTGCGACTATGCAAATAGCTATTTCTGCACCCTGGTCATACACCGTCACAAAATCTGTCTCGTACCACAAAGATGAGCCATTTGAAATTACCAAGCGTCTTGTAACAGAACTCATCGAGACAGCTCAAAAGCAAGCAATTGACTTGATTGATGAAGATGATCTTATAAAAAAATTGGGTTTAGAACTTATTACTCGTGCAACTATCCATGTCTCAGCTAACGACTACAACGTCGGTAGCGTCTACGGGCAAACTGCAGAGAAGCTGAGCGTCACACACGTTAGCGGTATCTCACAAAAAAAATTGCTTGATGCAATCAGGGAATCTAAAGAAAAAGTATTACCAAGCGTAATACTTGAGCGCTACACGTTCATGCTCATTTTCTATTGCGTTTTACAAAAAATGCGCCCGGACACAACCGAAGTTTGTCTGATCGATATCACCTCTGAAGCAACAGAAATTGGTATCGTCCGCGATGGCGTACTTCGTTACACAACACATACACCATCTGGCATATATACCCTAGCTAGAGACATAGCAGCGCTCTGTGATATCCCTCATGAAGAAGCTCTGGGGTTTATACGTGGAAACACAACCTTTGTAGAAACTCTCTCTGAAGCTAAAAAATCTGAACTCCAGGTAGTGATAGATGCATTTATCGAAGAAATAGCCACCTTGTTTAAACGTACGGGTGATCAACTAGCGATTCCTCGGCCGTTGTTTATTCATACCGATGATAGATGTGAGACTTTCTTTTCAGACATTGTTAAGCAGGCTGCTCACAAAGCTACCAAAGCTGAACATGGTATCCACCTCATTACCAGTAAGTTACTGCCGGATCATCAGCTCAACGACACGGCCATACTGCTATCAGCGCACTTTTTCCACAATCCGGAGAACTGCGCTACCTTTGAGCAGCTGTAAACTGTATACTTGATACTATGGATAAAAAGTGGAATCTTCAAGACATTAAACCGTCACAGCCAAGAAAAAGACGTACCCAACCCCCACCAGACATGGTTCGCTCTCGTGAACATGAAGTAACTGCTGAAGACGACGGCACTGTTCGCATCGGAGTGCGGGATGGCCGGGCTAAAAATAGATCACGATACGTTATAGCTTTCGCACTTTTCTTTGCTATTTTTGGTGTTGGATTTATCACTAGTATACTCTTGGGTGGGGCAGACCTCACCATTTATCCTCGCAATCGAGAACCAAATGTGAACGCGTCCTTTACTGCCTACCGCACACCGACTGCGGGAGAACTTACCTATGAAATCATGACCCTTGAGGCTGAAGGTGAACGTCAAGTTACAGCAACTGGCCAAGACGAGGTGAGTGATCAGGCAATTGGACGAATTACTATCTACAATAATTCTGACAGTGCTGAACGCTTAATAAAAAATACCCGCTTTGAGTCACCAGATGGATTAATTTACCGAATTACCGAATCGGCTGTTGTACCTGCAGCCGGCATAAGTGGCGGGCAGCAAGTTCCGGGTCAAATTCAAGCTGATGTTTTCTCAGATGGAACGGGAGAACAATATAATAAAGTAGCAGGAACACGCTTCACTGTACCAGGCTATAAAGAGGGCGGCTTTACTGATCTTTTCAAGAATATCTATGCAGAAAATCAAGAACAATTTACTGGTGGATTTGAAGGTCTCAAATTCATCATCGATGAACAAGAATTGGAGACAGAGAAACAGAGGCTACAAACTGAACTTCGCGATATCCTTATTGATCGCATCCCAAGTGAAAAACCGGCTGGTTTTGTAGTGTTTGATGACGCTGTCACACTCACTTTTCAATCACTTCCTGCCGTTGAATATGGTGACAACCTAGCCACAATCAAAGAGAAGGCGATCTTACAAATTCCAATTTTCAAAGACCAGGATTTTGCCAACTATATTGCAGCTGCTACAGTTCCTGGGTACGAAAATCGTCCAGTTAGAATTGATGACCTTTCTGTGCTATCATTCGACTACGTATCAGCTGACACGGGTTCTTCTGACCTGGGCAGCCAAGATAGTTTTGTATTTGAACTAACAGGACGACCGCTTATCGTTTGGACGTATGACGAAGGGAAGTTAAAGACCGATATTATGGGTAAGGCCAAAACTGCACTGCCGACAGTGTTAAGCGGCTATCCAGCAATTGAACGTGCTGAAGCTGTGGTTCGACCATTTTGGAAGCGAGTATTTCCAGACAGCCTAGACGAAATAACTATTACAGAAATAATTGAGAAAAAATAACTACATGACTCGCTCACTAGTAACAGAACAAAAGACCAAGTACTTGACGCTTTGCGGTACGTTTGCTAAACTCATGCACGTTTAATGTCGGAGCAAGATAATTCAGACCTCGTCTTCGGAACAGTCGAGGAGGCGCTTCCAAACGCGCTTTTTCGCGTTTTGATGGACGACACAAACAAAACAGAAATTGCGTATTTAGCTGGTAAAATGCGTAAATTTAGAATTAGGGTATTGGTCGGTGACCGAGTTGCCATCTTACCCGATTCATACGGTGGCAAGGGAAGAATTACGAAACGACTATAAATTATTAAAGTATGAAAGTACGATCATCAGTAAAAAAGCGCAGTCCAGATGACAAGATTGTTCGTCGTCGCGGTCGAGTGTATGTGATCAATAAGCGTAAACCCCGCCATAAACAGCGTCAGGGCTAAATCTATATGAGAATTTCAGGTATTAACATTCCAGACAACAAACACTTAGCGTTCGGCCTCACCGCTGTCCACGGTATTGGCCGTGTCCGTGCTAAAACTATTTTAGCTGAGGTTGGAGTCGATGAATATGCAAAACCAGCTGATCTCACAACTGATCTTGAGAACGCAATCCGTGAAAAGGTTGAGGGCTTCACGATTGAAGGTGAGCTAAAGCGGGAAATCGCTGCTAACGTTAAACGACTAAAAGATATCGGTGCCTATCGTGGTTCACGTCACGCTAAGCGTCTTCCGTCACGTGGACAGCGATCAAAAACTAACGCTCGTACTCTTAAGGGTGTCCGTAAGACCATGAGTTCTGGTCGTCGTAAGCTTGAAAAGACTTAAAAAGTTGAGCTGTATTCATTATATTCAATTGACCTATGGGTAAGAAAAGAATTATTAAAAAAGGAGGGGGATCAGACGTCAGTGGCACATCACGGGCGTTAAACCGCGTGCCGAAGAAGAAGGTGGCGCTTGGACGGCTAAACATTCTTGCGACGTTTAATAACACGCTCGTTACTTTAGCTGACAGTAAAGGTAATAGCATTATTGCTGCCAGTAGTGGTGCACTTGGTTTCAAAGGATCAAGAAAGAGCACCCCATTTGCTGCTGCAAAAGTCGGTGAGATCCTTGGTGACAAGGCTCAACAAATGGGCATGAAAGAAGCCGAAGTTATTATCCGTGGTGTTGGGGCTGGTCGAGAGTCCGCGTTGCGAGCATTTGCTGGTAAAGGTATCAACATTACTAAGATCACAGATCGCACACCGGTACCACACAATGGTCCGCGGGCACCTAAGGCTCGACGTGTCTAATATTATTTGTTATGAAAATTGGTCCTAAATTTAAAATTGCCAAGCGCCTCGGAGCTGCAATTTTTGAAAAAACCCAAACACCTCAATTCGAGCGCTCACAAGCACGAGTAGGTAAGACACGATCTCGTCGTCCTGGCCAGATGAGTGACTACAAAAAACAACTGATTGAGAAGCAGAAAATGCGTTTTTCATACGGTATCTCAGAAAAACAACTTCGCCGCTATGTTGATGAATCAGTTAGTAAGAGTCACCAACCTATCGCTTTGCTTTTTGTTAGACTTGAGACTCGTCTTGACAATGTTGCATATCGACTCGGTCTTGCAAAAACTCGACAAGCCGCTCGCCAAATGGCCTCACACGGGCACTTGCTAGTAAACGGCAAGAAGATGACTATTCCATCTCACCAAGTAAAAATTGGTGACATAATCACTATTCGTGAAGGAAGTAAATCTTCAGTACTATTTGAGAATTTTGCTGAAAAACACGAAGCTGTTGCCGTGCCTTCTTGGCTAGCAATGGATGCTAAGAAGTTAGAAGGGAAGATGACTGCATTACCGACCTACGAACCATCAGAAACATTGTTTGACCCTGAACAAGTCCTCGAATATTACAGTCGTTAGTAGTTTTAGTCCTAATAACAAATCATTATGTTAGAAACCAATGTAACATTGCCATCAAAGCCACGAGTTGTTAGCGAAGAAGATTTTCGTGGTATTTACGAGATTGATGGACTATACCCAGGCTACGGACACACCCTCGGTAATTCACTCCGACGAATCGTCCTCTCTTCACTACCGGGTGCAGCTATTACACATGTAAAAATTGACGGTGTTAAGCACGAATTTGACACTATAAGTGGCGTTAAAGAAGATGTCATTACAATTCTTCTCAATATTAAACGAATTCGTCTTGTTTCACATGCTGATGATGCAATCACTATTACGCTCAAGAAGTCAGGTGTTGGTATCGTAACTGCTGCCGACATTGACGTACCAAGTCAAGTTGAAATCCTCAGTCCAGAACAAAAAATCTGTGAGATTACCGCCAAAAGTACTGCAGTTGAAATTGAATTCACCGTAGAAAAAGGTCTTGGTTATGTTGCACGTGAAGTACACCAAAAAGAAAAGGTGGACATTGGAACTATCGCTCTTGATGCTGTTTTTACGCCAATCCGACGCGCCAACTACGAAGTCGAGAATATGCGTGTTGGTGACCGAACTGACTACAACCGACTACGAATGATAATCGAAACAGATGGAACAATGACTCCTCGTGAAGCTCTTGAAAATTCAATTGAAGTAATGGTACACCAACTTAAAGCCATCATCGGGTTCCAAGAAAGCCATCCTGAAAAGTCCGCGGTGGCAGAAGCTGCCGAGTCAGTTGATGATTCATCAACTACTCCTGAAGTCGACCCTGACGTCCTCAAGACCCGAATCGAAACCCTTGATTTGTCAGCGCGCACTCTTGCGGCATTAGAGGAAGCGAATATCCGAACAATCGGAGGGCTTGTGCGAAAGAAAAAAGATGATATTCTAGCGCTCGATGGCATTGGACCTAAAGGTGTCGATGAAATTGCCACTCTCCTTAAGGGACTAAACGTATCCCTCTCAGAATAATATGCAACACGCACGAAAAAACCGAACACTTAACCGAACACGCAGTCAGCGTACAGCTTTACTTCGTGGTCTAGTTGCCGCTCTCTTCAATGAAGGCAAAATTAAAACTACTACTGCTAAAGCTAAAGAACTGCGGCCACTTGCAGAAAAGCTTATTACCACTGCAAAGGATGACACCGTAGCGACACGACGACTCGTTGCTTCAAAACTTGGTGCATCATCTGAGGCCACTCTTAAGAAACTCTTTGGTGAAATTGCACCGCAATACAAAGAACGCACTGGAGGGTACACTCGCATTATTAAGATGGGTCAGACTCCAGCTGGGAGAGATGAGTCTGTAATTGAACTTGTATAAATATGACAACTACAACTACAACTGAATACACCATCGATGCAGCCGGTAAACGCCTCGGTAAAGTAGCGACTGAAGCTGCTAACTACCTAATCGGCAAAAACACACCTGCATTTGTTAAGAATATTGCTCCAGATGTCACCGTAACAATCACGAATGCATCAAAGCTAGACATCATTGATAGTAAGAAGAAAGAGATCTATCAGTCATATTCTGGATATCCAGGTGGACGAAATGAAGAGACTCTCGAACACCTTGGAAAGCGTCTCGGATATGGAGAAGTTGTTCGTCGCACAATCAAAGGCATGCTGCCGAAGAACAAACTACAATCTGTTCGAATGAAGAATTTAATCGTAACTGAGTAAGTATGGCTGACACTAAATACATTGAAGGAATTGGACGTCGTAAAACCGCTACTGCTCGAGTACGTTTAACTCCTGCTAAAGAAACGACTTTTGTTATTAATGAAAAATCTCTTGAAGATTACTTTCCTCACGTGGCCCTGCAAAACGACGTGAAGTCAGTACTCGGTACAGATGAAGCTGGTATTGAGCATTACAGTATCACCGCCCTAGTAAGTGGCGGGGGACTGTCATCACAAGCTGAGTCAATCCGTCTTGGCATCGCACGTGCACTTGTAAAGGAAAAGGCAACACGACGAAGCATTTTAAAGCCGCTTGGCTTTCTTAAGCGAGATCCACGATCAGTTGAACGAAAGAAATTCGGGCTACTCAAAGCACGTCGAAAACCACAGTGGTCGAAACGTTAGTACTTGTACTAAGTCACAAACAAAAAGCCGGCTTTTGCCGGTTTTTTGTTGTGCCTGCACAAACTTTTTATATATAGTCTCGACTTGAGCAGAACTCAAACCTCCCGAGAGCTGCAACCAACATGGGTCGCTATACTTTTACACATCTGTGACAAGACGATTGATGTGCCTGGATCTGCTGTTCTTGCGAATAGCACATCCATTCGTTAATCAGTTTTGGCGTAGTGTCGGGAACCTGGTTCTGACCGCTACCGTCCAATAACATTCGCACCATGTTTCATGGTGGCAGTCATATTTTAACAATACTGTAAAACTTTTTTTAATTACATAATAAAATTAGTAAATTGTGAAGGTATCTAAAAGGAAGAATAGTGCGCTACTGTATCATTTTTGACACAGATAAAAAATGGAGTTATAATGCGCACGCTATGACGAATTTGAAGAAAGATGAGCCGACTGATGGAGTAGAATTCGAAACCGAAATCGACACAGACAGTCCTGAGCTCGAAGATGTTGAGACCAGTAGCAAAAATAAAATTAAACAATTACAAAGCAAATTAAAAGAGTGTGAGACAGCAAAGCGTTCCCACCTTGAAGAAGCCCAACGAGCAAAAGCTGAGTTTTTGAATGCCAGGAAGCGACTCGAAACACAAAAAAATTCAGAGGTCGAACGAGAAACTGACAAATTTATCCTAAAACTTCTGCCTCTTTGTGACAGCTTCACTATGGCCATGAGTAATGCAGCGGTGTGGGAAAGTGTCGATGAAAATTGGCGAAAGGGAATTGAAGCAATCTATGGTCAGCTACAAAGCATCCTTACTGCCTACGACGTCACTGCTCACGATCCAACTGGCGAAGTATTTGATCACGAACTACACGAAGCCCTTGGCTCGGAAGAATCTGACCAACCTACAGACACAGTGATTAAAGTAGTTCAACTTGGCTATTCACGAAACGATCATATTATTCGTCCAGCAAAAGTACTATTAAGTAACTAACACTATATTTATGGCAAAAATACTAGGAATCGACTTAGGAACAACTAACTCTGCCATGGCTATTATTGAAGCCGGGGAGCCTGTTATTATCGAAAACGCAGAAGGCAATCGAACCACACCTTCAATTGTTGCCATCTCAAAAAAGGGAGACCGGCTCGTTGGTCAAATTGCCAAACGACAAGCGGTAACGAATCCGCAAAATACCATCTACGGTATTAAAAGGTTTATGGGGCACACGTATGCCGAAGAGGCAGTACAGAAAGACAAAGATATCGTTCCGTACGAAGTTAAGAAGGGCGCTAGCGAAGGAGTCGAAGTAAAAATGGGAGACAAAGACTATCGTCCTGAGGAAGTATCAGCCATGATTCTTTCCAAACTAAAAGCTGACGCTGAGGCAAAGATTGGTGAAAAAATTACGGAGGCTGTCATCACTGTCCCAGCGTACTTTAATGATGCTCAACGCAAAGCTACTCAAGACGCTGGTAAAATTGCTGGGCTTGAGGTAAAGCGAATTATCAACGAACCAACCGCTGCAGCCTTAGCATATGGATTTAACAAAAAGAAAGACGAAAAAATTGTTGTCTACGACTTCGGTGGAGGTACTTTTGACGTCACAGTACTCGAAGTAGGTGACGAAGTTGTCGAAGTGCAGTCAACTGACGGTGACGCTCATATGGGAGGGCGTGATATTGACCAAGAGATTGTTCGTTTCCTAATCAATGAATTCAAAAAAGAAGAAGGGATTGATCTTAGTAAAGACCCGCTTGCACTGCAACGTCTCGATGACGAAGCTGAAAAAGCTAAACAAACACTTTCGTCTTCTGGAGAAACAGAAATCAATATCCCGTTTATTGCTAATGTCGATGGAACACCCAAAAACCTTCTTATCACACTCACCCGTTCAAAACTTGAGGAACTTGCAGCTGTGTATATTGATCGTTCAATTGAAATTACCAAACGAGCACTTGAAGCTTCGCCATTTAAGAAAGAGGAGATCGACGAAATCATCATGGTTGGGGGACAGACACGCATGCCAGCCATCGTAGAAGCAGTGAAAAAACTCTTTGGTAAAGAACCAAACAAAACTGTAAACCCAGATGAAGTGGTCGCCCTTGGAGCAGCTATCCAGGCTGGTATTTTCCAAGGTGATATTCAAGATATTACATTGGTTGACGTGATACCGCTTTCACTAGGAATTGAAACTATGGGCGGTGTAGCTACAAAACTAATAGAAAAAAACACTCATATCCCGACTAAGAAAGAACAAGTCTTTTCAACTGCAGCTGACAATCAGACCTCAACTGAAATCCACATCACTCAAGGTGAGAGACCCATGGCAGCAGACAATAAATCACTCGGGAAGTTTGTACTTGATGGCATTCCGCCAGCACCACGTGGCGTGCCGCAGATTGAAGTTGCCTTTGATGTCGACAGCAACGGTGTCCTCAATGTGACCGCTAAAGACAAGTCAACAGGGAAAGTACAGTCAATTCGCATTGAAGCCAATTCAGGACTGACCGAAGACGAAATTGAAAAGATGAAACAAGATGCCGAAGCTCATGCTGATGATGACAAAAAGAAACAAGAACTTATTGAAGTCCGCAACGTTGCAGATCAGATGATCTACACTGCAGAAAAAGCGGTTAAGGATCACGGCGAAGCAGCTGGTGAAGAAGTTGTGAAAAATATCAACGAAAAGATCATTACTCTGAAAGAAGTGAAAGACAAAGAAGATAAGGCTGCCATCGAGACAGCCTCAGAAGCACTCTCTGCTGAAATGCAAAAAATTGGTGAGATAATGCAAAAAGCAGCCGCTGATTCAGCAGAACAAACCAATGATGCTCCTAAAGACGCCAATGACAATGTTCGTGATGCAGAAGTAGACGATTCCAAAAAAGACACTGATAGTAAATAACTGTTCACTCTATACGCAAATTTTGCGTATAGGATTGAGCAGTGATAGACTGCACCAAATCATAAATACCTATGTCACAAAAAGATTACTATCAAATCCTGGGAATAGAAAAAGGAGCAAATAAAGAGGAAGTTAAAAAAGCTTTTCGTAAGCTTGCTGCGCAGTATCATCCTGACAAAAAGACAGGCGATGAAGCTAAATTTAAAGAGATAAGTGAAGCCTATGCCGTCTTAAGTGATGACAAAAAGAAAGCCGAATACGATGCCTACGGGCACGCATTTTCAGGTGCTGGCGGGGGGCAAGGTCAAGGATTTGGCGGTTTCAACTGGGCAGATTTCCAACAAGCAGGTGGCGGACAAAATTTTGAATTTGATATCAATGATATCTTCAGCAACTTTGGTGACATGTTTAATGGGCGGGGTGATCAACAAGCTCGCGGACGTGATATTTCGATTGATATTGAACTCCCATTCAAAGACTCAATTCAGGGTACGATTAGAAAGGTGCTTCTGACGAAAAACAACACGTGTAAAGAATGTACTGGCACTGGTGCAAAAGCTGGTACTGAAATGACCGACTGTACTACTTGCAATGGTAATGGTCGCATACGCGAAACCCGCCAAAGCATCATGGGCAGTTTCCAGACAGTCCGCACCTGTGATAGTTGCCGAGGTACCGGAAAAATTCCTAAAGAAAAGTGCGGTTTTTGTGCCGGGGCTGGTATCAGGCGAGCTGAAGAAGAGATCGAGATCACTATCCCAGCCGGTATTCAAAACGGCGAAATGATTAGAATGACCGGTCGTGGTGAAGCCATTACAGCAGGTACACCCGGAGATCTCTACGTGAAAATCCACGTCAAAGCACACGAACGTATCACCCGAGATGGAACAAACTTAATTGCAGTTCTTCCCATTAAGCTTTCCGATGCACTACTCGGTGCGACCTACGCTGTAGAAACTCTTGAAGGTAACGTTGACATTAAAATTCCAGCTGGTGTAAGCCACGGTGAAATGCTTCGTATCAAAGGGAAAGGAGTACCTCAAGATGGTCGCCAAGGTGACTTCCTGGTGAAGATTAAACTAGAGACACCACAAAAGCTTTCTAGAAAAGCCAGGAAACTAATTGAGGAACTACGCGAAGAGGGAATTTAGACATGCCCTACCAAAACACACAATTTGACTTTGGGGATACAAAAGAACCTCAAAGTAGTTTCGTTGTACATGAAAATATCATCAAAGATAGAGGTAGTAAATACTCAGTCAGTATTGGTCGAGTAGAAAATAAAGACACTATTAAAAAGTTCTTGCAGCAACTGAAACAAGACAAGCAGTATGCCAAAGCCACTCATAACTCTTGGGCAGTACGGATTGCCCATGACGGGGTTATCTATGAAAGTAAAAGCGACGACGGTGAGACAGGAGCCGGGATGGTTATCTTAAAGGTAATGCAAAAGCAAAATGTTAGTAACTGCATTATTTGTGTAACACGGTGGTTTGGTGGCATAAAATTAATGGGTGATCGATTTAAACATCTACAAGATGCTACTTTGCTTGCGATTGAACGCTTAGAGTAATTATCCCCTTAGTCAAAGCCAGCTTTCAGTCTATGCACTATAATCAATACTAATGGATACAGTTACTGTCATTTCGTTTTTGCAAGAGTCACTATATTTGATTCTCGTGTTTGCTGGGTTTATGATCGTGGCCCTAATAAAAGGGAAGCAGACACTCATCAACGTCATTCTGGGACTTTACTTTGCTCTACTACTATCAATTGAGTTTCCATACTACGAGTCCCTCATAGGTTCGTCCTCTTCGGCTAAAACTGAATCTATTATCATGCTGGCAGTCTTTGCAGTCTTTGCAGTACTTTCTACTCTACTATTCAATCACTTGATGCCGCGTGAGTTCGAAGAGAGCTCCTTCCAAGGCTTTGGTCACAAATTACTATTTGCATTGAGTGCCACAGTTCTCGTTATGGCCTTTAGTTTCCAAGTATTACCCGTTACAGAGTTTCTCACTCCAGGAACTCCTATCCAATTTTTATTTGCTCCTCCTGAATACTTCTTCTGGTGGCTACTCTTGCCACTTGGAGCATTATTTTTACTTTAAGTATGTTCTCAGGATTTGTATTAGGTGCTATGGCAGCTTTTTTTTGGTCAATCACGAATGTTATTGACCAGCATCTAGTTTCAAAATATTCACCCGACGGAAACATCGGTGGTGTATTGTTGCTATCGTGTTTTTTCCCAGGTTTTCTCGCTTTGATTGCACTCGGACTCAGTTCAGGGGTAATTTTTGACATTAAGTTAGTAGACTCGTTGGTGCTGATATTATCAGGAGTGTTAATGGTTGTTTGGCTATATTTTTATCTGAAAGCTCTCACTGAAGACGACGCTGCTGTGGTTATGGCATTGTTAGTACTAGCACCATTTTTTTCACTTATATTTGGATACATCTTACTCGGAGAAACATTGTCACACATGCAAATGCTTAGCGGCCTCGTTATTATTTCTGGTGCTCTTTTGGTTAGTTATCAGCCTGCAACCAACAAAATAAAAAAGAAACTCTTGTTTTATGCACTTGGGGCATCAATTACCATTGCTCTTTTGCATAGCTTGTTTAAAATTTTTACCGTTCAAGAAGATTTTTGGCAGTCGTTGTTCTGGCGATCCTTAGGTATGGTTGTAAGTGGTCTACTTCTTTTTCTAATTCTTGAAACATACCGGTCACATTTTATCTCTTTCATAGAACAACATCTCAAAAGAGCAGTGTCTCTAAATACAGCTAATGAATCCTTAACATTATTGGGAGACACACTATTTGCCTTCGCCATCTTGTTTTCACCACTAGCCATCGTGCAGGCCAGCGAAAGTTACCAACCGATTTTTGTTATATTGATCACTTTTGTACTAGCTCGATTTGGTGTAAAAAGTTTTTTACAAGAGGGACCTAACCCGAGATGGCGCTACAAACTAGCTGGGATTATATTAGTTTTCCTCGGCGGCGTTGCCTTAGCAGTTATACACTAATTGGAAAACTTGCTTATTTATAGCAAGGAATATGGTATCGTTAGTGACGATGGTTGAAATGCAAGTACTTTCAAAAAGAATAAAAATTTTGATGCTGGTCACGTTGTTATCTGTGGCGTTAGTCTTTCTAACAGCATTCACAAAATATATCTACGCTAAAGATTATATATTTCTAGTTGAGTCTACCTGTGATCCTGAACTACACACCTGCTTTGTGCGCGATTGTGAAGACTACTGCCCACCAAATGCACTCGAAAGTTACAGAGTATTTTCAATACTAGCCAAAGATTTCCATTTATGCACTGACAATTCCTGTAGTAATATCTGCACTGACAGTAGTACATCTACTATGTGCGAAGAACTAATCTGTGAACCAGAAAATGACGACTGCTCCAGTTAAAAAAGAACCTTGGTATTCAGGGATCTTTCAACCAAGACTCCCTCACCAACATCTATATACCGCTGAAAATTTCTTAAGTAATGAGCTTCAGAGTCGGGCAAGCAATCACCAACTCACACAAAAAATTATTACCAATACACAGCTTACTGCCTCTATGCAAAGACTTGCTGACGGCGGTAATCTTGTGCTATTTAGGCAAGTAGCAACTCCAATGCATGAAACATTACACATCATTGAATTAGCAAAAAAACTTGAATTACGACCCCTCATAATCGAGTTTCATGAGGATAAATTTGTTACAGCAGGGAATTTTTATAAAAAAAGTTTGGGGAAGTTGCCTATTTATAATGACAAACTCTCTATTAAGAAAGACGTATACCATAATCGCACTATAGTGGACTTCAATCAAAATGTTGGCAAAAGGTTTTCCGAGATAACAACGAAAAATGGCGAATCTTTGATTGATTTTCATCATGAGTTATTTGAAAGTATCACATCGTATAAAATGTCCGATATAGCAACCGAGGCTTCGGACTGGTTTTCACTATATTCAAAAAATGCTGCCGAGTATTACGAACATTTTTTTACATTTTTTTTGCAAAAAAATGTTCTCGCTGAAGTGTTTTTATTTGGTAAAAAACATGGGGAATTCACAGACAAGATTGTAAACCCAGCATTTAAACGAGCTATCAAAAAATATGGCGTGAAGCCACTTATATTAAATTTCCAACCAGTGCGTGAACAAGAAAGAATTTTCTGGGACTGTTATCCAAACCAAGTTAATGATTTTATAGATAGAAAAAGTTATATTTAAGTGAGTATGGACCTTATTAATACGTGTTTCGAAACAACAAATGAAGTTCGTGCTTTGGCATATTACTCACATCTTTTCCCAACGTTAATCAGTCTTGGTCTTGGTGTACTGGCAGTCCGCTACGCCAATAACAAGACGAAAGCGTGGTTATTTTTTTCTTTCACCATACTGCTTAGTCTTTGGCTCATCGGAGACCTGGTTGCTTGGACATCAAATTCTTACTTCGCTGTTGCAGCCTTTTGGTCAACATTGGATTACTTAAATATATTATTTTATTTATTCATTTTTACGTTTGTTATCGTTGATTTTTCAAAAACAAAAAAATTGAATATTCCAACATTACTTTTTGTGTTATTTGCGGCTCTATTACCGTTTCTAGTCACTATGGCAGGTACAGCTGTTCACGAGTTTGACGAACCAAATTGTGAAATGTACGGTAATGATTTTTTGGCCCTCTACAAGCTTGTGATTGAATGGCTGGTGATTGCTGGAATTGTTGTCGTTGGGCTTTATGCCGGCTTTAAAAACAGGAGTGATAATCTCGAAATTAAACGGATTGCTTTCCTCACCCTAACCAGTACAGCCTTTTTAGCGATTTTTTCTGGCTCAGAGTTTGTTGCTACATACACTGACATATATGAAATTAATCTCTACGCACTGTTTGCATTACCAGTTTTTATTCTGCTTCTAACATACACAATACTTGAACAAGGCACCTTTAATCTCAAGCTTGATTCAATCTGGTACGTACGAATCATTTTTACGATCTTTGTTCTACTCGAAGTATTCAATCTCTTTCTTGCGGATGGATCAGCAGAGATAATTGTAAGTGTCTCTACAGTTGTAGCTACCCTCGGATTTGGTTTGTTGTTCTTGCGTACTGCAGGAAAAGAAGCAAAGCAGCGACAAGAAATTGAACAGTTGGCAAAAAAACTCGAGAAAGCTAATCACAAGCTGAAGCTTATGGATCAGATGAAATCTGAGTTTGTGTCGATTGCATCGCACCAACTTCGCAGCCCGTTAACCTCGATTCGTGGCTACGCCTCAATGCTCCTTGAAGGAAGCTACGGAAAACTCACTCCAAAAGGAAAAGACGCTGTCGAAAGAATCTCTGAGTCAAGTCGATATATGGCACTATCAGTTGAAGATTACTTAAATGTCTCCCGCATCGAAGCTGGTCGTATGAAATATGAAATAACAGACTTTAATCTCAAAGAAATGGTTGAACAAATTACTGATGACGTTCGACCTGGAGCTTTAAAGAAAGGTCTGGTAATACGCTACAAATCAACCGAGCTAACCGGTCGTGGTTTTGTCCAAGCTGATCCAGGTAAAACCCATCAGATCGTGCACAACTTACTCGACAATGCTATGAAATATACTCCGAAAGGTTCTATAACCGTGGAGCTTCGTGACAATAAAAAGAAAAAGCGAGTTTACGTTGCTATCAAGGATACTGGGGTCGGCATGAGTGCAGAGACGTTAGAAGATGTGTTTGAGAAATTTGTCCGAGCTAAAAATGCAAACAAAGTTAACGTTACCGGAACCGGACTTGGTCTCTTTGTTGCTAAACAAATGGCAGAAGGTATGGGCGGCGCTATCACTCCTCATTCAGATGGAGAGGGGAAGGGCTCTACCTTTACCTTAGAGCTCCCATACTCAATGTAGTCAATTGGCGACTGCAGTGCTTCTTGGTACACTCTAGATATGAAAAAACGACTACTGACTGGACTACAGCCTTCTGGCGCCCTGCATATTGGCAACTACTTTGGTGCCTTGAAGCCGTTTAAAGACATGTACGATGAATTCGATAGCCATTTGATGGTGGTTGATTATCATGCACTTACCACCGTGCGCGACCCTGAAGTTCTTCGACAAAACACCATCAACGCGGTGAAGGATTATTTGGCTGCTGGTATCGATCCAGACAAGATGATCCTATTCAAACAATCAGATGTGAAAGAGCACACTGAACTCGCCTGGATTTTCGAATGTCTTGTTACCGTGCCATTTCTTATGCAAGCACACTCGTACAAAGACAAGGTCGCCAAAGGCCTTGAGGCGAACGCTGGCTTGTTTAACTACCCAATGCTGATGGCCGCTGACATCCTCCTCTATGACACTGAAGTAGTACCAGTTGGTGAAGATCAACGGCAACACATCGAATACACTCGTGAAGCCGCAACTAAGTTCAACAACGCTTACGGCGAGACCTTTACCATGCCCGAAGAACGCATCATGAAAGCAGTTGGCGTGATCCCAGGTGTTGATGGTCAAAAGATGAGTAAGAGCTACAAAAACACGATTCCTTTGTTTGGCACTGAAGCTGAAGTTGAGAGGGCAGTCATGAGTATTGTGACCGACTCAGAAGGAACCCATCCAGAAAATGTCCATGCCATCCATCTACTGTTTAAGACAGAAGAAGAATTAGCAGCACTCTACGAAGAAAAAAAGGGAAGATACGGCGACTTGAAGAAAGCCCTCCTGGCTGACATTGAAGCTGTCATCGGACCTATGCGCGAAGAGCGCAATCAAATCACCGACGCTGATGTCATGGACGTTCTCAAGGCCGGTGGTGAAAAGGCCCGCGCCCGAGCCAGCGCCAAAATGGTCGATATTCATAAAAAGATTGGTCTATTATCCTAACTTAAAACAACATGGAAGATCACAATGAAAAAACCCGATTGCATGAATCAATAAAAGAACCGGTAATTAAGCCTGATACAAAATTTATATTTATGATGATGTAGTGTATCTAATATGTGAAGTCAAAACTTACCAAGACGAAAATATAGTCGTGAGTCCAGAAACTCATTTTGCACTGTGTACACTAGGGATCAATGGTAAGCTAAATTTCAAAGAAACAGTGATTATCAACAGGACACCAAACCCACACCTTCCTGGTCTTCATAGGATTATCCAAAGTGGAAAAAGTATGAGACATGATCAATATTTCAGGAATTTTGAGTACGCAGAATAAGAGTGATTTATTGACTAAGGTAAGTATTGGCGCTATCCTACAACTAACCGACGAAGCGACTGACACCGCTGAGGTACTAATGAAGAGGGCTCATTTGAGCCGAAGTAGGGTGGCACCGCGATGCACGATCACCTGATCGTAATCGCCCCTACGAATGTATTATTAGCGTAATATGTCCGTAGGGGCGATTTTATGTTTAATGAAAACAGTCATAAAGCTATTGAAACACCTGAAGAAATAGTGAGACGGACAGTCAGTGAAATCAAGAGATTAGCAATTGAATATGGCTTTACACTTCTTGAATTTGACACAGATTCATATGAAAAGTTGAGAAATAATACATCTGTTGAGACTAGTGCGAATGCTTTCTTCTTAAAGTTTAGAACAGACCCTACATATTTAGATCAGTACGAATCTTTCAAAACAGATTGTGGCCGAATCTCAGATGCAGACTCACTAGTTGAAATTATTCAAGGAACAGCAAGTAATAACCAACTCATTGTAATTATCAATCCTAAAATTAATTAACATGACAAAAATAAATAACTTACAAGAACAAACAGGAAAGGAAGTAACCGTACATGCGATTGTCGATGTTGTACGCGATCAAGGGAAGATGGCTTTCTTTGATTTTCGTGATCACACTGGCGTTATCCAAGGTGTTGTTTTTGGTAAACCTGAAGTACTGGAAGTGGCTAAAACCACCCGTCCAGAGTCAGCCCTCAAGGTAACCGGGGTCGTCAACCAGCGTCCGGAGAAGATGGTAAACAAAGACGTCATGAATGGTGATATCGAGCTTGAGATCACGGCCATAGAAATTCTGAACCAGTCAGAAGCATTACCATTTGATCTTGACACCGACCTCAACCAAGACACTATGATGGACTTCCGTCCGCTGACCTTGCGTCGCGAGCGAGAGCGAGCCATCTTCAAAGTGCAAAGTGAGATCATGAAAGCCTACCGAGCCGCTCTTGATGCTGATGGCTTTACAGAGTTCCAAGCTCCGAAACTAATTGGTGAAGATGCTGAAGGCACCGGAGAAGTCTTTAAGACCGACTACTTCAAAGGGAAAAGCGCCTACTTGGCAACCAGCCCTCAACTTTACAAACAAATTATGGTTGGTGTCTTTGAGCGAGTCTACACCACTGGCAACGTCTTCCGGGCTGAAAAACACGCAACGACGCGTCACCTCAATGAATACACCTCTATCGACGCAGAGATGGGCTTTATCACCGATCATCTTGATGTCATGCGGGTAGAAACCAAAGTTCTACAACACATCGTCACTCACCTAAAAGAGGCCTGTGCAGCTGAATTTGAGCTTCTTGGGGCCACTCTGCCCCTAACGCCTGAAGGTGACCTATTCCCACACATGAAGCTCCGGGAAGCCCAGGAGCTGATCAAGGAGAAAACTGGCGCAGACAAGACCAAAGAACCAGACCTCGAACCAGAAGATGAACGCTGGCTCTGTGAATATGCGAAAACCGAACTCGGGTCAGACTTCATCTTTATTACTCACTACCCAGTCTCCAAGCGACCGTTTTACACGATGGAAGATGAGACTGACCCTGGTTTTACCAAGAGTTTCGACCTCTTGTACCGTGGGGTTGAGATCACTACTGGTGGCCAACGGGTCCACAGTGAGGGGATGTTGATTGAAAAAGCTAAAGCCAAGGGGATTGATCCAGAAAACTTCAGTTTCTACCGCCAGGCATTCAAATACGGAATCCCGCCACACGGTGGGTGGGGGATGGGACTAGAACGCCTCACCCAGAAGTTCCTCGGACTCGGGAGCGTGAAAGAAGCGGCCCTCTTCCCGCGAGACATCAACCGCATCGACATTCTTCTTTCAAGCAAAGAAGATCAGACACCCGAAGAAAAATAACCAGAATCAAAACCGTGGCGAATCCTTTCAGGATTCGCCACGGTTTTGTTACAATGCAAAGACTAACTAATATTACCTATGACAAAAATTACTACCAGCCAGAAAAGTGTCGCCGATACTCCAAAGAAATACACCCGACTTGTCCTCACTGAAGATAAAAAAGACTACCACCGACTCGTCGAAACAAAAGACGGTACTATCGAATACCGCCTTGGAGTTGGGAAAGCTAAGAATCTGACAACCCGGCAATTTATAACTTTAATTCGTTCTATAGTTCAGTCTGCCAAAAGTCATAAAATTGATTATTTGGCAGTACAATTTTCACAAGTTACATTTCCTAAACTAGAAATCTACGGTGAAGATTGGATCACTTCAACCATTGCTGAAAACCTAACCTTAGCTTCATATAGCTTTACAGACTACAAAACCAACAAAGAAAAGGCGAAAAATCCAGTCAAAGAAATTATGCTCTGCGGCGGCTTCAACAAAAAAGCTAAAGCTGGTTTTGATCGCGGCCTGGTGGTGGGTGAATACGTCAACAAAGCTCGCGATATCGCAAACACAACTGGTGAAGATATGACTCCAGCTGCCTTAGCAAAAGCGGCTCAAACCTTGGCTAAGGGAAGTAAAGTCTCTGTCAAAATCCTCGATGAAAAAGCAATTCAAAAAGAAGGCCTGCACGCACTTTGGGCAGTCGGGAAGGGAGCTAAAGATATGCCACGCTTTATAGTGATGGAGTACTACGGCGCTGGAAAACCAACTAAAAACTCTAAAGATAAGAAGCTGCAGCCAATCGTCTTAATTGGAAAGGGTATTACGTATGACACGGGCGGACTCAATGTCAAACCATCTGGCTATATGCACGACATGCACCTCGACATGTCTGGCGGTTCGTCAGTGATGGCCGCTATTGCCTGCG
The DNA here is from genome assembly GCA_964350645.1 of uncultured Candidatus Saccharibacteria bacterium. Classification (GTDB taxonomy): domain Bacteria; phylum Patescibacteriota; class Minisyncoccia; order Phycocordibacterales; family UBA918; genus OLB19. The sequence goes on along the minus strand of CAYGJY010000001.1, from coordinate 309,093 downwards.
CTGCAAAGCTTGGAATTAAGAAAAATATCATAGCGATAATCCCAGCTGCAGAAAACGCTGTCTCAGACCGAGCCATGCGTGCTGGGGACATCATTAATTCACACTCCGGTAAGACGATTGAAGTGCTGCACACCGACGCCGAGGGGCGCTTGGTACTGGCTGACGGACTGTCCTACGCCGCTAAATTCAACCCGCGCGTTATCTTAGACACTGCAACTCTCACAGGCGCTGCTCTTGTAGCCTTGGGTCAACACGCCTCAGCTATCTTAAGTGAAGACAAAAAACTGACTGACCTACTGCAGACACTGGGAGAAGAAAGTGGCGACTACGTATGGCCATTACCTCTATGGGACGAATACAAAACTCCACTCACCAAAACTCGTGCCGACGTCGCCAACATCCTGCCTAATTTTTCTCGCTTTGGTGGCACGATTGAAGGAGCTGCTTTTTTGTCATTCTTCGCCCCTAAGGGCGTCCCATGGTGCCATATCGACATTGCACCACGCATGGAAGCAATCGCCTCAGATAAGCTCGTAGACGGCTCTACCGGTGAACCAGTCCGACTACTCGTTAAATTTATTGAATCCTATTAAAATAGAAGCTTTCACAGACGAATATATCCTAGCTGAAATTGAGAAGCTCCAAGTATTCTACAATCTCAAACATGAGATTCGGTATGGCCTCAATCGTGACGAAAAAATTGCGACTGAATCAGTTGCTGAGCATGTGTTCGGTATGATGATTATCAATAACTACTTTCTACCTTTAGAAAATCCAGAAAAAACCTGGGATCAAACCAAAATTAATAACATGGTTCTGTATCACGACATTGACGAAATCGAAACTGGCGACATAATTGGTTACCTAAAAACTACTGAACAGAGAAGCGTAGAAATTGATTCATGTATTCGGGTTCTTAAACGTACTCCTATCTCTAACCAAAAAATGATCCAAGAAATCTTAGAAGAATACTCAGCTGAGAAAACCACCGAAGCAAAATTTGTTAAAGCTCTCGACAAACTAGAGCCTGTTTTTCAGTGTCTTACAGGCCACGGCAAAGCAATTATGCAAAAAAATCGTGAGACAATTGAGCAATGTTGGTCAGTCAAACGCCAGCCATTACGAAATTTTCCTGTGATGCTTCGTTATTGTGAAGTAGGGGTAGCTGAAATGGAGAAGCGTGGGCACTTCACTAACGGCGAAGTAACTTAACTGCATGCGGCAACACAACAGCTGCGGCAATCAATCCAATCCCGACCCATTCGGTCGCAGTGACAGTCTGTCCCAGCAGTAGATACCCAAAGAGTAATCCAAACGCGATTTCAGAAGTGAGAATGATGTTTGCCAAGTTGAAATTAATTTTACGGTAACCGTACACCATCAGATATGTCACGACGATCAAAAGGGCAGAAAAGACAATCATCACCAGCCATAAAAGCTGGTTGTACGCAATAATTGTCGGAGCACCACTTAACAACACAAATACCCCGACAACAATGGCGACGGCGCTAAACTCTGCTGCCATCAGCACCTCTGGTGCGGTGCTTATTTTCTTGAGGAGCGCACCCACAAACAAAAAGCTAAAAGCAGTGAAGAGCGCATACAAAACCCCAATCGTAAAAAATCCTAAAAACGGGTAGGCGAATATTACAATGCCAATAACCCCCAGTAAAACTGCCGCAATATTGATACCTTTAATTGCTTCTTTAAAAATCAACGCCGAGATAAATACGGAAAAAATAACTGAAATACTATATCGTACTGCCAAAACAGTTTTGATTGGAGCATTAAGATACGCCAACGTCACAATCACTAATACAAAAATTGAACCAAAGGCATACAGTCCAATTAACAACCACTCCCGCTTAGAAAAGTTGAATAGGGTTTTACGCCATACAAGGATCGGGAGTAGCATCACAAAAGCCAAACCATTGCGGAGCGCAACCTGAAACAAATCACCAAACATATACGAGTTGTAGGTGATAAACACACTAAACAAAGCGAATATTACGGCCACTCCTAACATCGCTGCAATTCCCATAGAGAATTCAATGATATCATTATGTTATGAATACTGCTGCGTATAGCGTTGAGCATTTCGCCGTCAAAACTGAGACTTTTGAGGGTCCTATGGATCTATTGCTTGACCTTGTCGAAAAGCGGAAGTTACTTATTAATGACATCTCACTCGCTGAAGTAACTGATGAATACATGCGCCAAGTTGCCGAGATGCAAGAGAAATCACTACCCGGTACAACACAATTTGTGCAACTGGCAGCGACCTTACTCCTCATCAAATCAAAGTCTCTGCTGCCCGTCTTAGAACTGACTGAAGAAGAGACCGATACCATTGAAGACTTAGAAGAGCGGCTCAAGCTGTATCAGATATATCGGCGTGCCGGGAAAGGGGTAGAGGAACATTTTGGAAAACAGGTGGCTCATAGTCGCCAATTTGTGCCCAAAACAGAGCCAATTTTCACCCTCGATCAATTTACAAAACTAGCAGTACTAAAAGACGCAATGTACGCTGTCATTCAAGAATTGCCCATAAAGCCTGAGAAACCAAAGGTTCAAGTTAGGAAGGTAATTTCACTCGAAGAAATGATGGATCGCTTACAGACACGTATCGAAAAACAACTGCAACTGACATTTAGAGAGCTCATTGAAGGGGAGGAAGAACGAACAACAGTCATTGTTGGGTTTTTAGCAATTTTAGAGTCAGTCAAACAGGGCAGTATTTTAGTGCTACAAAGCAACCGTTTTGAGGACATTGAAATTAAACGTGAAGGATTCTCTGTCCCCGACTATCAGTAGACTTGTCACATGTGTACATAAAGGGCTTTTTAACGTCGTATCTGCTAAAATAAGGCTGTATGACACTCGAGCAGAAGATCGAGGCTGTCTTGTTTTACAAGGCAACTCCAGTGACTAAAAAGGCGCTCATTAAGCTGTTTGACTGCACGGCTGAAGAATTGACTAAATCTCTCTCCGCCTTACAAGCTCACCTTAATACCGGTGCCATCAGACTGTTTGTAAGTGACACAGAAGTCGAACTTGGTACTGCGCCTGAATTAGATGCGCTTATAGAATCAATCCGAAAAGACGAAATGAAGCGTGATATTGGCAAAGCTGGGGCAGAAACTCTAGCCATCATTCTGTATAAAGGACCAATTGCCAGAGCTGACATCGACCGTATTCGTGGAGTTAATTCGGCATTTATTTTGCGAAACTTATTGGTGCGAGGTTTAATCGAAAAAGATGCAGCTTCTAAAACAACCCTCTATCGTATCACTACTGTCCTTATGGCTCATCTTGGCATTACTGAAAAGACAGACCTGCCTGAATTTGTAGAAATAATGAATACTCTAGAAAAATTTGAAGCTCATCAAGAGCCAGCAATTTCATAATATGGATCCAGTAATTACTTCAACCGAAAATACTGTTCTCGAAGAGGCAGCACCGCACTTACCAGTCTTACAACAACTCGGTATCTTAGCACTAATATTGCTACTCATCTTAGGTTCATCATTACTACCAGAACTACCAAATACTAAAGAACTCCAAGCAGAAACAGTCGCAGCCACTGTAGCCACTCCTGCTGCTGTGGTACAAACCGAAACTGAGAATAGTATGCCGTTTGCCGGTACCAGTATCCAAGCAGAAGCGGCGTTTGTCTGGGATGTACAAACACAAAAAGTCCTCTACGAAAAAAATCCTGACGAACAGCTGCCACTGGCTTCAATTACAAAGCTTATGACTGCTCTCGTTGCCCACGAACTTATCAAAAACGATAAAAGTGTCATGATCGATGAACTATCACTTAAACAATCTGGCAATAGTGGTTTTTTAGAGGGAGAATCATTTTCGCTAAAAAATTTACTTGATCTGACACTAATGAGTTCATCAAATGACGGTGCTTTTGCTATCGCTGCAGCAGCGGGAGCAATCCTAGACCCCAATAATGCCCCAACTTCTTTTGTTGATGCAATGAATATCAGAGCTAAAGAAATCGGCCTCAAACAAACGTTTTTCCGTAACCCAACCGGACTCGATATTTCAGTTAATGAAGGTGGCGCTTACGGATCAGCCCGTGATGTGACATTTCTAATGGAATATATACTTAGCCACTATCCAGAAATACTTGAGAGTACTCAAATTGATGAAGCGTCAATCCGAAGCCAGGGTGGAGCTGTACATACTATCGAGAATACAAATCCTACTATCAATCAGATAGAAGGTCTCATAGGCTCTAAGACTGGCTACACCGACTTAGCTGGTGGAAATCTTACTATCGCGTATGATGCGGCTCTTAACCGCCCAATCATCGTAGTCGTCCTTGGTTCAACGCGTTCTGGTCGATTTACCGACGTACTGACGTTAAGCGAACAAGCGCGGTTGGCAGTAGAAAAATAATTATTATGGAAGACACTATTATCAAAGTATTTGCCCCCACCGCCATCGCTTTTATTATTGGGATCGCGATAACGCCGCTAGTTACTTTCCATCTTTACCGCTTAAAAGCTTGGAAGAAAAAATCAGGCAAGGGATCAGGCTATGGTGGTGGAAAAACCCCCCTCTTTGATCAACTTCATAAAGAAAAGGATACAAATACACCACGCATGGGAGGTATCGTTATTTGGGCGAGTGTTTTCATTACAATTTTTCTTATCGCTTTTCTTGGTTGGATATTTCCAGAATCTCTTTTTTCACGTCTTGATTTCTTAAGTCGTTCTCAGACCTGGTTGCCATTGTTTGCATTGCTTGTAGGAGCCATAGTCGGTTTCTTAGACGACCTTTTAGTTATTAGAGGCACCGGAAAACACTTCGCCGGCGGGCTGCCACTTTCACAGCGCCTTATTGTCGTAGCTATTACTGCCAGTTTTTCTGCTTGGTGGTTTTACGCCAAGCTCGGTGTTTCATCAGTTAGTTTTTTTAGTTTTGCTGCGCTTGACCTTGGTGTTTGGTTTATTCCATTTTTTGTACTTGTGGCCATTGCCGTGTACGCAAGCAGCATCATTGATGGAGTTGATGGCTTAGCTGGTGGTGTTTTTCTATTTATTTTTACGGCATACACTGGTATTGCTTTCTTCCAGAGCCAATTTGATATTGCAGCCCTCTGCGCTACCATTGTCGGTGGTATTTTAGCGTTCTTGTGGTTTAACATTCCACCTGCACGGTTCTATATGACCGAAACGGGTGTCATGGCATTAACTTTATGTCTTACTACCATTGCCTTTATGACCGACATTTTAGGGGAAGGAGAGGGAGTTTCTGTCTTACCGATTGTCGGCTTTTTACTCTTAGTTACTGTAGTAACCAATATCATTCAACTTCTTTCTAAAAAGCTCACTGGTAAGAAAGTATTCCTAGTCGCCCCAATCCATCACCACTTTGAAGCACTCGGCTGGTCACACGCGAAGGTCGCTATGCGCTATTGGGTCCTTGGTTTTGTCTTTGCAATTGTTGGCATGTTAGTCACTATCGCCTTATGAACATCAAAGGTGTCGATCGTACACTACTGATCATAACGATACTGCTAGTCATTATTGGTTTTCTGATTTTTTCTTCAGCCTCACTTGGACTTTTAGCCCGCGAAGGGGCTCGTTTTTCTTCAGTAGCGTTTAATCAATTTCTTTTTGGAATCGTAGGTGGCAGCATTGCACTTCTGGTGATGAGCCAAATCTACTATCGAAATTGGCGTCAATATGCCTTCTATATCTTTCTCGGCACGGTTGCACTCACACTCTGTGTCTTTATACCTGGACTGGGATTCAGTCATGGTGGTGCCCAACGTTGGGTATCTATCGCAGGATTTTCTTTTCAACCAGCTGAACTATTGAAAATTGGCTTTATCATCTACACTGCCACCTGGCTATCCGGGATGCAAAAAGAAATTACTTCTACCATTAAAGGCACACTGCCATTTTTTGGAATAGTTGGTATCGTTGGCATTCTCCTCCTGCTCCAGCCTGATACTGATACTTTTTTAGTTATGGCGACAGCGGCTACTGCTATGTTTTTGGTTGCTGGTGGTCGGTGGCGGGATGTATTAATTATGGGAGTCACAGCCGTTTTGCTGCTTGCACTACTAGCCATGGCTCGACCGTACATCAAGGATCGTATCATGACTTTTATGAACCCCTCATCTGACCCACTTGGTTCAGGTTACCAAATCAACCAGTCACTTATCGCAGTTGGTTCTGGAGGTGTGTCTGGTCGCGGATTTGGACAAAGTATCCAAAAATTTGAGTATTTACCGGAGCCAATTGGTGACTCAATTTTTGCTGTTTACGCCGAGGAATTCGGGTTTATCGGTTCAGTTCTACTCATTGGACTGTTGTCTATTTTTACATTTCGTGGCTATCGTATCGCTGGGCACGCTACTGATCTCTTCGGCATGCTTTTAGTGGTTGGCTTCATGACTTTAATCGCAACCCAAGCATTCTTAAACATCGCAGCCATGGTTGCATTAGCACCACTCTCTGGTCTACCGCTGCCATTTATTAGCCATGGCGGGACAGCTTTATTAGCTACGATGATTTCTATTGGTATAGTACTTAACGTCTCAAAATATCAAAAGAAACATAGCTAATCTGTGGTAAACCGTAACCTCAAGCTGCACTTCGCGGTATACTAATATCATGAGAATTGCACTAGTTGGAGGAGGAACCGGTGGGCATTTTTACCCACTAATAGCAGTTGCAGAGGCGATCCAAGATCGTGACCGTGCTTTAGCGACCAATACTGAACTTTTTTATCTTGGACCTGAGCCATACAACCAAGATTCTCTTGCCCGACTGAATATACAATACGTCCAGTGTCCAACAGGAAAGCAGCGACGCTACGCGTCGCTGCTTAATTTCCTCGACATATTTAAGGTTCTCTACGGAATTTTTGTAGCCATTAAACGCTTATACTTTTTATATCCTGATGTCATCATGAGCAAAGGGGGGCACACTAGTGTACCTGTAGTTTTGGCAGCATGGCTGCTCCGAATACCAATTGTCATTCATGAATCTGATGCTACGCCAGGTAGAGCCAACCGCTTAGCAGCTCATTTTGCACGCTATATTGCTATCTCATTCCCACAAACAGCTAAAAATTTTCCTCCGGAAAAAACAGCACTGACAGGACATCCAATCCGAAAATACTTCCAGGTACCTATTCAAAACCCACATGAAAAACTTGGCATCACCAATGAACGGCCAGTTATTTTTATTACGGGTGGTTCGACTGGCGCTGTTAGAATCAACAATCTCATCCTCGATAGTCTTGACGAACTTTTACCTCACTACACTATAATTCATCAAGCTGGTGTAGCTAATGTGGCTGAGGTGAGTAAAACAGCTGGCTCACTTGTAACTGACACAACGTTGTTAGACCACTACTTTGTCTATGGTCACATGTCAGGTGACCTTTTTGCAGCTGCTCAAAACGCAGCTTCGCTTGTTATTTCACGAGCTGGAAGTGGGACAATAGCCGAGCTATCACTTTTAGGAAAGCCAGCTATCCTCATTCCGATTCCTGAGGACATTAGTCATGATCAGCGTACTAACGCCTATGCCTATGCCAAACTGGGTGGCGCCACTGTACTCGAAGAGGCAAATCTCACCGACGGTATGCTTGATGCTCAAATTACAAAAATCCTCACAGACCAAGACCTCTACAAGCAAATGTCGGAAGCCGCTAAAGCCTTTACACAACCGGACGCAGCCTATACACTCGCTGATACTTTATTAGAAATTGGTAAAGAACACCTGTAATGAAAGATTCCTATTCACCAGTAGTAACCCGCTTTGCACCTTCTCCAACCGGTTTTTTGCATATCGGCGGTGTCAGAACTGCCCTCTACGCCTGGCTTTTTGCCCGTCAAAACGCCGGCACATTTATCCTTAGAATTGAAGACACCGACAAAGCACGTGAAGTGACCGGTTCAATTGAACATATCCAACAGTCACTCAGCTGGCTTGGCATCGACTGGGACTTTGGTCCTGACAAGCCAGGGCCTTTCGGTTCATGTCTCCAGTCAGATCGTTTAGAAACCTATAAGAAATATGTCGAGCAACTAATCAAAAAAGGGTTAGCCTATCCTGATCCTTACACTCAAGAAGAAGTGGACGTTTTTCGTGCTGAAGCCGAAGCAACCAAGCGTCCGTTTTTATTCCGCGATCATCGCCCTGAATCTATCATGCCCTGGGATGGAAAAACCCCAGTACGATTCCGGGTACCAGAGATCAAACGTTATCAGTGGCAGGATGTCGTCCGCGGCGATCTGGAAGCTGGGGAAGAAGCACTTGACGACTTTATTATCCTCAAAGCAGACGGCTATCCAACTTATAACTTTGCCCATATTATCGACGACCTCGAAATGGGTGTTACTCACGTAATGCGAGGTGAAGAGTTTATTTCAAGTACACCTAAATTCCTGAGCCTGTATGATGCCTTAGAAATTCCTTATCCAACGTTTGTTACCCTGCCACCGATCATGGGCCCAGACGGCAAAAAGAAACTTAGCAAACGTGATGGTGCTAAAGACCTGCTCGACTATCAAGCCGATGGGTATTTACCCGAAGCAATGGCAAATTTTCTTGCTCTCATTGGCTGGAACCCTGGTGGTGAACGCGAGCTCTTTAATCCTAAGGAGCTGCTCACCGCCTTTAGTCTTGAGAAAATTCAAAAATCTGGCGGTGCTTTCAACGAAGACAAACTCCGCTGGATGAACAAAGAATACCTCGGAACATTACCAGCTGATCAGCAGCTCGAGTACGTGCTTGCAACTGTGCCCGAAATACTTAGCCAACAATCAGCTGACTCACCACAGCGTATTGAACGACTCCTGCATGAGTTAATTGAACGTACGCATAACCAAGTAGAATTGCGAGAAGCATTCTCAGCGGGAGAATACGACTGGGTGTTTGCAGAACCAAAAATTGATCTTGCACTGATTGCTTGGAAAAATGACCCTTCACCGAGAGCAGCAAAACCACGCTTACTGCACATTAGTGCACTATTGGAGAAAGTTGAATTCGACACCCCAGAAAACATAAAAAATGCTCTCTGGGACTACGCCAGTGAGGTGGGGCGGGGAGAGGTACTTTGGCCTTTACGTGTTGCCTTAACCGGACGTGAACGTTCACCAGACCCCTTTATGTGTTGCTATACACTCCAGAAAGAAGAAACTCTAGCGCGAGTAAAATCAGTCTGTGATAAAATACAGTGATAATGTCCCTGCGTAGAGCGTTTGCATTTCTTATAGGCCTTTCCTTAATGCCAAGCATGTTGCTTGGTACTACTTTGGTGAATGCACAAACCGACATTGAAGTACTGCAACAACAAATTGCTGAGCGGGGCGACCGTCTCAATGCCATTGAAGCCGAAATCGCTGCCTTTGAAGCCCAGCTGCAAGAAGTGGGTGCCGAACGCAGCACCCTTGAAAAAGCCATTAATGTTCTTGAACTCGAACGGAAAAAAGTGCTGGCTGATATTAGTTATACTGAAAATCAAATCAGCAGCACTGATCTTGAAATTAACAAACTCACTCTGGAGATTGGTGACACAGAAGAGGGGATTGAACAAAACGAAGCAGCCATGGCGCGCATCATTCGTAATCTGTACGTAACAGACGATGAAAGCATGATTGAACTGCTCTTACGACACAAAAACCTCTCAGAATTTTGGACAGAAGTGCAAGACCTAGAAACAGTCAGGACTAGTATGCAAGCACAGGTTTACAGTTTGGTATCACTGAAAAAACAATTGGAAGATAAATACAGTAATGAAACCATAAAACGAGGTGAGCTCCTCGGCTTAAAAGAAAAATACAACGGACAGCAAGCAGTTTTATCAAACAACAAAAAAGAAAAGGGGGAGTTACTCCAACAAACAAAAAGCGAAGAAGCAAACTACCAAGCTCTTTTGGCTGAAAAAAAAGCTGTTCGCGATCAGATTACATCTGAACTTCGATCATTTGAAGCAGAGCTACAATTTATCCTTGACCCCAATACCATTCCGTCGCGAGGCACTGCTGTATTTGATTGGCCACTTGAGAACATTATCATTACGCAGCTTTTTGGAGGGACTGAGTTCGCCAAAAATAACCCAGGCATTTATGGGCGTGGCTACCACCCTGGGGTCGACTTTGGGGCGCCAGTAGGGACACCTATCTACGCACCATTATCTGGAACCGTTAGATGGGTAGACAATACTGACGCAGTGGCTGGTTGTTATGCTTGGGGAAAATGGACTTTAATCGATCATGCTAATGGTCTCTCAACTCTCTACGCCCATCAGAGCGCTATTCCTGCCAATATCTATCCCGGCGCTAAAGTAAACACTGGAGATTTGATTGGATATGTTGGAGCAACTGGCTATGTTACTGGTCCTCACCTGCACTTTACTGTGTATGCTAAAGACGCTGTCGAAGTAATCCGTTACAGTGACTTCAAAACCGTAACAAGCTGTGGCCCTGCTTATACTCCACGTGCAGCGACTGAAGGCTACATCGATCCAATGGCCTATTTGCCAGCTCTGTAGAGCTATTTCTGTGTGTAACTCTGGGGATAAGTCTGTGAATAACCCTGTGAATTGTTGCTATTATGTAAGTGCGATGCAGTGCATCGTAGGAACTTACCCACACAAAAGCCCGCATTAGCGGGCTTTCGGGTCAAACAGTCCACTCGTCATACATTAGTTTCTACGCTACACTAGCCCTATGAAGTCAGTATCTCCACTCCAGATAATAATTCTTGGTGGTACAGGTGACTTAAGTACTCGAAAGCTCTTGCCAGCTTTGTTTGATTTATATTGCAAAGACAAACTCCCAAAAAAGTTTTCAATTTTTGGCATTGCGAGACGTCAATACTCACACCAAGAATACAGACTTTTTGTTAACGAAATTATTGTCAATCAAGAACAGACACACCACGATCAGAAAAAAATTGATGCATTCTGTAAGCGTTTGTTTTTTGTATCAGGTTCCTTTGAAGATGACGCACTTTTTCAGACCTTAAAGAAAGAAATCAACTTTGTTAAAGCAAATAGACAATGTACTAATCGAATTTTTTATCTAGCCGTTCCACCTAGTTCGTATAGCAGCATCTTCAAGCAACTTCACCATCACAAACTTCACAAAACAGCAAAAACTGCTTGGTCGCGCTTGTTAGTCGAAAAACCTTTTGGTAATAACGTCGCGACAGCCCAAAAGTTAGACAAACAACTCGGTAATCTCTTTGCAGAAGAACAAATCTTTCGAATTGACCACTATCTTGCTAAAGAAGCAGTCCAAAATATCTTGTCATTTCGATTTGCTAACACTCTCATGCAACGTGCCTGGAATAAAGAGGGCATAGAAAGTATTAAAATTGTGATGCATGAAAAAGTGGATGCAAGTAATCGTGGTGCTTTCTACGATGGCATTGGCGCGTTGCGTGATGTTGGTCAAAATCATTTACTACAACTTCTCGCACTCCTTACCATGTCAGAACCTGCCTGTTTCGATGCTGAACACATCAGAACAAACCGTTTAGCTATTTTGAAAAAGCTACAACCGTTAACGCGACACACCATCGCTGAGCAGTTTGTGCGAGCACAGTACGCTGGCTATCGTGACACCACTGGAGTTGGTGCGGCTTCTGACACTGAAACTTTCTTTGAACTAAAAGCAGAACTACGAGATCCCAACTGGACTGATGTACCAATATTTCTTTCTGCAGGGAAAGCCCTAGATAAAGCCTTGGTCGAAGTCACTGTTACATTCAAAGACGTTGCTACTGGACTATTCCTAACTGCTAACTGTGAGACGACTGCGAATCAAATTCGTCTCACCATATCACCGGAACAGCAAATGCACATTACCCTTAATGCCAAAAAACCTGGACTTGGGTACCAACTTGAAAGTCGTACACTCTCGTTTGATTGTGCTGGTGGAAAAGATGAGATTAAAAATTCCTACGAAAAAGTTTTGATAGACTGTATACATGGTGATCAAACTCTGTTTACCACAACCGAAGAAGTACTTGCTCAGTGGAAATATATCAACACGATCCTAAAACACATTGAGTCTGTACCATTACAAACATACAAAAAGGGTAGTGGGGGGCCGAAAAAGCGATTATTATAATCCTTACTAGCTAACTATATTATGGAAAAGAAAGAACTAATATTTATTGGACTTGGTCGAATGGGAGCAGCTATGTCTACTCACTTAGTTGAACAGGGGTATATTGTTCACGGTTTTGATGTATCAGAAGAAGCCCGTTTTACCGCGGCAGACACTGGTGTAACTATCTACAACACAATCGAAGAAACCCTAGCCGCAATGCCCGCGAAAAAGATTGTCTGGCTCATGGTACCTTCTAAATTTAATGACGACATCCTTACAGAAATCTATCCGCTACTAAGACAAAACGACATTATTATCGATGGGGGAAACACATTTTTCAAAGATACTATTCGCCGTGCAACAGAAGCAGCACATATGGGCATCGAATACGTTGATTGCGGGACCTCAGGTGGGATGAAGGGAGCTCGTCATGGTGCATCACTGATGGTTGGTGGAAAGAAAGTGATAGTTGAAGAATTACGACCGCTGTTTGAAGCTCTAGCAGCACCAAACGGCTTTGGTCATGTTGGCCACATTGGAGCTGGTCACTTTGTAAAGATGGTTCACAACGGTATCGAATACGGCATGATGGGGGCTATCGCTGAAGGTGTCAATGTTCTAGAAGAACATCAAGAAGAATTTGACCTCAACCTTGAAGAGGCTCTTAAAGCCTACGAACATGAGAGTATCATAACTAGTAAGCTAGCGACCTGGCTTGGTGATTCGTATCGTACTCCCGGTTATCTCGACACAATCGCTGGCGAAGTACCCAAAGGAGAGACTGAAACAGAGATGGAATATATTATCGCCAATAACGATGTTGCTGTACTAAAAGCAGCCTTAGCGCAACGTAAGGCGACTCGACAGAAGCCATCACGAATAGGTACATTTATTTCTGCCATGCGTAATCAATTTGGTGGCCACTCAATTATTACTAAAGATGGAAATTAAAAATTCAGAAGACCCGGCAGCTGCAGCTGGAGAACACATAAGTAACTACATCAACGCACAGGGAAAGCAAGTGCTTTGTCTATTGGCTGGAGGATCAGCACTTAAGATTGTCGATTATATTAACCTTGCGTCAGAGCAGAAGCGTCGCACAATATTTATAATGGGGGATGAGCGGGTAGGTGAGGCGAGTGACAATAACTATCATCAATTACAAGAATATTTCTCAGAATTCATCGCTCATCATACAGTGATTGACACCAGCAATGTACTAAAAGAAACTCCAGAAAATTTCGCTAGTAGAATTTCCAAACAAATTGAAAAAATTTTTTCTGAAGAACATTCTGTCGCTACGATTACAGTGGTAGGTATAGGTAACGACGGTCACACAGCCGGAATTTTTCCGTTGCCAGTTGATAAGTTCTCAGAGATGTATAAAGAGGATATGACCTACGTACCGGTACACCTACAAAGCCTTACAATCGATTCTAGAGCCTCAATTACGCCTAGTTGGCTGCTTAAGTGCGATGAACTAATTGGCTACGTATCCGGTATAGAAAAGACAGCTATCCTTAACAAGCTTTTGCATGAAAAGCATGAAATTAACGATATGCCAGCCCAAATCCTGAAACTGCATCGCAATAGTTATATATACACAGATCTTAAGGTATAAACATACCTTAAAAGCAATCCCTGAGCAGGATATGTGGTTCTAAGCAAGGTTTATATAGTATATATGTACAATATATACATGTCGCAAAAGATATATTGTGCGACGTTTAAGAGAATCTGCTGACACTCTTTACCCACCAATAAACTGTCCCTCTAAAAAGGTCCGTAGCACTTGATCGTAATCTCCCCTGTGTTCTGTGAGGAAAATATTTCGATGATTGGTTGAGCCCAGTTTTTTACATAGTTCAGGATGATTGTCTAAATATAATTTAAGTTTGGCTGGGATAATTTCATCTTGGCATAACACAATAAAATCTTTGCCATAATACTCGCGTAATTTTTCTTTAAGTAGCACATAGTGTGTGCACCCCAAAATCACTCCTTCTCCCTCCCCCACTTCAGATGCCGCTCCAAGTTTAGATTCAGTGAAAGCCACCGCTTCGTCCACCTGACCAGACTCAAGGAGTGGAACTAACTCAGGAGTCGCGATAGCTTCAAGCTTCAAATCAAATTCATTTCGCTTATCGAGTTCAAGATGATATTTTCCAGAACTAACTGTCCGCTTAGTCGCCAATAATTTCATTCGAGCACATCCAGAGGTAATTGCTTCCTCCACCATCGGTATAATCACACCAAGCAGGGTTCGGTCTGGATATACTTCTGGCAACCATTCATGCTGAAGTCGTCTCAACGTCTCAGCCGAGGCTGTGTTACAGGCCAAAATAACTAAAGCACAGTCGCGCTTAAACAAGTGTTGCACACCAGCTTTGGTAAGCTCATAAATCTCTGCCTCCGATTTATCACCATATGGCAGGTTAGCGGTATCTCCATAGTATTCATAATCAAACTCAGGTAGTGCTTTGGCAACTGCCTTCATAATCAAAATTCCCCCTAACCCAGAATCAAAAAATCCAATTTTCATATCAGACCTCAAATACTCTAAACTCTCCTTCTTCTAAAGCAACGACTTCATGTTCAATATTTCCGTATGCTGTCAGTTCAGCTTTGGCTGCTTCCCAATCAATTGGCCCACGCGGATCATTAGAGCCATATTCTGACTTATAATGAGCCAGATATTTAATGTCAAACAATCCCAATCCATCTCCACACGTACGATTGCTACAGCTCCAGTAACTTGATGAAAAGACCATTGAACTTGCTGAATTACACCCAATTACTTTTCCTCTAAAAACTTCTTGGTAGTCAATTTGCTGTAGTACCTCTTTCAGAGGTACTACTTCACCTCCATGTAAATAAACCACATCAGCCTGTCTTACTTCTTCAACAAAGTTTTCAAGTGTTGCATTAAAATTCTGAGGACTGACAGACTCAGGAAAATATTCAGCAAATAAGTTTGTATATTTTTCAAAGCGCACTTTTGTTGGCGTAGGTAGTGTCGCAAAAAAGCACCATAAAACTTTCGTTTTAGAACTCATCCCTTTACAGAGTTCATCAAAATACATTCTTGCTCGGTTTGGATTGTTTTTTAATCCTCCAGAATTTAATACATACTTTGTCATATTGCTGTAAAGCGATCTTTCATTACTCCATCAATTTCAATTTGTCCCTCAAACATTTCCCGTGGTCGGCACCATACCGGTTTGGAGCCAAAATCCTCTGTATCGTATTCTGCCTGATACACCACTAAATCCTCAAGTGTTTCTGTATGGTGTGCTAGAGCCAGCACAGTGTACTCTTTACCTTTATAGTGACGATAACGCTTCCCTGTTTTAGCAGTCGCCATACTATTTTGAACCAAGCTTAACAATTCGGTCAAAATGTGTTTTTTTAATTGGCATGACCGACAAACGATTCCCTTTCATTATCACTGGCATGTCAGCAAACTTGGGGTCGAGCTTTAATTCTTTCAATGTTACAGGTGTTGCAAGAGTAGATTCATACGCCACATCAACACACAGCCAGCGTGGATTTTCTGGGTCAGACATTGGATCTGGGTGATCACTTTTTGGATCAAATTGTGTCGGATCAGGATAGGCTTGACTCATAATTTTCATAGTACCAACTACTCCAGTTTGATCGCCGGCGTTTGAGTGATAAAACAGAGCCCTATCCCCCACTTGCATATCGTCGCGCATCATATTCCGTACCTGATAATTGCGAGTACCATCCCACATGTCGACCTTATCGCGTTTGAGATCATGGATTGAATAACAGTCGGGCTCACTTTTTAAAAGCCAATAACGAGATGCTGTTTTTGCCATAGTACTAGAGTATAATATAACTATTACCATTTAGTAACTTTTAATTCGTTTGTATGAAAATACTCGACACTGCTGCTGCTTATATGGCACCAGCTGGACGCATTGTAATGGGGGCATTTTTTGTTTTAGCCGGTGTGGGTAAGCTTATGGATGTAGCCGGCACAGCTGGATATATTGAATCTGTTGGCTTCCCTGCCGGCATGCTGTTAGCAGTGCTTGCTATAGCTTTAGAAATTGGTGCCGGTGGAGCCTTGCTTATAGGATTTCAGCCAAAACTAGCAGCACTTGCTCTCGCAGCATTTACTCTCTTTATTAGCTTTCCATTCCATGGGCCAGGCACCTGGGCAGAGAACCCAATGCAACAAATCATGTTTATGAAGAACATCGCAATTGTTGGTGCTCTACTCTTTATGGCAGCTCATGCTGGTGCATTTGCTCACTACAATCAAAAATCTGAACCGGTGACGCCTACCCCAACCCTGTAGACGTGGACAAATTGAAATAACTACCTTGCGGCCTCTGGTCGTAAGGTATTTATTTTTTCTGAACTTATGGCATACTAAAAATACAAGAACAACATACAAAAGTAGAGTTTATCAATTAAGCACGCTCTGTATGAACATGACCCCAACTGACGTTTCGGCTGCTACTCTTGCACGTATTATTATTGGTGGATTCTTTGCAATCAGTGGCGCCAACAACCTTCTAACGCTGTCCGATTCTATTACTGTTGCTAGCAACCTCGGTATCCCTATGGCCCCGTTAGCAGTCCTTCTTACTGCGCTTAGCAAGATGATCCTGGGAGTACTTATCGTTATCAAATTCCACACAAAGCTGGCCTCATTACTTTTAGCAATCTACATAGCTATCTCTACCCTTCTCTTTTACAACCCTCTTTCATGGACTGTAGCTGGTGTCAGGGAAGTTATCTTTGTAAGAAATATTGCGATTCTTGGTGGTTTATTATTACTCTACGCTCATAGTCGAGGCATTGGCTCATTACAAAGCGGGAAACCCCAAGCCCAACAACAACATAGGAAATACTAAAAAGACCGCGCTATAGCGCGGTCTTTTTATGTGGAGATATATGCGTTCACAACTTAGTTGTTATACGCAAGGGTTTGACCCCAACATGGTGACGATGCACTCCATGGTTGTGTACCCTGCTTCTCGTAGAGATAGCGAGCATACTCCATGTTGTCATAGATGTCATTCAAATTGAGACCGAGTTTTTCAGCAGTAGCCTGGTGGTAACGCTTATTAATTTGCATTACACCAGTATCGTCATTGTCAACTCTTCCTTGCAACACTGAGCCATCGGCCAATGTGTGACGAAAGGTTGATTCACAACGAGCTACTTGAATCATTACTGGGATGTCGCGGAAGTAGGTGCGAACAAGCTCTTCAGTTTGTTCATGGTCACCTGCAGCCAATCGTCGTTCCGTATATGAATCCACTTCTGTAGTAATGTAGCCGTAAGCAGTTTCGTTCATCGAGATGTCTGATCCTGCTCCTGTAACAGCAATAATTGCTGTAATAACGGTGGATATAATAAGCCAAGTGTCTTATGTAACAATCTAACAATCGATCATGTGTACTTTTGACATACGTCAGACACAGTTTGATCGAGTGCCAGTTGCATGACCACATGTCATACAAAAGCGATCCGAAGATCGCAACCGGACAATCATAGCATGATTATCAACGTTTTAGCATTATAGCATATTTTATATATTTGTCAATAATTTACACGATACTTATTGTTTTTTGCAAACTTAAAAATGGCTCAAAATAGCCATTTTAAGTCAATATTGTCTTACAGCAATACCTATTTCTTGATTGTTTTCACTCCACTTATGCTCAGAAGATCAACTTGCAAATTATTGTACTATCTCGCTGAAGAGATACTATCTACCCACGAGCATTT
Organism: uncultured Candidatus Saccharibacteria bacterium; assembly: GCA_964350645.1. Lineage (GTDB taxonomy): Bacteria > Patescibacteriota > Minisyncoccia > Phycocordibacterales > UBA918 > OLB19. The sequence continues at coordinate 291,224 of CAYGJY010000001.1, read as the reverse complement.
AAGAGTGCCATCGCACCGTACAGACCGCCATAGTCACCCAGGGTAGCATCAACAATCTCAGGCACTTTTGTACTATCACCCACGATCTCATGTGTATGTCGAATGATATCAGCCAATAGAATACGTGGATCCCCCACAATCATTGACCCACCCAGTACAATCACATCAGGTGACCAATACAGCGCGGTATTACGTAGACCATAACCTAAGTACTCAGCTAACTGATTCCACACTGCGTCTGACTGTGGAATCTCATAGGGCTTAATCCCTGATCGTTCCTCAAGGGCTGAGCCCGAGACAAGATTTTCAAGAGTAGCTTCTTTGTCTGTGCCGAGCACCGTGTGATCAATGTCCAAAATTTGATGTCCCGGTTCAAATCCAGTTGCAAAAGCATCAATTTCACCATGATCAATTCGAACACCCCCAACACCCGTACTTACGGTGTGATAGGCAACAATATCATAGCCTTCCCCCGCTCCGAAAATTGCCTCACCGAGACCAACCATTGCTGCATCATTTTCCAAGAAAATGTCAGTTTTAAACTTTTTTTTCAACAGATTACCCAGCGGACACTCCTCATAGGATGGTAGAGCCCCTCCTGGGTCATGTATCATCATGGTTTTGTCATGATCAAGAATTCCGCGCAGCCCACCAGCCATTGCTTCAATTTCTCGATCCGTCATAGCAGCCACTTTTTCAGCCATAATCGCCACGAGTTCCTTCGGGTCTTTTGGTGTATCAAACTTAATGGGGTCACTGAATGTTTTCAAGTCCTCAGAAACTGCAACTCGTGTCTTTGTTCCACCAATGTCAAAAAGTACGTAGCTCATAACTTATTCCACTATAGGCTTAATTTCCTGATTAAAAACTTTGGATATTTCAGCTGTATAATCTACAACGCGATCCTTGAAGTAGGCTGGTTTCCCACGCTGAATATGGCCAATCACAAAATAGCCTATACTCATCATGGCAGCATATGAAGCATCAGACGGGAGTGGTATAACCAAACGATTTTTTGCTAATCCATAATCATTGTTATCGATTCCAAAACTAATAAATAACTCTCGATCCATTGTAATGACTGTTTTTGCATGTTTAGTCTGTTCTTCTGTAAAAATCCTACCCATAAGAACCGGCCCAAATAGCTCATCAAATTTGGTAGCGAACATCTCACGAACTGCATTAAACTTTTCAGGCAACATTAGATAATAGGCATCGTATGTTGCAATGTTTTCTGGTATAGCTGGAGCAACTTTATTAATTAAAAACGCATGTATATCCGCTGGCTGCTCACAAGTTTTTGACAATATCATACCCATATATGTAGATGTATTGTACGTATAAGGTTCTCGATTACGCGGAAAAACATATGCAGCAGAGTCCCCCACAATCTCTATTGCAGGGGCTTTAGGATTGTTTGTTAGGAGTAGAGTTTTTAAATCTCTACGTTTTAATTCATTGGCAATTTCAACTGCATGTTTGCTCCCAGAGGCAGATATCAAGACTGCTCCATCAATTGTCTCGATGGAATTCAATTTTTCAACATAGGATGACTCGTCGGCAAAAACAGCGTCTACATCAGCAAATAGTAACTTACCGGTCACAGCCGCATTTCCACTGCCAACAACTAATGGACGTTTAAATTGCGAAAAATCAACTAGTGGAATCTGTGCATTAGACAGTAACTCTAGAGCCCCTAGTGTAACAACATCTAAATCTGGGATAGACTCTATCGTAAACGTATCAAGGATGGTTTTATTTTGCATATCCATAGGCTAGTACTGACGAATATTGCTGCAATCGACATTTTTAAGAATATATTTGTACGCCTCTTCCACAGAATCAGCCACGACAAACAAATCAAGATCTTCCTTACTGATTGTCTTGTGCTTTTTCAGCAAGTCTTCTTTAAAGAATTTAAGAAGTGGATCCCAGAAATCTTTTCCGTAGAGAACGATCGGAACGGCTTCGATTTTTTTAGTTTGAATCAGCGTTACGATTTCAAAAAATTCATCGAGGGTACCGAAACCTCCTGGGAAGTACACGTACACTTCCGAAGCGAAAGTAAGCATTACTTTACGAGAGAAGAAAAAATCAAAAGTTTCACTTTCAGTAACATACGGGTTTAGTTTCTGCTCAAAAGGCAATTTGATATTGAGGCCGACTGATTTACCACCAACTTTGAAGGCGCCAACATTCCCGGCTTCCATAATTCCTGGTCCGCCACCGGTGATCACCGCAAAACCTTTTTTGGCTAACTTTGCAGCCAAATCTTCAGCTTCTTTATAGTATTTATCTCCTGGTTTCATTCGCGCACTACCCCAGAAGGTAGCTGCAAGGCCATACTTTCGCAGCATATCAAAGCCATCGACAAACTCTGCCATGATACGAAATACACGCCAGCTCTCTACGGCATCACCGTCCGGACTCAGCAAGTCTGTTACTACTCGGCAATGCTGGTTGGTTTCATGCAGGGTTACTTTTGATTTTTTGGCGCTCTTTTTCGCTGAACTTTTTCTTAACATGCTTACAGTTTAGCACGCACTACAGCCAGGGAATCGCAAAGTGATCAAATTCTGGGAGTAATTTTTTGTCGTACAGTAATCGAGAAGCCACTTCGCCGTGACAGAGTGCCCCAGTCAGTGCATTGTGCGGTTGTGGTTCTTCAGGAATGCCACAGTACTGCAGAATTGAATCAAGCGTCAGTGAACTACGACGGTGCTGTGCGTCAACTGGTGGCTTATTTCCTTGCTTAATGATATGCATCCAACAAAGACTATGGGTGTCGATCGTCCGATACGCTAAATCCCACGGTAGATGTGCGCGGCCAGCGGCCGCGCGTACAAAATCCCTATCAAAACTCGGATTCTGACCGGCAATCGTTCGGTCGCCTAAGTGTTGCGTCCATTCAAGGAACTGGGTAACCAGCTCAGCTTCAGTCTGTTTGCTTTGGTCAGTAATCTCTGCTTCTGTAAAACCATTCACTTCTAACGCACCATCCATAATGTGAGCTCCTTCCCAAATTTTACACTCACCATAAAATCGATTCTCAGGATTAGTAAAATCTACTGCCCCAATCGAGACAATCGAGTGCGTGTGATATTCAGTGCCTGAGGCTTCGATGTCGAGAATAAGCATACTTTAGTCTATCTTATACATTCTAGTTGTTGTTCTTTCGAGACATGTTCTGCTGTCATGAAAAACTATACCACGCGCTGTGGTATTGTTGGTAATGCCTGTGGTATATTCACACTATGGAACTTGAAGAAAAAGAAGCACTGGAACCAACACCTACAGTCAGGACAGTATCTGCCCAACAAAAAATAGTCGTCAGTCTAGCTCTGCTACTACCTTCAATCGTGACGTTATTTTTTGCCTTTCAACCTGTGGAGACAAATACTGAGCTAGTGGCAAAAGAGACCACATCTAAAACCCTTCCACAATTAGATTTCACTTCGATTGACGTAGACTCTGCCGAAACACCCCCACGCCTACCTGCGGGAGCAGAAGACGCCCATGTCTATGGTCACGAAAAAAATGAAGTCTTCTACCGCATTGGTGACACTGTGCATTATTATCGTCAGGGCGATCCGAATATAGCCCTCCAATTAACTGATGCAGACCCTAATACCTTTACATACCTCTCTGGTGCGGTTGGCTATGATGATGCTGCCATCTATAAAATTGACCAAACGCTCGGTGGTGGCAGTTATTCTCGCGGTCGCGAATACCAAATATTTACTATACCCATCAATGAATTCCAGTCAGCACTTACTAAAAGCTACGACCAGAACACCGGTATTAATGTCATCTGGAGAGATGACGCCGACGAACTAGTTGCCCCACTTAAGTTTTCTGACATGACAGGCTTGAGAGAGTGGAATACTGGGCTTTTTTATACCACCATCACGGACGCAAATGGTGCTGTAGTCGAAGTTCTTACTTCTCAGCAACTAAACCCTTCAAATAGTTTCCATGCAGTTGAAGGAAAACTTATCATACTTGGTAATGAACATATCTTTAGCGCTGAACCACAAGGACCAATACAAATTCTTCTCTTGACAGACGCAAACAAAATTACTTACAACCATGGTGCAGAAGAACTCTATTATACTGCCAGCTTTGGCAGCCCTACTATCAACAAATTGAACCTGTTGTCTGGTGCAACCAGCACTATCTTTTCTGATGTAAGTAATCGTTACCATCGTTCCACCCGAATACACTTATCGCCTGATGGGAGTAAGCTGTATTTTAGTGGTGTCCGCTTCGAAGACCCTGATAATCCTGTTAGATATACTGAGGAATACATCGACTTCATTGAAATTAATACAGATAGTTTAGCAACAAATATTTCTGACTTTGGCACACTTGGGAAAGGCGGTTTGGCGGAAATCGCTATGTCTCCAAATAATCAACTGCTCTACGCTACCGTAATGCCCTACGAGGGGTATTCATTTCGTGAACTAAGGTATCGCACGAGGAACATTGACGGCACCTGGAGTACTGAGCCGAGCATTTTACAGAATTTTCATACTGAAGTTGGTGGTGGTTGGAATATAAATACCAATCAGTGGCTCCTCTCTCCTCAAAAAACACATATGATTATTACCGATGCTGAGGTTATTGGGAGCGGAAATTGTGGAGGCATGGGAGATGCTCCTTCAATTCAAAACCAGATTAAATTGTTGGATCTAGACACGCAAAAGATGCGCGTACTTACCTCAGCTGGGCCACTAAACGAATATAATTTACTGTACTGGGAACAGGACGAATCTGGGGTATATTTCACGCTCAACACCTACGAGGAATCAGACTGTTCATACAAAGAGCGTGGTGACATACAATTCTTACCAATCACACTATAGTCATGCAGGAATTAATTCCCCAAGATTGGCACAAAAAACTTGAAGGTGAATTTGAAAAAGACTATTTCAAAGCACTGGCAGCTTCAGTCACAGCCGAATATCTTGCTGAAACAGTTTATCCACCTGAACAAATAATTTTTAATGCTTTCGCTCACTGCCCTTTTGATAAGGTACGCGTGGTCATTCTGGGACAAGATCCCTACCATAGCCCCGGACAAGCAACCGGCCTGGCCTTTTCAGTGCCTGATGGTGTAACTATCCCGCCATCACTTCAGAATATATACAAAGAAATTAAAACTGATACTGAGAGTGAAATACCTGAGAGTGGTAACCTAGAGCGCTGGGCGAAACAAGGAGTATTGCTATTAAACTCAACTCTGACCGTGCGCGCCGGCGAAGCCGGCGCGCACCAAGGTCTTGGGTGGGAGACTTTTACCGACACTGTTATACAGGAAATTTCTGACGAAAAAGAGCACATAGTGTTTCTTCTCTGGGGTAGCTATGCTCGAAGCAAGACTACTTTGATTAATACTGCAAAACATCTAATCCTCGAAGCTCCTCACCCTTCCCCACTCTCTGTCCATCGTGGCTTCTTTGGTTGCAAGCATTTTTCAAAAACAAACAACTATTTAAAAAAAAATAACCTGCCAATCATTGTCTGGTAGCTGAATAATCATGGTTTTTGTAAGAATAGTATTTATTACTATTCAGTCGGTTGATAAATCTTTTGCCAATGCACTTCTCCATCTTCCACAGATTTTGTATAACCTAAATTCTCTAGTATTGGTACAAATAGGGCATCCCACCGTTTAGACTCTAGACTATCACCCTGGACAGACCCTCGACCTACCAGATGAAGTACTGAAGCATCTCTCTGACTTGCAACTGCGGAGCAAAATTGAGGAACAATCTTTGTATATAACTCAGCTCCAAGTCGGAGCGGTAGTACATGAGACGCATCCGTTTTTTTTATAGCTGACTTAAGACATTGCACTTCATCGATCTCAAAAAGTGTGAACGTAAGAGTAATGTTTGCAGAACCATCAATAAATTTAAATCTAATTCGCTCTTGTGACGCACTTGGGATATTGCTTGATTCATAGGGACCAATCACTAAGATCTCACACACATACTCAGAACTTTCGTGTTGGTAGCGACCTCGAAACATTTCATAAGTAACAGCATCTTCATCTTTGTTTATACCAAGATACTGCAAGCCAGCTAGTCCGGCATAAGTTGTTTTCATACACTCAACAATCTGAGCCGTGCGTGTTTGTAGCATTTCGGGACCTTCTTGTGACATGACAGAGATATTATAGCCCAGGGCAATTAGCGGCTGGCTGATAGCCAGCCGCTCGAGCTTCATTTGCTGAGGTAAAAAAGATCTTATTTTGCTCAGCAATCTGTTTCGCTCCGGGACAGCTTGGTAAATGATATTTTGTGCCGTTTTTAGAGGCAACCAACCGTTCAGTTACGCCTGTTCCCCCAGTAACATCGGGTTGGCTCATTCGAGTTTGAGTAGTGAGGTTTACAGCGGCTGGCTCTCCTGTCACTGCTAAAGACTCGACAACAGATAACTTACCCAGTCCAAAGGCAGTAATTCCTACCAGAATCAACAAAAAGCTATAAAATAAAGCGTCATCTTGCAAAACTAGCTTGATTTTTTCGTACATTTCTTGTATACTCTCGCCACTTAATTTCAATTATTATAACGTATGTCAACTAAAAAAGGAGGCGGAACAGCTAAAAACCTGCGTGACTCGCAACCAAAGTATCTCGGTGTAAAGCGTGCAGATGGTCAGGCAGTAAAAACAGGACAAGTAATTGTTCGACAGCGCGGAACCAAGATCGAAGCTGGAAAGAATGTAAAGGTCGGTAAAGACCATACGCTGTTTGCTATGACTGATGGTACAGTTGCATTCAACGAGAGTCGAAAGACCCGTTTCAACGGCAAAGTAGTGACCAAGAAGCAAGTATCTGTTACCACTGCGTAAGCAGTTTTGAATACGAAAAAGGCCTGGCAACGCCAGGCCTTTTTCGTATTCCACAGTCGGTACTCTACTTAATCTCGATTGATTCAATTATCACTGGTGTGACCGGAATGTCACGTGCTCCAGTCTCAACTTTGGCGATCTTATCAACTACATCCATACCGTTAACAACTCTACCAAATACTGGGTGCTTTGAGTTTGGTTGTCGGTTATCATCAAAATCCAGTGGACTATTATCGCCTAAATTGATGAAGAACTGGCTACTACCTGAGTTTGGTTGGCCAGTATTAGCCATTGCAATGCTTCCTCGGGTATTGGTTAGTAATTCACCAGCCACAAACTCGTCCTGAATGTTGTCAGATCCACCAGTTCCGTAACTACTGGTATCATCAGACTTTGTATTTGGATCTCCTCCCTGGATCATAAAGCCATCGATAATGCGATGAAATTTAGTGCCATCGTAAAAGTCACTGTTTGCAAGTGATACAAAGTTACCGACAGTTACTGGCATTTGGTCAGCGAATAGTTCAAGCTCAATCACTCCTTGATTTGTTGTAATAATTGCTGTTGGATTCATAGTGTTTGATACCTCTGGGTTAGATACTTCTAGTTCCTCTGGTGATAATGGGCCGTCTAAAAATTCTGATTCATCAAGTGTTTCGTCATAGGTTAATAGTGTCTCGCTATTTTTGGTTGCTTGATAATCAACAAACCATACCATACCAGCAATAATTAAGGCTGAGAGACTGAGTGTAATACCAATGAGTTTAAAGTTCTTGTGCATACGAGTACGTACTAGGCAGTAGCTGCTTCAACTGTAATAGTAATTTTTTTGGTTACATCGCCCTCGCGCAACGCAATTGTGTGTTCGCCAACTTCTTTGATTGGAGTATCGATGGCAAGCTGTTCAGCAGTCACAACTGCCCCATGGCCACCAATAGCACCAATTATTGAGTCCAGTTTCACAGCCTCAAATAAATGTCCTTTATCATTTGCAGCAGCTGACACAACAATTGCTTTACCTTCAATCAGTGACAAAGCCGCTTCAAACAAGCTCTCCTTGTCAGCCTGGGATGTACTGGCACTATTTTTCATTGCAGTTACTCGCTTCATGTTTTCTGGCGTAGCTGCTTCAGCCAAACCTTTAGGGATAAGCATATTGAGCGCGTACCCATTAGGTACGTCAACGACGGAAAAGCGTCGTCCAATCTTCGCTACGTCTTGTAATAACACTACTTTCATACTGACTGTTGATTAGATGTATCTGTTAAATATCTGTTGTTGGTAACTCTGTCTACCAGCACTGATTAGGCGCTAATATAGCACAGATGCATGGCTGTTAAAACTGCCCTACTCAGGGAAGGCTGGTGATGAGGTAGCTGCTTTATCAGTGATATTTTTGTTGCCAGCAAGCCATTCAAGAGCGGCATTGAGTTGAGGGTCAATATTTTCCAGAAATTGTTGTGGCGTCCGCGTTATGACAATGTCAGGTTTTAGTCCTCCTTCAGAAATTGAAATGCCATTTGGTGTCAGCCAGCGTGCTACGGTAACTTTAAGTGATGAGCCATCAGGTAGTTCAACCAATTCTTGGACAGACCCTTTACCGAAAGTGGTTTCACCGATCAAGGTTGCGACACCATGCTCTTGGAGCGCTCCAGCTAAAATCTCGGATGCAGAAGCAGAACCACCATTGATTAGTACAACAATCTCTTCAGGTGCAAACTGTCGCAAATCTTTCCCTTGGCTGCGGAAGACTTGCTCATCAATGCCGCCGCCAAAGCTTTCCCGCACAACCACTTTACCTGTCGGTAAGAAATAGCCAGCGATTGATACCGCACTCTGCAAAAAACCGCCTGGATTACCACGTAAATCGATCACCATTTTTTTGGTTCCTGACGTCACATACTCTCGAAGTGCTTCCTGCATCTTTAATTCAGCTATAGCGTTGAAGCTAAAGAGTTTAATAACAAACACGTCACCCTGAACTTCAGTTTTAATAGTTGGCACCAAGATTGTGTCACGAACGATCGCAATGTCTTTGAAGTCTGATTCGCCTTCACGGTAGATTGTCAACTTCACCTCAGTTCCCTTTTCACCTCGAATTCGATTCACCGCTTCATCGACATTCATACTTTCAGTTGACTCACCATCAATCTTGACGATAATATCGCCAGCCACTACACCAGCGCGCTCGGCTGGAGTATCAGGTAACGGTGAAATAACCGTAATAACGTTATTACGTTCACCGATCTCCATCCCAACCCCGCTGAAGTTACCTGAAATATCTTCTTGGAATTGCTCAGCATCAACTGGCGGTAGATAAATACTGTACGGATCACCATAGCTCTCGACAAGACCGTCAATCGCTCCTTGGAGACGCTGCTCAATAGTTACTGGCTCTGTCGTTGTACTAGCAACAAATTTTTCTTCCATCAGATTCCATACCCGCCAGAACTCTTCCAAACTAACCCCTTCAGCTGGCTGGCTATTGTTCTGGAATAGAGAAAAAGCACTAGCTTCCATGCCTCCATTAGTGAGACCAGATCCTGAGCCGAACTGTACACCAGAGAAAAAAGCTGCAGCAGCGAACACAACTGCTAACCCAATCCCTAATAACAAATTAGAATTGGCAGGCTTCCCTGTTTCCGTTGGCTGAAGTGTAGTTTGATTATCGTCCATATATCCCTGGCATTATCTCACAGGACATCAGATCCGCCAAAAAATAGCTGATGCACACTATCCAGTACTCTCTATCAAATTCTGACAATCATTTGGTATCATTAAGACAGTATGATACGACGGTATGAGCACAACCAATTGACGTGGCTAGACGTTATTAATCCGTCAACCGAGGAGATTCGAGAAGTGATTACTGAATGCAAGATTCCGCTTGAGTTTACGAGTGATCTCACTACCATGACGCCTCGATCTGATGTACTTGCCAAAAAAGGATTCCTTAAAATTACTCTCGATTTTCCAATCGTGAAGCGAGTCGATATCAACCATCCCCACGAAGTTAAATTTATCGCTACTAAGAAACACTTGGTAACCATCAGATTTGAAGATATTGAAGCAATTCATCGATTTTCTAAAGAGTTTGAAGTTTCAAGTATGGTTAATCAGCTTGGCAAAACAGCAAGTGGCGCCCATTTGTGTTTTGGACTTCTAGAACATATGTACCGCACAATGACAGTAAAACTTGATTATCTGGAGTCAAAAATGGCTGACGTGGAGGAAGAAATCTTTCAAGGACGTGAGAAAGAAATGGTATTTGAAATATCGACCTTAAGTCGCCGTTTGATCACTTTCCGACAAGTTATTGCTTCCCATGAACTGCCGCTGGAAGAATTAAAGGAGAAAGCTGCTCTTGCCTTCGGAGTCTCGTACCTCAGACACATCGAAACTCTCCAAAATGAATTCGGTCACCAAAAAACTCGTCTGGCCTCAGTAATAAAAATGCTCGAAGATTTACGAGCCACCAATGACTCCCTACTTTCTACCAAACAAAATGAAATCATGAAGACGTTCACCATCCTTGCCTTCATCACTTTCCCACTGACTCTCTTTACTTCTATGTTTGGGATGAATACACAAACCACGCCGATCGTTGGTAGACCTGGCGATTTTTGGCTGATTCTCGGTATTATGGCGGTGGTATCTATCACGTTCTTTGGATACTTTAGATACAAAAAGTGGATGTAAAACGAACGTGACAGCTGGTGCTAATCTCTGGAACGTTTCACTGCTGCAAATTCATGCCGACCTGTAGCATACTCAAAAAGCCGGCGATCCCTTTGGGATCGCCGGCTTTTTGCTATACTAGTCATCACTATGTTCAACCTCTTTTCTTCAACCAAAATACCGCCAATCGATCTTCCAGCATTGCAGCTATATAATACGGAGTCGCGCAAACTTGAGGTTTTTACTGCCCGCAAATCTGGCAAAGTCACTATGTACAGTTGTGGCCCAACTGTCTACGACTTTGCACACATCGGTAATCTACGAGCCTTTGTATTTGCCGATGTTCTCAAGCGCACCCTTGAATACAACGGCTACAGTGTCAACCACACTATGAATCTCACTGACTTCGGCCATCTCACTGACGATGCTGACGCTGGCGAAGATAAAATTATGAAAGGTCTTAAACGTGAAGGCCTAGAAGTTTCCTTGCGGACCATGCGTGAGCTGACAGACAAATACATCGCTGCTTTTAAAGCTGATGCTGAATCAATGGAAATTATTCCTCCAACGCAATACACCAGAGCAAGTGACTTCGTAAAAGAACAAATTACCCTCATCAAAACCCTGGACGAAAAAGGGTACACCTATGAAACGTCTGACGGTGTCTACTTTGATATTTCTAAGTTTCCGACGTATGGTCGTCTCGGCAACATCGACATAAATACCCTTAAAAGTGGCGCCCGTGTTGCAGAGAATTCAGAAAAAAAGCACCCTGCTGACTTTGCTGTCTGGAAAAAAGGTGACTTGGGTTGGAGTAGTCCATGGGGGCAAGGATTCCCTGGCTGGCATATTGAATGCTCAGCGATGGCGATGGCGACGCTTGGCAAACAAATCGACATCCATACCGGTGGTGTCGATAACGCTCCAACTCACCACAACGCCGAAATTGCTCAATGTGAAGCCGCTACTGGCAAACAATTTGTTGGGTATTGGTTGCATAGCGAACACATTCAAATTGAAGGTGACAAAATCGCTAAATCAGCCGGCAATAGCATCAACCTTGGGACATTACTTGAAGCTGGCTTCTCAGGCGCTGAGTATCGTTACTGGTTGCTGACCTCACACTATCGCACCCAAGTTAATTTTTCAATGGAAGCACTTGCTGCCAGTAAACAAGCTCTGCTCCGCCTCCGGCGCTTTATGTACGAAGACTGTCTGGACACTACAGGCACAATCGACTTTGACTACCGCCAACGCTTTGTAGAGGCCATCAATAACGACCTTGATACGCCACAAGCAATTGCCCTGATGCACGAACTTCTCAAAGAAACTGACATCCCAGCTCCAAACAAACGGGCCACGATAGTTGAACTCGACAGTGTGCTTGGTTTTGGTCTTGACCTTGACGTCGAAAGCGGCCAAAAAGCCCTTGGCTTTTTGGCCGCCACCGAAGTCCCGACTGACATCCAAAACCTCCTTGATGGACGTGAAGCTGCGCGCGTTGCTCGTAATTGGGCAGAGGCAGACAAACTGCGTGATATTCTCACCAAAAAAGGTTACGCCATTGAAGACAGTGCTGAAGGCCCAAAATTAACTAAAATCTAGCCACTATCCACTACTTTTCAACATTTTCTAACACAATCGTCAATCGGTGATTCATGCTAAAATAGGCAGCCATGAACGACGCTCCAGAATTAAGCAAGCGCTTACGCACTCCCCCGACCAACATCGACGCTGAAAAGGCGCTGCTTGGAGCGATTATATTGAAGCCAGATGTGATGCACGACATCTCAGTAGTTGTCTTCCCTGAGAGCTTCTATGCTGAAAAGCACCGCGAGATCTACCGCGCGATCTTAGAGATTTTTATGAAGGGTGATCCAATCGACTTCTTGTCGGTCACCACCAAACTCAAAGGCAATAAACAACTTGAGCGGGTCGGCGGTGGTACGTACATCACCGAACTGATCGAGACTGTCCCAGCAGCTGGCAACGCTACCTACTATGGTGAACAAGTCCAAAATAAAGCTGTCTTACGTGGCCTGATTAACGCCGCTGATGACATTGCTGAAATGGGTTACTCTGACCCAGACAACATCGACGAAACCCTCGACCAAGCTGAGAAGAAAGTCTATGGTGTAACCAACAACAGCACCACGCAACGGTTCCGCACAATTGGGTCATCACTGACAGAAGCCTGGGAGCGCTTTGAACATTTAAGTGCGAACCAAAATGAAAAACGTGGTGTCCCTACCGGCTTCGGTGCGCTCGACAACATCCTGGCTGGTTTACAAAAATCTGACCTAATAATCCTGGCGGCTCGACCGTCCATGGGTAAAACTACTTTTGCTCTAGACTTAGCTCGTAACGCTGCCGTGCAGTATGGCGCTTCAGTTGGTATTTTTTCACTCGAAATGAGTGACCAACAACTTGTCGACCGTATGCTCGCAGCTGAAGCTGGAGTCGATTCTTGGAAGCTCCGCACTGGTAAATTAAAGACTGATCAAGAATTTGAGGCGGTCCAAGCAGCGATGGCAAAACTCTCTGAAGCACCAATCCATATCGATGACCAACCTGGTAACAACATTTTGAAAATGCGCTCGTCTGCTCGTCGTCTAAAAAACGAACACGGACTCGACTTGCTGATCGTCGACTACCTCCAACTCATGTCTCCCACCTCGACCAAGGCGAGCGATTCTATGGTGCAACAAGTCACTGAAATTTCTCGCTCTCTTAAAATCCTTGCCCGTGAACTCGACGTGCCAGTCTTAGCGCTGTCGCAGCTATCACGAGCTGTTGAACAACGTGGTGGCAAGCCGCGACTGTCTGACCTTCGTGACTCTGGATCAATCGAACAAGACGCTGACGTCGTGATGTTTATTCACCGTGAGGACAAAATCAATAAAGAATCCGAACGACCAAACATTGCAGAAATCATGGTTGAGAAACACCGTAACGGTCCTGTTGGTTCCTGTGAGCTCTACTTCGATGGTCAGCACGTTCGCTTCCTCAATCTCGACACCCAGCATTCCAATGCTGCTATTGAGTCAACTCGAGCTAACGATGACGATTTTTAATGAACAATTTAGATAAATTAATCAGATACTTTGAGACCTTTCCTGGAGTTGGCGCTCGTCAAGCGCGACGCTTCGCCTTTCATGTACTTACTATGCAAACCACTGAGGTGAAAGAAATCGCAGCACTGATAACCTCATTACAAGATGATATCGTTGAATGCAAAAGTTGTCGTCGTTTTTTTGCTGCTCAAGGAACTGAAACCCTCTGCGCTATCTGTAGTGATAGTAGTCGTGATTTTTCTAAATTAACAATAGTAGAACGAGACTCAGATATCCAAACTATTGAACGGGCTGGTGTGTATGACGGTCTGTATTTTGTACTTGGCGGCACTGTACCACTTCTAAACGCCAAGGATTCAAACAAACTTCGCGGTGGAATGTTAAAAACCCTCGTAGAAGCGAGACTGCCTGAAGGACTTGAAGAAGTGATCCTCGCCTTTTCAGTTAATCCAGACGGAGAAAATACCGGACGGTTTGTTGAATCTCTCCTTAAAGATACCGATACAACAAAACTCAAAATTTCCTACCTCGGTCGTGGGCTCTCAACTGGTTCAGAGCTCGAATACGCTGATCCCGAGACGATCAAGAACGCGTGGCGAAATCGTTCATAGTATTTACATAACGGCACGAAAAAACTCCCCAAGGGGAGTTTTTTCGTGCTTCGTACGCAAGTCGCTTACGCGAGCGATTCAATCTTCACCGTCGCAAACTTTTGGCGATGGCCGAGTTTTCGGTCTCGGTTACTCTTGGCTTTGTAGCGCAAGATTGAGATTTTTGGTCCTTTCTTGAAGGCCACGTATGAAGCTTTGACCTTGGCTCCCTTGATGTACGGTTCCCCGACAGTCGCAGACCCGCCATTATCGGTCATCAGCACCTTATCAAACTCCACTTTGTCTCCTTCTTTGATGTCACCACCAAGGAGTTCTACATCGAGAACATCCCCAACAGACACGACATACTGCTTGCCACCGGTTTCGATAACAGCAAATTCTTCGGTTGTAGTTGCTTTTTCGGCCATATCATTAATTTAAAGTCGCTCGATTATACAAGAATCCTTATAAATTGCAATAGATTTGGCTGGGCCAGTTGACAAAAGCAAACGAACTGGTAATTTTGATTTACCAACCAGAGGAGGTAGTATGGCATCCAAAAAGGCGGCGGCCAAAAAGCGCAGGAAAGTTGCAGCAGAAAGAGCTGCTGCAAAGGGCAAACCAACTGATGCAAAGGCTGCACAAAAAGCAGCTGGAAAATGCCAAACAAGGGAAAAGCCCTAGGCTCCGAGATACAGAGAGCCAGTAAGCAACTGACAGGATCATCTGCCGGCGCGGTGCATTACTAAGTAGGATATTTAATATCCAAGAACAACTTGGTAATGCTCCGCGCCGGTTTTCATTTTATAACAAGAAAACCCAGGTGATTCATTTTGACAACCCGCAGCGACAGCGAGAACCTCTCGTTAAAATTTGACTTGAGCTTTAAGCGAATACGTCCGACTCTCTCTACACCTCAGCCTTATGTGGTTTATCAAGTTCCAACACATCGAGATCAATCGAATCACCTGTGATCCGCGTCACATCCTTGTCGATCTTATTGAGCTCTTTGTAGCCAGCGTTGTAGTGGTTCACAGTCGTTTCAAGGGTCTTACCGATCTTTTGATAATAATCCTCATACTTGGCAATGTGCCCTGACAGCTTCTCAACGTTCTTGATGATGTCCTGCGCCTTTTCTTCAATTTCCATCGCCTTAAGGCCTTGGAGCACCGTCTGGAGGTAGGCTAAGAAAGAGGTTGGTGACACAATAATCACTTTATACTTCCCGGCTGCCCGTTGGATCAGGTTATCTTCCCCAGCACCAACTTTGTTTGACAAGAGGTCATAGTAAATCCCTTCGTGCGGAATAAACATAAAGGCAAAGTCCGTGGTCTTCTCGCTCGGACGAATGTACTTGGCAGTTTCAGTAATTCTGAGCTTGAGGTCATTTAAAAACACTTTTTCATACTGGACTTTCTCAGTACCGTCAGAAGCTTCGGCAAAACGATTGTAATTTTCGAGAGAAAACTTAGAGTCCACCGGAATCACTTTGCCTTTGACAAACACAGCCGCATCTACGACTTCCCCGTCCTCAAAGGCATACTGCATTTGAAAACTTTCCGGTGGCAGCACGTTTTGTAGCACTGTCTCTAGGTAATATTCACCAAGCACACCGCGTTGCTTCGGGTTTTTGAGAATATTTTGGAGTTCTTTGAGTTGATCAGCAACGGTGAAAACCTGCTTGCTACTTTCTTTCACTTCAGCAACATTTTTGATTACATCACGCATTTGTTCGTTGACGTCACGACTGATCTCCTGCATCAGCTCTTTACTGTCCCGAAATTGCATCCGACTTCCCTCCTGCATAGCTTTGTTGCTTTCGCCGAGTTTTCGGTCCATCGTCTCAGTCATCTGCTGAAGCTGCTGTTGTAATAACAACATACTCTTATCATCAACTGTGGAATCTCCAGTTTTAAAAAATGAATTGTAGACGAGGAGGGCTACTATTGCTAAAAGCAGCACCATGGCAATAAGCTGAATTGGATCCATAATGCTGGTATTTTAACACGAAGTGATTATTTTCGTCGTTCGAAAAAAATCCATTTCCCAAGCTCGATTGTTATCAATGACGCGAGACTGAAGCCAACAACCAGAAGAATGTCAAAGAGCGGTAGTGGCGTGTACGACAAGAGATACTGGAAAAATGGAATAGTGAGGACAATCCCCAGCAACGCCACGCTTAGTAAAAATGAACCGACAAAAAATAAATTGGTATGGAGTGGAATCTTCCACACCGGAGTCGTAAGTGAACGGAAAGCAAAGGCCATAAAGAGTGAGTCGGCTGAGATTGAGAGGAACATCGCACTTCTGAGTTCTTCTATTGGGATATCGAGCGAACGTAAATAGAAGTACAACGCCAAGGTCAGGGTACTCAAAATTGTGATCACCATCCCCATAAACAACATCATCTCTTTAGAAAGAATTCCCTCTTCATGAATATCTTGTGGGCGGCGGCGCATGGCATTTTTCTCCCCTTTCTCAAACGCAAAAGCGACACTCATCAAACCTTCTTCAATGATATTGGCCCACAAAATCTGCGCGGGCATAATTGGCACTGCTGCTCCAACTAAGACTGCCGCACCGACGAGCACAACCTCAGACAAACTGGTTGATAATAAATAGCCAACAATCTTTCTTAAGTTGGAAGTAATCCGTCTCCCCTCTTCGATCGCTGCATAGATTGTCTCGAAGCTATCGTTAACCAAGACCAGATCAGACGCCTCTTTAGCTACTTCTGTCCCAGAACCGATCGCGATGCCAATATTGGCTCGACGTAATGCTGGTGCATCATTGATACCATCACCAGTCATAGCCACTATTTCACCCTTCATTTGCAAAATCTGTGCCAAGCGCAGCTTCTGTTGCGGTAATACCCGAGCGTACACTTTGACACTGCCTAGTGTGCGCCAGAGTGTATCGTCGTCCATTTCAGCTATTTCAGTGCCTGTTCGCACCTCCATATCTTCAGGAGCAGCAATCCCAACTTGATGCGCAATCGACAAGGCGGTCTGCGGATTGTCGCCAGTTACCAAACGTACTTCTGCTCCAGCGCTTAACACACCAGCAATAGCATCTTTCACATGTGGACGGACTGGGTCAGTCAGTACTAAAATTCCAGCTAACGTCAGGTTTTTCAGAACTGACGCATATTCTTCTTCTGGCAGATCATCATATGCAACATCAGCGTAGGCGACCGCAACAAGGCGCCGTCCAGCTCTAGTCTCTGCATCAATAGCGTTTTCAATAAGTGTCCGCTCAGCAGCACCAAAAGAAATCACTTCATCGCCAAACTGTACAGATGTAACAGTATTAAGTAGGTATTCCGGAGCACCATTGACACACAAACGATAACCCCCACCCTCAGGTGACAAACCAGCTGCAAAACGATTTTCTGATGTGAAAGCCAGATAGTCGATTCGGTCAGCCCGATAGGAGTCTACTTCAATCTCAATACCAATTTTATTTGCCAAGCGCAAAATTGCAACTTCAACCGAATCACCACGTACGGTCTCATGTTTACCTTTGTCAATGTAGGCATCCGTAGCTGCTAGTGATACGTCCATCACCAACTTTGCTTCTGAATCGAGGAGCTCATCATCAGTGACAATGATCGGACCGGTAGCCGTCAAAATTTTAGTGACAGCCATCTTAGCTTTAGTGAGTGTGCCGGTTTTGTCGGTCAAAACATAGGTCGTGCCACCTAGAGTTTCCGCTGCTAGCAAGTTGCGGACCAGTCCACCACGCTTGAGTAACGCTTCCATCCCAACAGCCAGAATAATCGTCACCGCCGCTGGCAAGCCTTCTGGGATTGACGCAACAGCAACCGCAATCGACATCAGGAGCATGTCATGCAAGCTCAATCCTTGCCAGATGCCCACCATAAAGATGGCTAACACTAAGGTGATAACAATATACAACATTATCTGCGAGACTTTCTTCATCTCGAGCTGCAACGGAGTTTCACTCTCAACCACACTTTGAACTGCTGCAGCCAACTTTCCAACCGCTGTCTGATCACCAACTGCCACGACCACTCCCATTCCCTGTCCTTCAGCCACGAATGTTCCTTTGAATGCCATGGAAGTTTGTTCTGCCAATGGTGCTCCAACTGATACAGGATCGGCGTTCTTTTTTACCACCTGCCATTCGCCTGTTAAGGTCGCCTCATTAATAGCCAATTTTTTTGAACGAATCAGTCGAATATCGGCCGGGACTTGCATGCCATTTTGGATCACTACTATGTCACCGATCACTACCTCTTCAGCCGGGATTTCATGACGTTCACCAGCACGAATCACCGTGGCGGTCTTTTGCTGCGATTCAGACAATTTCTCAAACGCGCGGGAGGCCTTCCCTTCCTGAAAGATTCCCACCGACACCGCAATCAAGAGTGCAAATAAAATTACTCCAGCATCTACATATTCGCTAAGCGCTGCTGTGATTACAAAAGCTATGAGAAGTACAAAAACCAGTGGGCTTTTGAGTTGCGCCCAGACTCGATCAAAAACAGTTGCACGTGGCTGCTGTGAAAAACTATTACGTCCGTGTTCTTTGCGTTTTTTGTTTACCTGGAGGCCATCAAGCCCATCTTCAGTAATCCTGAGCACAGCCAATACCTCGCCAGCATCATGAGCATGCCACGCATAGGATTTTGTTTGGAGTTGTGCTTCGGGTAGAACGAGCCGCCGAGGAGGCGACTTTTTTGAAGAGCTCATTGATGATAGTATAGCAACATAACTAAATAATGTATGGCCCTACACGAAGATATCCACAATCAACTTAAAGAAGCGATGAAAGCAAAAGATTCGATCAAGCTGCGTACAGTACGAAGCTTGCTTACTGCCTTTACCAATGAACTTGTTGCAACGAATCGAACTCCGCAAGATAAGTTAACAGACGACGAGGTAATTACAGTCATCAAACGACAAGCTAAACAACGCAAAGAATCAATCACCCAGTACGAAGCTGCTAATCGTCCTGAACTCGCAGTACCGGAAAAAGAAGAGCTCGTCGTCCTTGAAACCTATCTACCCCAAATGATGTCAGTTGAAGAGATCAAACCAGTCGCCGAAGCTAAGAAAGCCGAACTCGGGATAGACGACAAAGCCAAAATGGGTATGTTGGTTGGCGCAGTCATGAAAGAACTCGCCGGCAAGGCAGACGGCGGCGATGTAAAGAGTGTGGTTGAGGGATTGTTTTAACTCAAGACAATATGTTTGAAAGGACAGGTAGCTTTATTATAAAAACAGAAGTACCCATCAAAGACTGGCGGGCATTCTTTATGGCGGTTCGAAGCAAAATTGGCAGTCTCGAACGCCTGCCTACCAGAGATGAAGCGAAAGCTGCCATTGGTAAAATTTACCCTGATCTCAGCGGAGATACGCTTAGTTTTGTTGTAGATGAATATTTAAAAGACGAGCAAGCGACTGCAGAAAGAGCTGATACTGAGGGAGTCTCAGAAAATCAAAATGAATTTTCACGATGTGATGATGAAAAACTTAAAAAAACGATACAAAGTCTAGAGATCGGTCTCGCCGCAGCACGACTAACTGACCCGAGTTACGCTCCAGAACTGGAAGAACGACTCAACTTGGCAAAGGAGGAACTGAATTCAAGAAGCTCTAAAAACAAAAGTGCCAATTTCTAACTGACAAACATACAAGGCAATTTTGCTTTTATGTAGAAACTATTAGTTTACATCTCTGAGCACTTGTGAAAAACAAGCTCTTACAGCAATTTTCAAGGCATCAGATCTGTCAAAGACGCCACCAGTCAAGTAATTCATTGGATTGCCATATTTTTCATAATCATGATTTGCCGGTAGCGACTTAAACACATGACCAACTGGTTGATTACTATCAATTTGATCAATAACAAGCTGTTCAGTAATCTGAACTGAGATCCCTTGTGCGATATATTCTTTATTGTTGCTAGAGTTAATTATGACAACCCATGTTGTCAAAAACCACTGAGATGATTCTTGAAAAAGATTACCTTCTATGCCCACACCAAACGCTGCGTTTGTACCCGAGAGACTGCCTCGCGCTCTGTTTCTGGCACCAGATATTGCTTCAGTATGGGTAAGCGGATTTTCTGTCACACCTGAGTCAGTTGAAATAGGCAACAACTCATATTCTTCAGTTAACAATTCATCCATCACTTCTTTTACTGCACTAACTTTTAATGTATTTTCAGTTCCTATTGTTATGCGCATAGTATCTATCCTGATTTAATTATTTTTAATAATACAGCAACGCTTTCTTCTAAACTAGCGTAATCATTACTGAAAGTTTTAATCCCATGTTCACGGACATTTAGATTACCAATAAAAGTAGTGACCCTGGTGTGTTTACAACACTCGTCATTAAAGAATGTAGAGCTTGGGTTTAATTCATAATCCATCGAGTAATTATTTGTGTTTTTTTGATATTGTTGTATTATTTTTTTGTCGCCGGATAACTGGCGATACGCAACCTCTCGAGCAGAGAGAGAGAGATGAGGAGAAAAAAGTGCCCACAAAAGAAATACCGACAGGAGACCCCGATGCCGTTTTGGCAAGACAGCTTGCTGCCCACGCAGCCTACATGGAACAGCCCGAAACAATAGACCACCTCACAGCTGTCCGCCACGGCTGGAGGCCAACCGAAATACTCTGGGGAGGTGGTGATGTTTCTGCTTTTCTGAAAAAGCACGGACTGCCAACCAGTGGCGAGGGCGCGTAGCCGTCTGCCCGGGGCGGCTGACGCCGCCCCGCCGCCGCACCCACGAGGTGCAACACATACGTCCGAAGGAATCGCCAGATTCACGGGCGTTTTTCAATACAATTTCCACACTTACCCTTGCTTTTTCTAATTTTTATATTATAGTTTTATACAAGCCGTTCACAGAGACGGTCAAACTTGAGGCAGAGGAGCCACAAATGAAGGAAACCGTACGAGCATGGTATGCCCCACCTGAAAAGGCTGGTGCCCTGTGCTGCAGCGAACTTGCAGCCCTCCATGAAATTGCACCTGGTGCAATAATGATAACCCGACTAAAAGATGGGGGCATCGCAATATACCCCTCTGATGATGAAGGGGACAGAAGTGCATTTGATGTTACGATGGAGCGATTTGGGCTTTTTATACAACGCCCGCTTGAACTCCCTCGCATCTGAGGCAGACGCAAGGAACCGCCGGGGCGATCAGTAAGCAGAGAAGACTTACTCCTGGCGGAACCACCCCTCACCCCACGACCGCTTTGCAGTTGCAAGCGGCGTTTTTCATTGCTTAGTTTCTAGATCATCCAAGATCTTGGCATTTTCAATATCAAACTCCCCTACTTTGGTACGACGCAGATTACACAGTGACGCTGGATAGTCGATACGTTTACCCAACTCTTCGGCAAGACTGCGAATGTAGGTACCAGAGGCGACGTGGAAGGTTATGGTGGCGATGGCGAAGCCATCGCCACGATCTACTACAAAGGCCTCTAGGCGAGCGCTATAGACTGTCATGTCACGAACTGGTACATCTTCGACCACTTCACCTTTTTTTGCCGCTGCATACGCTCGCTTGTACATTGGGACGCCGTCTTTTTTGATAGCGCTGTAGGCACTGACAGGCAGCCGCAGGCTGCCTGTCATTTCAGACACAGCCTTAGCGACCACTTCTTTAGTCAGGTCCTCCACAGGTTTTTCAGCTATCGCCTCTCCTTCTACATCACCAGTCGTCGTTGAGCGGCCAATCAGTACCTCCGCCTCATACACTTTATCGAGCTTAGTAAGCTCAGTTAATTGCTTGGTACCCTTGCCAACACCCAGGACCATTAAGCCAGAGGCTGACGGATCAAGCGTCCCAGCATGGCCAAGTTTCGGTGCCTTCTCACCTGTTGCATCGCTATAAACACGACGTAGTCGGCGGATTACATCAAATGACGTCATGCCAGTCGGCTTATCTATAAGAAGTATTTCTGGCCAATCCATAGGCCCACACTATAGCAAATTAAATAAATGCGACGAGTTTAATGGCAAAGAAAGCGAAGAAAAGTAGCATCATAGCTCCTTCCCAACGGTTTATCTGACGAGCCAAACCATTCACAAAGAAAATCGCTGAAGCAGCTAATAGTACTGGCAAACCAAGACCAGTGACAACTGGACCAGCCTCGAGGGCAACAAACAATCCGGGTAGACCAACCACCATCAAAATATTAAATGCATTTGAGCCAAAAATACTACCAATCGCTAACTCACCCTCACCACGCTGGACTGACTTGATAGCAACGAATAGCTCTGGCAATGAAGTCCCGAGGGCAATTGCGGCAATGGATATAACTTCGACTGGAATGCTCAAGGCACTACCAATATTAATCACCATTTGAATAGCAAAATGAGCTCCAGTGAGCACTGCCATTAAACCAAGGGCAAAAAACGCTAACGACCGAGCTTGGAGCTGCGGTCGGCGACCCTTATCCTTTTGAAGATCAACATTATCTTCGTCCTGAGCATCAGCAAACAAGTACCAAATGTACGCAGCAAAGGTTCCGACAAGTAACATAGACTCTACGCGATCAACTACGCCATCATAAATCATCGCCACAAAGTGAGCTGTAGCAATGAAGAAGATCGGTAGTTCAGACTTAATTAAGTCACGTTTGATGACAATCTTGCCTCCCATCACTACGATAAAACCAACGACCAAAAGAATGTTGGTAATGTTCGAGCCGACGGCATTTGCGACGACTATTTCTGGAGAGTTTTGAATGACAGCAGCAATCGAAGAAGCTAATTCAGGGAATGAAGTCCCAAATCCGACAATCAGTACACCGATCGCAAAAGGTGTCATACCTAAACTAGCGCCAATCTGTGTTGCTCCGACTACAAACGTATCAGCTCCTCGGACGAGTAGAAAAATAGCGGCGGCTAGAAAGACAGACCAAATGCTAATAAGTGCCCACAGTGGTACACCACTAGAAAAAAGCTGCCCCAGGGTAGATTCAATCATTGCCACAATTGTAACGTACCAAAAGCAAAAACAGTGGCGACAGACTAGGATAACCAAAGCGGCGGGAGCGAAGCTCCCGCCGCTTTGGTTTGCAAAAAACAACTCTTAGTTAAACAGATACAAAAAGTCTCCATACCCTTCCGCGTCCATGTTTGCCACTGGGACAAATCGAAGGGCGGCGGAATTCATACAGTACCGAATACCCCCCAGCTCCTTTGGTGCATCATTAAATACATGCCCGAGATGCGAATCAGCAATCTTGGAGCGAATTTCAGTTCGCTTTTGTAGCAAAACATAATCATCATGCTCAGTCACGTAACTATAATCAATCGGACGAGTAAAACTCGGCCATCCGGTACCAGAATCAAATTTGTTTGTTGAAGAAAACAGTGGTTCACCAGACACAATATCCACGTAAATACCCGCTTCTTTATTATCCCAATATTCGTTACTAAAAGATCGTTCGGTACCATTCTTTTGGGTAACTTTATACTGGATGTCAGTCAAACGAGCTTTGAGCTGGTCATCAGTCGGCTTTATAAAATTGTTCCAACTCGAAGAAGCATCACTAGTACTCACCGTCTCGCGCCACAACAATGACGGGTCAGTGTTACCACTCCAATACTTTTCAATAAAGTCACTGCGACCAGAAGCGTTGCGATAATACTTGTATTTGAGTTGTGACAACGTACCTTTGTAATAATCTTGGTGATAGTCTTCTGCTGGCCAGAACGTCGGGCGCGGCTCAACGTCTACAGCTAGCGGCTTATCATACGGTCCATTTTGATCAATTTCAGCAATCAGATTCTCAATCAGCTGTTTCTCAGCTTCAGTTTCATAATAAAGCGCTGAGGAATAATAGTCTCCTCGATCGTTGAAACTTCCATCGTCATCTGTTGGATCAGTATGCTTTAAGGTATAAATCATAATCTCTTCAAGCGACACTACTGCTGGATTGAAAGTAACCTCAGCCACTTCCCGATGACCGTTCTTACTATAATCTTTGTAGGTTGGGTTTGCGCTACTACCACCAGCATAACCAGATACCACTTCGATCACACCTGGAAGCTTTTCTAGGTCAGCCTCAACGCACCAAAAACAACCGCCAGCCACCAGTACAGTGTCAGTTTGGACATTAGTGGCTACCGCCGGCGCAACAGCAACCATTGCATCTTCTTCTACCGCAGTGTCAACCACAGCGTCGTCAGGCTCATCCGTCTCAATCATCGTATCGGCTGCACTGATTTCTTCTCCATCAGCTCTTTGTTCAGTTATTTCAGCTTGATTGTTCTCCATTTGAACAAATTCGCTTGGAGTTGATTCTGATACCTGCTCTTGGGCTGGTACCTCTGCCTGTAAACCAAAAAAGGCTGCGATACTCATTAGTAGGTTTTGAAAAAATTGCATATGTATTACTTAACTTACTTTCTTATACGCCAGAGAAACTCACTTCTTTCAGTGCTGCCTGCTGATGTTTGGTGAGATGCACAATTGAAGTACCGCCAGTTTCAATGTGCTTGAGGGCTTGCACCCGATCTCGATAATCAGGCAACGTCCGTTCAACTAGCGCCCAAAAAGATTTTCCATGATTAAGCTCCGCCAAGTGACAGAGTTCGTGGACTACAATGTAGTCAAGGAGAGCTGGCGGTAAGAAAATCAGCTTATAACTGAAATTAAGGTTTCCTTTGCTAGTACAGCTTCCCCAGCAGCGCCGCTGATTTCGGATCGCCACCCGGTTGTAGGTAAGTTGGTAAAATTGATTCCAATATTCAAGTCTCTTGATAATCACTTCTCGTGCAAGCTCTTTATGAGTTTGGTAGTGTTTAGTCACACTACTCGCTCGTTTTCTTCGTACTCGATACCAACGCCAGGCCATAGGTTAATTATAACAAAAGCCGGCGCCTTCGGCGCCGGCTTTTGCCAACCCTCACGTCTAGTCGAAGTCAATTACATCCTCAATGTCCCGCGCTCGCAAGTCATAGAGTTTTGCAATCTCATCAATAATCTCATCCTCGTCAGTTTCATCAATTTCAAATGAAGCTTCTACTCCACTCTCAAACTCAATCGTTACATCGGTGTCATTTCGATTAACTTCAGCTGTGATTGAATCTATATCACCGTAGTCAAACTCAATTAAGTCTTCAACATCATCTTCGTCAATATCAAGTTCATCAGCAATTTCTTGAATCAATTCTTCACGATCATCTTCGTCAAGGTCAAAACGCTCATCATCGCCATCATCATACTCAACCTTCACTTCAGCTTCGTTGTCATCGGTAATTTCAACTTCAATAACATCAATGTCTCGGGCTGTGCGCTCCTCTTTACCGATTGCATCTTCAGCGTCTTTTGCCATTTCTTCAGCTTCTTGAGCTTTTACGATGGCTCGGTCATAGTTTTTATCGTCATATTCATCTTCAGCATCTCTAAGTAGGTCCTCAGCTTCGTCGAGCAAATCACGAGCGTATTCAGTATCTTCGTCATCTCTTCGAGCGTCATCAATTTCATCGTCAGCGTCAGCGATTGCTTCGTCCGCAGCGTCAATAGCGTCATCGGCATCACCTTTATCACCCCCACGTGAGCTACCACTCTGTACTTCGACGATTAAATCATCAATTTCTGCTCGTGATAGAAATGTCAAAAATTCAAGCTCCTGCGCAACAGACTGTATAGAATTAGCCTTAACGCTGAATTTTTCATCATCATATTCATCCGAATCGTTATACTCAATTTCTACTGTAGCTGTATTGCCTGAGAACGACACTTCAATAGATTTAGCAGGATTGTCATCCAAAACTCCTCGTGGAACTGAAGTATCCTCTTCTTCATCCTCATCTACTGAACCACCTTGATTAGTTAGTGACGCTAATTGCGACTGGAGTCGTGCCAAGAGCTGGCTTGATTCTGAGCCGCCGCCACTAATAATTGCTGTTGGTCGACTGGTCAAAACCCCCTCTGGATAGTTTTCATTCGGATACGCTCGGATCCAGCCTTCAAGGAGTGCTTTGGTCGCTGGACCGATCACCCCAACAGGATCATAGCCAAAACGAACCTGGAGATTATTGATTGCTTCTACCGTCTTCGGACCAAAGAAACCAGAGGCTACACCGTAAGGATAAATTTCTGGATCAGCTGCCAATAAGCGCTGAATCTTCTTTATGTCATCATTGGTCACCCCAGGACTCAAATCTTCAGTAAAGACCGGAGCGAGGTCAGTATTAGGAGTCGATGTCTGGGCACCGAGAACTGTTGGAGTCGGCGTACCCTGTAGTTGTTTGGTCAATGCAGCAAATTCAGTCTGGAGAGTCTGCATTTGCTCTGAAATTTCTTGCATGCGTTTGACCACATCTGCCGTGTTGGCGACTTGAGCCGACACTGAATTAACTCCTGCTACCAGGACAAAAGTGATAATACCTAAAAATACTCCGAGTTTTTTGCTCATAAACAAATAGTTACTTTAATAAATCTTCTTTCATTATACGTCGTCACGAATAGTCAGCCAACCACGTTAGTGCACAGTCGCTACTTCAACTCAGTCAAACTATACTGCATACGGGCTAGACGAATGAGATCGTAGTCATACTCCTCATTACAGTGTTCATAGAGTGGCTTGAGAAGTTCTGAACCATGTTCATTAATCGCCAGCTCAATAGCTGAATAGATCTTACTCCAGCCGTCTGGTTCAAGATGTTCGAGCTGATTACGTGATACATGACCCGCCTCTACTAATTTTTCTAAGTGTGACCAGACGGTCGCTTGACTGATCTTTCGTTCTTTAGCTATTTCAGCAACTGTCTTTTTCTCTTCCAAAAGCACTTTGGTTTGCTGGTAGGTACTTTCTTTCTGCACACGAGCAAAGCCTTTTTCAGCCACGACAACTGCTCCGGGCTCAGGCATTTTGCCACCTGAAGAGGTCACAAAATTGCGATGCAATTTTGTGACCTCTTCATCCTCCATCTCGGCAAATGCCTTCTCAGCCATATCGCTGTGCTGATGAAATATATGGTCATGTTTGATTACCTTTGGATCAACCCGAAGTGCTGTTGGACTCATGCCAAGCATCTTGAGACCAGCGAGCGTCCGCACTCGTGACAACGCCACGTAGCCCTGGCCAAATACAAAGGCTTTTGAGAGATCAATCTCCGCTGCATCTAGGCTCATTCCCTGACTTTTGTGGACCGTTATTGCCCACGCGAGTCGTAGAGGTAGCTGTTCGATTGCAGCCATGATTTTATTTTCGTCCCTAATCTCCCAGCTAACTGGTTTAATAGTAATGGTGCGCTTGTCTGAGGTTTCAATAATCGGTAGACCATCAGCATCAAAAGCCGTCACTCGCGCCAAAGTACCGTTAACATACCCCGCTTCAAAGTTATTTTTAGTGCACATTACCATGGCGTCTTCTTTGAGCTCTAAGAGCTCAGGTGAAAGGCAATTTTTAGACAAGTTTTGTTGAAGCTGTTTATTCCCCTCACCACTCATGGTGAACTTCCGCACCATACCCGGCAGGCTACGAAGCTTGGTCATGTTGACTGCATCGACATCGGCGTTGTGGGTGTACAGCTTGGTTGGTTCAATGTCCGTAAAAGCAATATCAGTTTGTTCCGAAAGTAACGTAAAATGTTCTTCTTCCACGTCGCCACTACGAAGCGACTTCAAAAGTGACAAAAACAGTTCGTCGTCCTGACGGTATTGTTCGGTGATATAACAAACGAGTGGCTTCGCATCTTCCCACGCACGACTTTCAAAAGCATAGCGCAACTCATCACCTGGTCGGCCAATTGGCGGCAGTTGAAAGAAATCGCCTACAAAAATTACCTGCAGTCCGCCAAACGCCTCAGATTTTTGTCGCACACTCCGGCACACTTGATCCACCATATCGAGTGTGCCTCCGGCGAGCATCGATATCTCATCTATAACCAGTACGTTCGTTTTCTTCAGTCGGTTACAGATTTTTTCGTTACTCTGAATTTTGTCGAGGTCGTAGGGTGAAAGTGAATCCTTAATCCCAATCCCGCTCCATGAGTGGATTGTAAGACCACCAATATGCGTTGCGGCGATCCCAGTTGAAGCTGTCACCGCCACCTTAATCCCTGCCGCTTCGAGCCACGCGATGTACTGGTTGATCACGTACGTTTTCCCGGCACCAGGCTCACCGGTCAGAAAGACATTGCCACCTGTTTTAAGAATATCGAGTGCTTGTGATTGAGTCATGCGCGTCAGTATAGCATTTGTGGAAACTCAAGAATTA
Source organism: uncultured Candidatus Saccharibacteria bacterium (assembly GCA_964350645.1). Taxonomy (GTDB): domain Bacteria; phylum Patescibacteriota; class Minisyncoccia; order Phycocordibacterales; family UBA918; genus OLB19. The sequence continues at coordinate 262,794 of CAYGJY010000001.1, read as the reverse complement.
AAAAGTAAGAGTGCGCTATAATCTAAGCAATGCCAAGTTCTTCACGCACCCTTGCGGTGGTCGACGCCGACACAAAAAAGCGCACTGCTAAAAAAGCTGCAAAAACTACTCGTAAAAAAAGTATTGCTAAAAAAGCTACCCAAAAAACCACTAAACGTGTAGCCGCAGCGAAGTCTGTAAAAGCTGTTACTACAAAATCAGTGGTCAAAAAAGGTGCCTCAAACAAAACTGTGAGCACATCTACTACAAAAGTAATCAAAACTGCTCCAGCCAAAGCTACTGGCCCAAAAGTCGACAAAACTGCCACTCTCGATACTAAAAAATCATTTGCCTCACTAAAGCGAGAGCCCCTTGGACACCTTTTAATCGAACAAAAACTCCGTGCTGCTGGCTTCAAGGGTGGCATTAGCACTAGTGAGGAATACCTCAAACGTTACAGTTATGACGAAAGTATTTTTTCAGTAAAGCCACAAATTGTCATCCAGCCGCACAACCAAAAAGACGTTGAAACTGCAGTAAAAGTGATAGCCGTAAACACCGCTGAATTTCCTTCACTGTCACTCACTCCCCGTGCGGCAGGCACGGGCCTCTCTGGTGGCTCACTAACTGATTCTGTCGTAATCGACATGTGTGCTCATATGCACGAGCTCATCTCAGTCGATGAACGTCGTTCTGGGACCACCTTTACCTGTGAACCAGGTCTCATGTGGCGTGACTTAGAAAAAGCCTTGAAGAAGAAAGATGTCTACTTACCTTCCTTCCCAGCATCAAAAGACATTTGCTCAGTTGGTGGCGCCGTAGCTAATAATTCCGCCGGTCCTGATTCGCTTCGTTTTGGTCACTGTGCTGACTGGGTTGAATCACTAGATGTCACCCTGCATGACGGTGTTACCTATACCTTCAAAGCACTGACACTAAAGGAATTTAAAGCCCTTATCAAAAAAGACAACGCCCACGGACAAATCGCCAAAGCTGTTTTTGAACTTATCAAAAAACACGAAAGCACAGTCGACCATGCCGAACCAAAAACCAAAAAGAACTCTGCCGGGTACCCACTCTGGGACGTTATCAACGGTTCGGTAGCTGACTTTGAGAAAGGTAAAGCTACTTTCAACCTCTGTCATCTGATCGCTGGTAGCCAAGGCACTATTGGTGTCATCACCAAAATGACTATGCGCACTGAGCCAATCAAGAACGACACTGTTTTGGTCACCATTCCAATCTTTAGTCTTGAAGATGCAGGTAAAACAATCATCAAAGCCCTCGAATACGACCCAATCAATGTCGAACTATTTGACGGCCTGACATTCGATTTAGCACTTAAGAACCCATCTTTTTTCAAAGACCGTCTTTCTGGCGCTCAGTACTATAAAGTGCTTTTGGCCATGTATACCCTGTACCACGTCCGGTATATGCGCAAAACTCCTGAGTTCACACTTCTGGTCACACTCGATACTAGCCAAGTAACTGACCCTGCAGCAGCCGTAACCGCTATCAAGAAAGCTACGGGCACGAAGGCTCGTTTAGTCACAAACACGACCGAACACGAGATGTTTTGGCAAATTCGCCGAGCCAGCTACACGCTTTCAAAGTTCCAAGACAAACACAAACGTCCGGCAGCCTTCCTTGAAGACATGACCGTCCCACCAAAGCACCTGCCGAAGTTCTTCACTGACATCAAGCGCCTCCTCAAAAAATACAATGTTACGGCTGCAGTCCACGGCCACGGCGGCAACGGCCACTTACACTTCTATCCCCTCCTCGACTTCACTAGCAAAACCACTCCTGACTTGGTAGAAAAAATGGCTGAGGAATTTTTTGCCACGGCGGTCAAGTACGATGGCAACATCTGTGGTGAACATAACGACGGTATTATTCGCACCCCACACCTCTCGAAGATGTTTAACAAAGCCACCCTAGAACTCTTTAAAAAACTCGAACACACTTTCGATCCCGACGACATCTTCAATCCTGGAAAGAAAGTAAATCCTCGATTTGATATCAAGGATTCGTTGCGGAAGGTGAACTAGATACTATTATACGTTCTTCGCTGTCTCGCTTCGCGAGCCAGCTTTGATATACTAGCAACAATGATTGAGAGGCCAACAAATGTAACGAAAGCAGTAATTGAAAATTCTAAACGTCTTTATGGCGAAGAACCAAAAGAACTAAAAGACGCTCTGGAGTATTTCTGGAATAACAAAGTTACCTTATATCAGTCTGCTTATGCCATGCAGCGTAAAGTAATAGACGAGAAATTAAATTATCGAAATTTCGGTGTAGGAGCTGCTGCAGTTGTCTTAAACACTGAAACTAATGAGTTTGAAATACTTACTGGCTGGAACAGCAAAGAAACCCCAGATGCAGATAAACACTGCGCGGAACGTCGTATTTTAGACCAAGCTACCGCACGTGGCTTCGATAAAATTGTTGGTATTCTAGTAGTCGCCGAACACCAAGATGATCCGAGTCAAATTAACTGTACGACGCTGCATCCCTGCCGAGTGTGTCGAAACATGTTTCGTGATAGTAGCCTGGCCTGGCCTGACATGCCAGTTGTCACCATGTCAATCCCCCCTGACGTTGACTATAATGAACTTGGGTCTTATTCACCTGTTGAAGAACAACATACCTTGGCAAACCTCATGTTTGCACATGATAGTGCCCTGCGGCGCAAAGGCAGAGATCCCCTGAAAGACCGTGACAAAGACGACTAATCGAATACACCAAACGCTACACCTCGATTTTAATGATCTCAAATAGTTCGGCTTGCTTTTTTAGTGCCTTGTCATCACTGTCAATAAACGCTTTATTCTCAAGCATCAACGCTCCCTCATAAAAGACCACTTGTGCAAAAGCCTTACCCCCTTTGAGAGCGGTCAGACTGTGCTCAGTACACGGATTCGAGTTAATCCGTTTTTTTCCCTTAGTTGGCAACTCCGCTAGGAACGTCACAATTTTAGCAATGCGTTCTGGGCGAACAATCTGATGCTTTACCGCCACTACATTCTTACGACTACAATCCGCAGCTGATACCATGATCTCGTCGGCACCTTTAAAATCAAGAGAATATGATGTTGGCGCTCCTTCAGGCACTTCCACCACCTCTGGCTCAGCCTCTTTTTTAGCTTTGGATTTACCAAACAATCGTCGTACAAATGAAAACATTATTTAAAAAATTATCGAAAACACCACTACCCTCATATCGTATCACGAGCGACATTGAGTTTATTGCCGTATTTGGTACTATTTGGCCCACGACCTACTTGAGACAGCAGGTCTACCAGACTGGTCCCATCGTCTAACGGCTAGGACACAAGATTCTCATTCTTGTAATCGGGGTTCGATTCCCCGTGGGATCACCAATTAGAGAGCTAGTTCGAGCACTCGATAAGGTTCGAATTAAGGAAGAGAAAATAGCCTCATTTTGGTTGTTTTTGTGATACATTTACCACAATGCTATATGACGAAGATATTCCCATACTAGATATAGATTCAGATGAATCTCAGTATGAGATGTTCAAAGAAGAGTTTTCACAATATGATCCGACATATGTTTTTAACGGATTGGCTAAAGATCGAAGGCAATGCATTGAAAAAGCTTTTACGCTCTCAGAAAGATTTTTAGATGATAACTTTAAAGAACAGATAAAAATTAAAGGCAATTTCTTTAGTAGACTTTGGGAATTACAACTTTGTTCTATACTTCTACATAAAGGCTATGAACTAATTCCGCCGCCAAGAAATAAAAAACAGTCAGCTAGACCTGACTTTTGCATAAAACAAATTGATGGTTCCAAAGTATGGATTGAAGCAGTATGTCCTCAGCAGGGACCATTAGGGGCAAAGCCAGAAATAACACCAGGTCAAATATATACAAGAAATTCGAATATATTTGACGAGCTACAACTGTCTGCACCCAGGATAATAAGTTCAACGTTAGCAAAATTTGATAAACTTGATTCCTATAAGAGAAGTCCTGATTTCAAAGATGATGATAAGTTTATATTAGCAATAAATACAGAGCTAATTAACCATCATGAACCCTCAGATATGGCAAAAGAGCTTGTGTTGTACGGCATGGGTCTAACGTTTATTAAACAAACAGGTGAATCTGGTAGATATTTTCACGATGAAATATTAGACACTGGCGGTGGTAAAGACGTTCGTGTACCAACTGCACTTTTCCATAAAAAAGAGTACAGGCACATAAGTGCAGTTATAAGCTCAGACTGTTGGTTTGATTTTGGAAATGAGTTTATTGATGATATGGCAAGTAGAATCAATACTTACATTAACCACAATGCGCTTAATAAGCTAAATCAAGAATATATAAATTTTGGCACAAAACACACTATGGTGTGTGAAGGCGAGTACTGTAAATTGGAACATTTTCCTATCTCTCGAAAAGGGTCGAAGTCAGGCGAGGTTATGTAACCAGAAATTCTTTACAGGGCAATGAATTTACTTGGTTAATCACGAGAAGACTCACGAGTACAAAAAAAGAGCCCCCCGCTATGGAGGGCCCAGGCCAGCGTGATGGTATCGATGATTCGCTCACCGCTAGCGGGTGCACGTTTTCACGTTTACGTCAGAAAAAACGTGCCCAGAAAACTCCTGACTGATGGTAGTCCTGCACAAATCTCAATTCGGCCCCAAACCGCTGTTCTGGCCACAGCTTTTTGATGCGATCGAAAGAGATTGTACGCAATATAACATATGCTTATAAAAATAAAACAAATTCTCTCGTTAAGTTTTCCTCCCCACCTCTTACCCCTCTAAATCACTGTACTTTCCCTTTCCAATCAAACCGAACCATCGCGATCACAATTGAAGCAATAATCACAACCTGAATTAAAACCGTCGGTACTGACTCAATGATAAACGCGTACGGCAGCCACACCAACGGCCCGATCAAACTCAGTACTCTGATTGTTTTTGTATTATCTGCCCATAGTGCAAAGGTTGAAGCTGTTACCGCTAAAGCCGGGAGTAATGAGTACCAGCCTTGCCAAAAGAATAAACCAGTACAGACAAGGATAGTAGAGAATACATATGGCCAGGCAGCGTGTTGCAAAATAGCCGTGTCATTTTTATGCCGGAAAACCAGGTTGCGTATGATGGTCAAAGCATTGGCGATAGCACCGGCCAGAGCCCCCAGCAAAAACTGATGTGCAGCGAGAAATACCATTCCCGCAATAAGAAAACCTAAAATACTTTTTCGATTGTCTATCTGGAACGAGACAAAAAGTAATACTACGGCAATATAACCCAGAACTTGTGTAGTAAGATCTAAATCAAAGTAATCCGTCTCTAGATTATACCTCCCTAGGCCTTGCTTCTGTAAATGGAGGTTCAGAGAAAGAGAGGTAGCTGACTCTATTTCCTCATTTCCACGCGTGTTCAAACCAACCCTCTCCCCCTTGGCTCATCACCCTCATGCAGCACTGCATCGGAATGTAAAAGTTCTACTGCTTTAGCTGAGTCTTGTACCTTAGACGCGGTGCGTTTTAACATGTCAGCTTCAAATGTATCCAATATAGTTCTCCGTAAACCTGCTTCGCGCCAGTCTGAGCCTGGGCCACATTTTGCATACATACTACGAGCGAGCGCAAGGGCATCAAGCAGAGCCTGGTTGGCCCCCTGCCCTTTAAAGGGACTCATCGGGTGGGCAGCGTCACCAAGTAGCGTCATCGCTCCAGCTTCGTGCAAAAGGGCTGGATCAAGCAACGGCCGATCATAGACTGGGTAACCTGTAATATCTGATTCAGCTGTGGCGGCCAAAATCTGCGGAATTGGTTCATGCCAGGCCAATCTGCGACACACCTCTTCTTTCATCGCTTTCTTTCCCCGAGTACTCAATTCACTTGCTTTTGCCTCATCCACAGGAAAACTCACCTGCCACATGATCGTATCGTGATCATACGGCATGGCGTACATGCGTTCACGACCGCTAACTGTCTGAAACACCGTTGCTGAATCAAAGAGTGGACTTTGAGTATCAGCCAATGCCTTAAGCGGACAAATACCTAAAATCACGATGCAGCCGAGGTACTGCAATGGATTTTTCTTTTCATCAATCAACAGCTCACGCACTCGACTGCGAATACCGTCGGCTCCGACCACCAGGTCGGCCGTTACCACTTCAGTTGTATCATTAGCTTTAAAAGTGAGCTCACTACTGCCAGATTCTTGTTCTGCGACGGTGATCAGTTCATGTCCCCATTTCACTGACTCACTTTCGTGTAGTTGTTCTAACAAAGCCGAGCGCAAGGTCTGGCGTGCTATATGAATATTCTTACGTCTTGAGGTCTCCGGCACCGGCCCTTGCCGCCATTTGCGCAAGCCCCACTCGCCAATGATTTTTCCTTCAGGATTATGGACAACGTGTCGGGTCGAGACCACACTATCCGGTAGTGACGTAACCCCTAAAGCTTCAATTGCCTTACTGGCCTGCTGCAGCGTCAGGCCATAGCCTTGCGAACGAGCGTCAAAACTCTGGTCTCGTTCGTAGAGGGTAAACGGAATACCACGATGCAGACAAGCAACTGCGAGCGCTGTGCCGCTAATACCCCCACCAACAATCGCGATATGAGGAAATACATCTCTTGGTACTTTTGAGTCAGCATCAGCAGACTGTAGCCCTGATCCAGCACATGACAGACAAATGTCGAGATTGTCTGTCAGTGGCTTTGGCGCAATCCCCTTCCCGGCCGTTTTTTCATACAACGCTAGCTCAAGCTCATGCAAGCGACGTCGTCTTTTTGACGGTCCACGAACAATCTTCCCTTGCCCTTGGCAATTAGTACAAATGGTCCAGTGTAAGTTTTCTGGATTATTTTTTGTCATCAAATACTATAGCTGACTTAGTGTGTCTCAATCTCAATCACCTCACCATCGCCAATTGAGGCTGGAATTGGTTCTCCTAAAAAATCCAAAATTCGCTTAAGCGAACCACCATGCGCAAGAATAACGATCGTCTTATATGGTTCAGTGATAATTGATTGATACGAAGCAATAACACGTCCGTTGAAATCAACATAGCTTTCTCCTTCTGGATCAGTATTCAGCGGATCTTTATGCGCTTCTACTACCTCAGGATACTTCTGAAGTGCTTCTGACTTTGTCAGACCACCGAGAATGCCATAATGACGCTCTTTTAATCCATCAACTACCTGCAACGCACAACCAATCTCGGCTTGGATAATCTCAGCACTTTCTCGCGCGCGGATGAGCGGACTATGGAAAATGATCTCAATACCACTGCCACGTAATGACTCCGCAGTTTTTGCTAGTTGGCTTCTCCCCCTCTCAGTTAAATGATCATCATACGCACCACCATAGCGGTCTTCGATATCACCGGTTGTTTCTCCATGGCGGATCAGAAATATTTTCATATTGCCAGTTTAAAGCTTGTACCAAACGTATGCAACCACCAGTGCAATGACTAGTAGCGATGTGAGTCCGACATAGCGCTTAGCGTACTGCAAAGCTGCCGGCCCAAAGCGATAGCTACAATACGCTACGATGCCGTACCGAAACCCTCTCCCGACTAGTGACGCCAGAATAAATACTGCTATGCCACCTTGTAATGCTGCTGCCACCCAAGCTGAGATTGTATACGGCACCGGTGTCACCGCGCCAATGATAGTCAGGAAAAATATATTGGTGTCAGTATTGGTAGCCATGATCTCATATTTTTGTAGTAAGTTAGCAGGCATAGCACTCAGAATTGCATCGAAGAATAGAGCTGCTGAATAGTAGGCAACCACACCGCCAAGGACTGAAAAAACCGTCGTGAGGAGGGTCAGCATGACTGCTTTTGAGCGATTTAAAACCACTGCTGCTGCTAGAAAAGGATCAGTCAGAATCGGCACGGGCAGTGCTGATTCTACAAAAGCCACCACAGCAATCAACCACAGTCCACGACGTGACTGCATCAGTCGCTGCGCTTTCTCAATAGACGGAGAAGCTATGGCGTCTTCGATTTTTGCTTCAATATCTTTAAACCCATTCATACGTAGTAATCTCTACTGCCCTCTAACCGCCAAAATCTTTGATGATTTCTCGTTCATTAGCAGCATCAAGAGACTTCTTGAACCGTGTTCCTTTTTTGCCTTTCACACGTGCTTCACATTCACTCCAGGTTGTATGTGTTTGCACTACCCCATCAAGAGCACTAACATATGAATACGCCTTTTGAGCTGAACGTTTACGGGCATCGCTGCGAGCTTTAGCCTTAACTTCATCGTACGATGTGTCAGAAATATCAAACCCATAATCACTCAGTGACCCAGTGTACAAATCAAACTGTCCTTTCTCAGCAAAGTCTGACGCAATAGTATCTGCCCGTTCGTTACCTATAATCCCCACGTGACCCGGAACCTTATGCCAATCAATGACAAATTTGTTTAAGAGCGGGAGTAGTTCTTTCCAAAGTTCTTTATTTAACACATCTGTCTCCGCTTTGGTCTTCCACCCATTTTTCAGCCAACCAAAAATCCAACCATTTGCACCTTCAACTACATATTTGGAGTCTGTATAAATCGCTACAGTATCGACCTCGTGATCAATTGTTTTCAAGGCTTCCACAACAGCCTTAAGCTCCATTTCATTATTGGTAGTGCGTTCACTGTATGCACCAATCTCAGTCACTGTCTCACCATCAGAAATTACCGCTCCAAAACCACCTCGGCCAGGATTTCCTTTTGACGCCCCATCAGTAAATATAGTTATTGTTTGCTTCATTTTTGGATCAGTGTAGCACACTAGAAAAGTGCTACTATTACAGCAAAACATACCTATGCCAGAACCTATCCTGACGTTACTCACCAACCAATACCTAATACAAATTTTAGGTCTTTTAGGTTTTCTCGTGATGGTTGGCTCATTTCAATGCAATAACCGGAATCAGATCCTCTACCTCCATGTCCTGGCACTCGGTTTACTAGGTGCACACTTAGCTCTTATCGCTGCCTATACTGGAGCAGCCATGATGGTGACCCTGATGTTGAGAAATCTGATCTTTGCTCAAAAAGATCGCTGGCCTTGGGCGGCCTCCCCGCTAGTCTACTACGGGACACTCGTGACAATTGTGGGTGCTGGGATACTCACCTGGGCTGGTTGGCCAAGTATATTTGCGATCGCTGGATCGTTTGTGGCAACCTATGGCTTCTGGTCGACTGATCCGAGTCGAGTTCGGCTGGTTGTCCTCATATCTGCCTTTGTCTGGATGCCCTACGGCATACTCTTTCAATCCCATCCAATGTTACTCCTGCAAATTTTCATCATCGGCTCAATCCTCATTGCCCGCTGGCGCTACGACCGCGCTTCTCTACAAGTTACTTGAAAAAAGTTTTGGTATACTCAAAGTATGCAAATACACTATACATACAATCTGGCACTTATCTGTAGTATAGGTATTCTTTTCTTTTCTACGTATCTTTACACTCTAGAGCATCCCTACTGGTACTATCCAGCTCCCTTAGGAGCCTGGCTGCTTTTTGATGTACTTTGCCATTATTGAAATATACCAACAGCGCTACAATTATTGTTTGATAAAAAGTACCTACAATTTGGAAAATATTATCTAGCACTAGCGGTACTCTCGATCGGAATTGAACTCATTGGTTCGCTCTGGCTCAAACTTTGGAGCTATAAGATTGCTGACTATCAACCAACCATCGATGCAATCCTGGCAGCACATTACGCAGACCCCGTCTCAGCACTTGGCTGGCTGATGTATCCAATTATTCTAATGCACTTTAAGAGCCTTTATGATTGGGCCTATTCATTCATCCCCCACCTCGCTCTGGCAACTCTACTCGCCATGGTGCTCGGAATCCTGTTCTGGGAAATCCCCAATGTCTACTCGCAAGACTGGATCTACACGATTCCCTACATCCAAACCGCTGTCTTCGGTGTCAATGTCGTCGTGATCATTGGCTGGGTATTACTAATCCAGCCCCCAGTGTTGATTTATAAATACCTAAACAAAATTAATTGACTTTTTATATAAAGTTGCACAGCAAAAACAGACGCAACAAGGAATATCAAGATGACGAACCGTGTACTGATTCTGTATGCAAATTTCATTTATCCTGTAAAAGCTTCCTCAGCACAGCAAACTCCCAATTATACATAACTGGGCGTTTGTACTGTTGAGACTGCAATTACCCCAAAAACTCCTCGTGATAAATCTTTCCTTCATCATTTACTTTATAGACCGCTAATTCAGTAAACTGCATTCGGCCAGTCATCATGGGGCCACCGTTTTCATTAAACGTTACATCCATATAAAAGGTCACTGCAAAGCTCTTATCAGCGACAAGTGGCTCACCGACACGCAATTCATGCGTCTCAGCTACCATGCCAAACCACTGCTCTCCTTTAGCTTTAATGGCATCGAAACCCACACTTTCCATGCGCTCACCGGCGTTTTCTACACTCACCACCTCTGGTGAATACAATTCTTCATAAATTTCCATGTGCTTACCGGCGCGGTTTAACTCGACGAGACGATTAGCGATTTCTGCTGTAGTCATAACAAATTAAGTGTTACTCAATAATGGTTCTATGGTAGCACAAAAGCCGGCGCCCGAAGGGCGCCGGCTTTTGTGCTAAGCAGCGGTTAGTTTCGATCAGTCTCAAAGTCTTCAACTTGGCCACACTCTAGCGTTTCATCATCATCTTCATCTTCATACTCAACACAAATTCGGAAGAAATATTCAGTATCGTCATCAAGACCACTCACACGACGAGCGTAGTCATCACTGCCATCAAGGTCGCTATCGACAGAGATTTTTTGTAGATCATCACCTCGTTCATCAATGTCGCGGAACTCATCTTCATCTTCAACATCCTCAACATCGTTCTCATCTTCACCGTACACAAAGAATACAAAACCATTACGGAAATCATTCATATCAACCTCACCACGTAACTCAGCAGAATCTTCGTCAACATTTCGGGCTGAGAAAGTATCCACCTCTGGCTCATCATCATTATTGTTACGATTACTGCGAGAATTGACCATAATCGCACGTGTATACCCGTTAATCTTTTTTCCAGACGGATCTTCAGCCACAGCACGGTAATAGACAAAGCGGTCTAGATCATCAGTATCAAGTGTAAAGTCAAAGTCACTATCTCGGGTTACATACTCTCGACGTGTCTGACTACCGAATCGAGCACTGTCACCATACTCAAACCAAACGTTGGCATAACGAGCATTACCAAGATCAATCGATCCATTAAGCTCGACGTCATCATTGCCCGCACGAACAAAGTCTGTCTCAACTCGAACGGTGTAACTTTGGTTTGAAAATGTTGCCCCTTGCACCTGGCCAACTGGTTGATAGTTGACTTGATAATTACCCTGGAGCTGAAGCTGTGCTTGTAATTGAGCGATAACTCCCTGCAAATAAGCGATAGTTTCACTTTGGCTTTGTGGTGTATACGAAGTGACAACAACTTGCGCTGCAGCTGGTTGTACCAGCATACAAGCTAGCAGCACTCCGACACCTAATGTAGTAGTAAGTTTTTTCATAGATATACTGTACTTTAGTTAGTTCAGTTTTCGAACTATACAACAACTTTATATTTTAGACAAGAGTCTGAATCGGTCGTTTGAGCCACCCTTCAGATTGACGCACAAGTAACTCTGATTTGCGGTCAGTGTCCTGCATAATATCCCCTACTAATGCTTCAAGTCGCATACCCTGTGAAGCCTTCACCAACACCACATCACCAGTTTGTAAAAGACCAAGAATATCTTTTTTGGCTCGGGCAAGTGTATCAAACTGATAAATATGTTTTTCACTCATGCCAAATTCTAAAGCTCCTTCCGCTATTTTCCGAGAACGAATACCGATAGTGACTAATGCATCAGCACTACTCGCTACATCTTCACCAACCCGCTCATGCTCACGTACCGAATAACGTCCAAGCTCAAGCATGTCACCCAGAATCGCCACTCGGCGATTCACACCCTTAAGTTCTTTAAGGGCTTGGAGTGAGCGCTCAGTCGCAGTTGGCGAGGCGTTATACGTATCATCGATAATAATCGTGTCTTTAACACCACGAAGTAGTTTCATTCGTCCCGGTGGTAATTCGAGAGTTGTTAACGATTGCATGGCTATTGGAAGTGGTACATCAAAAATTGACCCCACCGCTGCTGCTGCTGCGTAGTTGTAAGTATGTTGCACACCAAGCGAGCCCTTAACAAGCATCGACGCTTCTACGTCGAGATGCATCAAATCAAACCGCATACCAACTGGCCGGCCACCATCGTAGACCACCCGATCACCAGTAGCTGTAAAGTGCGACGGCGAATAGCGACTATACCCAATTGATTTTTGGTAGGCATTCTCTGCTGCCAAACGTAATCGTTCATCATCGTGGTTATACACAAAAACACCGTCAGACTTCAGCGCAGCCAGAAGCTGTAACTTTTCTTCACTAACAGCCTCAGGTGACGAAAAATTTTCTACGTGAACCGGAACATCGGGTAATCGCGTAATCACGCACACATCAGGCTTAATCCATCGGGTGAGACGTTGCATATCACCTGGTTTATCAACTCCCATTTCTAGCACTAATACTTTTGGATAATTACCAGGATGTAATACAACAATGAAACCTTCAAAAATATTTTTCAACCACTTCAATGGATTAGTTTCGGCACTATCAAGACCCAATACTGTGAGTGGCACACTTAATTCAGTGTTATATGATTTTTCATTTTTACGCGTATGTACAGCATCTTTCAGAACAGCATAGATTGCATCTTTCGTTGACGTTTTGCCAACGTTCCCTGTCACACCAACAATAGTTGGATTCGCGCGTTTTATGAGCAAAGTTGCCTCAAGTGTTAGCACATAAACAATACAGGCCTTAAAGAAATCTTTCATAAGTAAGTTAGCAGTATATCATTTCTTAACCATTACTAATTTAGCGATCTGGAGGAATATTGTAATAGTTGATTAAGAATTTGGCTATATTCATGAATGGCTCAGTCAGTGTCTCTGAAGCATATCGGACTTGTTTAGGTTCTACTGTATAGAGAAACACTAAAAACTGGGGATCATACGATGGGAAATAGCCGAAAAACGAATGGAGATATCTATCTTCGTAATACCCACCATTGGCACTATCGGCTACTTGAGCTGTTCCCGTTTTTGCGGCGATCGAATAATTAGGTAATGCGACAGTTCCGCCCCGTAAGGCATCATCAACCACGTTGGTAAGCATCCGCGAGATTTCCTCACTCGTAGCCGCTGTGAATATTTGTTCGCCATCTGGATACGTGACCTCTTTGACTTGGCCATCTTGGTATTCAATTGCAGTTGCAATATGAGGCGTAATCAACTTGCCGCCATTACCGAGAGTGGCCAATGCCCGGGCTGCGGCAATCGGTGTGAAGGCAATTCCCTGACCAAACGAAGCTGTGGCATATTCAATGTCGCGGGGTGAATTTAAGTTTTGGACTAAACCGTACGCTTCATTTGGTAGATCAATCCCCGTCTCACTTCCCAATTTTAGATTTAAAAAGTAATCTCGAAATTTATTTTTTCCCATTGTATCAACCACAAAGGCAACACCTGTGTTGAGTGATTGGTTTAACACTTCTTGCATGTCTACTGTTCCACGCCCTTTGCCATCAAAGTTGCCGATTGTAAAAGTATCGAGTTCAAGTTTCCCAGAGTCATAGTAGGTTGTGCCAGCAGAGACAGCCCCTGAGTCTAGACCTGATGCCATGGTCAGCGCCTTAATAATTGATCCAAATTCATACACATCTTCGACAATTGGATTGCGAAACGAATCAATCTCAACTCCAGTGCGGTCATTAAGTGTAAACGTTGGTACTGCATCAAGAGCATAGATTTCACCGGTTTGAGGATTCATGATAATTCCACCAGTTAATTGACTATTCCATATATCTTGGGTCTTTTGTAACTCTTGTTGCAAAAGCCGCAGTACTGTTGGTTCGAGCGATGTCACCACATCACCAGTTCGACTTTCAGTGCTGTCGAAGACTATTTCACCTAAATTGCTAAAAATCTCAGCGAAAAAATTTACTGACAAGTGTTCGTACTCGTGTGACAATACATCATCATATTGTCGCTCAAGACCATAGCGTCCAGCTAACACGTCGTCATTATTTGCAAAACCAACAAAACCAATGCTACGTGCCCCGAGTGTTTCTCCAGGATAGTAGCGCCACTGATTTTTATAAAGATATAAACCTGAGACATCAAGAGCATCAATCTCTGATGCTGACTCTGCATCTAAACGCTGTTCAATTTCTATGTATTTTCGTTTCTTGTTAGCAGCTTGAGTAAGAAAATATTCGCGGTCTATATCTAACACTGCAGCTAGCGCTTCATAAGCCACCTCGCTATCACTGATTCGATTGGGATCAATCGCAAGAACAAAACCAGATTTTATTGTCGCACCAGATACTCTTTCACCATCTTTAGTCGTCAAATAAATACTCCCTCGAGTATATAAATCTCTCACCGTGTGCACGTATTGTTGTTCACCACGTTCAAGATAGACATCGTGCTGTAACACTTGAATCTGATACAGTCGAGCAACTAAGATAAGTGCCAAACACAGCACCACCCCAGTAATTACCCGTATTCGGAAAATTGCTTTTTTACGCATACTTATCGATCAGCACTTGCTGATAATACCAAAGTATCATCAATGCGGTCGATAAATATCTTAGCTTGTGTTTCTTGATAGCCATCAAGTGATGCTATCTCAGCACTGACAGAGTGTTGTACCTCGATATAAGCTGCTTCCAATTGACTAATTTCAGAGTTTAACCGGTTGATTTCCTGCTGCACTTCTTGTCGAATCACAACATGCACAACCGAGGCACTAACAAAGTACATATAGAGGCCCATCAATACTAACACTAACGTAAAAGCTGCCGCTACATGGCTGCGCTGTGCCTCAAAGTGTACATTCTGTAGTGTTGTTACATTCATACTTTTTTTAATGCTCGTAGTTTGGCGCTCCGTGAGCGGGGATTTGTCTTTTGTTCCTCATCACTCGGGACGAGTGGTTTTTTGCTGTATAACTCAGCGTGTTGATCGCGTGTAAATGCTTTGAAGAGGTTTTTAACTAACCGGTCTTCGATACTATGGAAGGTGATAACAGCCATAGTTCCGTCTGGCTTTAGGCGAGCAAAGCCATTCAAAATCAGAGACTCAATCGCACCAAGTTCATCATTAACCGCTATGCGCAATGCCTGAAAAGTCTTGGTTGCCGGGTGTACTCGCTTCTTGGCTAGAAAGCTTGGCAATGCTTCCTTAACTATTTCTGCCAAGTGTGTACTCGAGGAGATTGGTTCGATATCTCGTGCTTCGACAATTGCCTTAGCAATACGTCGACTACCTCGCTCCTCCCCATATCCGTAGATGATGTCTGCAATATTTTCCTCCTCCCAGTCGTTGACAATGTCATAGGCTGTAAAGAGATACTGTTCAGGATCACCGTAGGTCATGAGCGGCGTTGATGAATCGTTGAAGGAAAAACCTTTTTGGTTATCCTGAAACTGTTCTGAACGCCAACCAAAGTCAGCCAGAATGGCATCAACCTGTGGGATATCTAATCTCATTAAGATGTCACTGACATTTCTAAAATTATCAGTGACTAAGTGGGTACTGGCTGGGTAGGCAGCAAACTCTTCACGAATTGACTCACTAAACGCAGTGCCATCAGCATCAATACCAATGTACGTCCCAGTTGCATCGAGTCGACTCAAGATTTCGCGTGCATGTCCCCCGCCGCCAAAAGTCGCATCAACGACAATTGACCCTGGACTTAGATCCAGAGCATCGACGGCTTCCGCTTGTAGCACGGTAATGTGTTTCATGGCGCGGTATTACTATGTGATGCCCGGTAGATCTAGAGGACGCCAATATCTCCAAGCTTTTCGGCTAACGCATCAGCCTGCCCTTCGATACGACGTTTGTATTCCTCCCACTTCTTCTCATCCCAAATTTCTACACGATCATGAATTCCGGCAAGAACCACTTTGGTTTCTAAATGTCCGAATTCCTTCAAAAAATCTGGAACGAGAATACGTCCTACTGAATCTACCTCCACTTCAACAGCTCCGCTTAAGAAGAATCGATTGAAGCTTCTTGTATCCGACTGTCCGAGTGGCAATTGACCAATTTTTTCAGTGATCTTTTGCCACTCCTTCAGCGGATATACGAAGAGACAGTTATCAAGTCCGCGAGTGACAACAAGCTTTTTCCCAAGTTCCTTCCGCCACTTGGACGGCATGGACAGCCGTTTCTTGGGATCCAACGTGTGCTTGTATTCGCCAATCAACATATTGATAATTCTGATCTGATCTGAAGACCTGCCACTACGGGTGGAGCCGTGGCAGCGGGTATTCAGATCAGATCGTCTTCATATACTTTATTTCTAAAGTATACCACTATCTCCCACCACTCCTACACTATACACCACTTCAACCCACCGACAACCACCTCGGCACACTTTCCTGTGGACAACCAGGCAACACAAACCTTCGACAAAAAGAAAAACCGGGCGCGCTCACGCGCCCGGTTTATGTTTTCGTCTTCTGATCAGGTACTCAGAAGATGGCCGGTAACTGTACACAGCTAGAGCCGCCATGTACAAGCGGATCAGAGCCCGTCCCCGTCAACTCAGCGTCCAAGCACCTGCTTGTACGTGTATCAACGTAGGCTGTGATCCGCACCAGGTGCGACTCCTCTGCTACACATCCCTCAAGAAGCAACGGTGACTGTCGGATCAGTTTTTGCGCAATAAAATTTATATTGCGTTGGTTTCGAGCAGTTGCCAATACTGATCCATGCTCTGATGCGTCTGGCATATACACACCTTTCGCACCAGAACTGTTGATTGCTTTCAGTACTGACTGACCATCAGCCACGAAGTCCGGCAGATCACGGCGAGTGAACTGCTTACCCAAAATTGCAGCACTAGGAATGTACCGACCAGCCAGCGATTTTACCGCTGACGAAAGATACAAATCCTGCCAGGCAGCTACCTCAGCATCACTGTTGCCGTTGGTCAGGAACGCCAGCAAACCCTTGGCTCCCAAATGTGGCACATACGGCGTCAACATCCTTTCAGGATACTGTAAAGCAAACTGCACCAAAGCATTCCTGGCAGCGATTTTATCGTGCATACGATCAGGGACAATCAACAGTTTCTCGTTCTCAGAGAGAAAGCCGTCAGCAGTATCGCTTAAGTCATCGGGCAACTGATGCTCCCCAACCACTCGCACATTGATACCGTATTCGCCCACAACCTGCGCAAAAGCGCGCAGGACTGGGGCGTAATAGCGTTCACGTTCGGAGTACAGCCACACCAAATCTTGACCCCCTCCAAGCTCTGCCTGCAATGCCTGGAGTAAGACCGGGTGTTTTGCCTCAGTATCCCCTGCCTGCACATGAACATGGCGCAACCAGAAAGCGTACGCCAACCCACGGGGGTTATAGGTATCGATCTCTAGCACCTGCAACTGCTCACCATCCCACGCCAAATCAACTTTGACGATCGGTGGCAACGACTGCACTTCAGGTGCAAAGTGATATCCCTGACAAGATGCCTTAAGCATCCTCAGGATAGCAGCCTCTTTTGCGGTCAGTTGTTTGCCGGCCTGAGAAATTTTCCCCAGAGCAGCAGACAGAGCAGCCGAAGCTTGTAGTCCACCGGTAGTCAGTGACGCGATGTCACCCAGCTGTTGTCTCATATCAGCAGTGAGCCTGAACGTGCCAGGGATGAGCTTGTACCGATACCGGTGTCGCCCATCATCCCCAGTTGCCTGCCAAAGTCCCAGCTGCTCGATTGCAGTCTGGAGTTTTATAACGTCTGCCATGATGGCCCCCTGTAGTTGTTGGTGAAACTGTCGAACTGTGTTGGCGGGTAGATCTCTCCGCCAACATAATGCAACCGTTTCTACTGAGCTAAAATTGTTATAAATTCACTAAGTTTGGAGATTGTAAAGTCTGGTTTTTCTTCACCTGTCTGGGGCTCTTCATCCTGAAACAAACCATTTTTGAACCAAACCGTGACTGCTCCAATCTCATTTCCATGCCGGATCTCACCCCGAACCCTGTCCCCAATTACCCAGATAGTCTTATCTGGATGCAACTTGCGAAATAATTGCATGTCTATTTGTTTATCCTCAACCAATCTAATCTCTTTAAAATAGTGTGCGATATCTAATTCATCTATTCGCGTACGCCGCTGACCTTCTTTACGTGAAAGCACATAAAGTTCATGATGATTTTTCTTGCAAGCGTCCAGTAATTCTATAGCTCCCATGATTAATGAATCACTCTCAGGATCATACAGCGTACGCATAAAATCAAAAATTATTATGGTTGGTTGTGTTGAATTCATAGTAGATAAATTACGTATTAAAGATTAGAAAAGCGGCCACTTCCGTACTAAGGAAGTGGCCGCTTACATGATTAGGAGAATAATTATCCACACATACAAAAGACGACTTCCGAAGAAGGCTTCATCCACCGGTGCATCTTTTGTGCAGTTATAAAATTCATAATGTATTTTGATTATACTGATAAAGTTTATTTATGCAAATAATTTCCAACTAAAGACACCGTGGCCAGTCTCAGTGTCAAAATATAAGCAGCAAAAAACACCCATGGTGCTTTACCACAGGTGCGGTCAGGGCGGCGCGTTCGCCGCCCTACTGTTAAAGCCCAGAAAAAAAAGGATGAGGATCACCTTCAGGACCATTCACAGGTTCCAGAATCGGCCATAGACCCTGAGCAAAAAGAACATTTCTTTTCTCTTCGGCGCGCCGAGCTTTTTCAATGGCTCCACGTTTCCCCCCAGCAGGCTTTCCTAATCTGTCACCCTCGTCTAAAAAATATTCAAGAGACATATTTGTCACCTCCTAGTAACATGTTGTGCACATTAATAGTGCTCATATGTAAAAACAATGTAACTTTAAAAAAGTTACATCTTAGTGCTGGCGTTGACCACCAAACAATCGATCGTCGGGTTTAGCAAGGGTCATGGCAGCCTTGAGATCAGCGGCCGAAAAGTCTGGCCACAGTGTTTCGGTTGAGACGCATACCGCCTGAGCAGATTGCAGCTGTAAGAAAGATGAGCTGCGCCAGACTCCCATACCCTTTTCTGACTCAAGTGGCGGCATACCGGTTCTAATAACTACATCAACCTCAGGTGTACTCGATGTATCTAAATGTTGTTCTAAGAGCTCTGGGGTGATGTCAGCGCTGTTGAGGGCACCTGTGCTCACCTGTTCAGCAATCGCCTTCGTGGCTCTGACGACCTCTTCTACCCCATCATAGTTCAAAGCTATCTGGAACGTGGCCTTGGTGAAATGTGCAGTCTCAACTTCAGCTTTTTCGATCAGGGTTACGACATCGTCGGCAATCTCATCTCGTCTCCCGATCACTTTAACGCGCACTTCGTTTTTTTTGATTTTCTCCAGCTCAGAGGTAAAAAATAATCGGAAAATATTCCACAACCCATCCACCTCGTCTTTATCTCGATTCCAGTTTGCAATCGCAAACGCATACACTGTCAGCGTGGTGATGTTCATGTCGAGCGCCGCTTGTAAGACTGGTTCAACATTTTTAAAACCAGCTGTGTGACCGAAAAGACGTGGCTTTCCCTGCGCTTTTGCCCAACGGCCATTACCATCGAGAATAATGCCGACGTGATAGGTTGAAGTACTCATTATGGGCCTGTAACACCACCATGAGAAGAAAAGTTACACATTAATCACGTGGCTTAACAAGTGGAAAGAGTTGCGTCTCACGTAGTGGCTTATCCACTAAAAAAGCAAAGAAACGTTCACCAAAACCAAAGCCACAGGTTGGTGGCATACCGTATTCAAGCATGTCAACAAACTCATGGTCTGGCATCATAGCTTCTTCGTCACCTCCATCGAGTAGTCGTTGCTGAACAGCAAATCGTGCCGCCTGGTCAATTGGATCATTAAGTTCGCTATATCCGCGTCCTACCTCACTTCCTGCAATAATTGGCTGAAACATTTCTACCACTTGTTTACCTGGAACTTTTTTAGCCAATGGGCCAACAATAAGTGGGTGATGTATTAAGAATGCAGGGCCGGTGATATGCTTGCGGCAATACTTCCAAAGTGTATCAATAAGACGTTCTCGGTTACCTCCTTCATACGTAATTCCTAATTCAGCAGCCGTCGCCGCCATCTCAACTTCAGTGGCTGAAGTGACATCAACTTTGATCTGTCGCTTGATCTCTTCTACATAATCAATCTTAGTCCATTCATCAGCCAAATCAAACGTATGGCCACGGGTAGTGAACTTGGTTGTACCAAATACTTCTGAAGCGATACGAATGTATAACTCTCGCACGAGATTCATGCCATCTTCATAGTTGGCATACGCCCAATAGAATTCCATATTAGTGAATTCTTGGAGATGCTCCGGACTCGACCCTTCATTGCGATAGACTCGTCCAATTTCAAATGTCTTTGGCACACCCGCTGCCATCAGACGTTTCTGCCATAATTCACCAACCGAAATACGCATAAACACATCCATATCAAAATCATGATGGCGAGTAGCGAACGGACGAGCCTCAGCACCACCGGTGGTGACCTCGAGAGTTGGTGTTTCCACTTCTAAAAAACCTTTTTCTTTTAGAAAAGCCCGCGTCGTATCCCAAAACTTAGCCTTGAGAATAAACAAGTCGCGTAGTTCAGGATCAAGTAGGATGTCCAGATATCGCTTACGCAAGCGCTCATCTTCGTCTTTAATACCAAAGTGTTCTGCCGGCACGGCCTGTAATGCTTTAGTTAAAATTTGCCAGTCTGATGCAGCGATTGCTTCAGCACCTCGCTTGGTTAAAAAAGGCGTTCCTTTAATCTCGATAAAATCGCTTGGATCGACAGTGTCATTGAGCAACTCGAATAAACGAGTACCAATAGCATCTTTGGAGAAAAAAACCTGCATGCGTTCTGTACCATCATATAAATCTACGAAAGCAGACCCTCCGTGGCGACGCATCGCCATTACCCGACCAGCAACTACCAACTCTGTCTCATCATCAGCTAACGTATCAAACTCTTTGAGAACAGCACCAATTGAATGCGTACGGCTGGTCGTCGCTGCATAGGGGTTCATCCCAGCTGCGACCAATTGATCACGCTTTCGAATTCTCTCTTCCCTAATTTCTTCAATTGATGACATAGGTTTCTATACTAGCGTTTCGGGAGAGAAATGCAAAGGGCGGCTGTCGAAGACAGCCGCCCTTTGTCATGTATATACCGCTTACCCAACCTTTAAGACTTTGTATGACTGTTTACCATTTGGTGTTTCAAAACTAAAGGTCTCGCCTTTTGTCTTCCCCATCAAAGCTTCACCAAGTGGTGAAAGATATGACAGCTTATGATCGTGAATGTTAGCCTCTTCAGAACCAACAATAGTGTAAGAAATGCCTTTTGAGTCACCATCCTTCTGAATAGTTACCTCAGTCCCAAGACCAATCACATCGCCATTTTTGTCGTGTGCAACAATCTTGGCCTCCTTAATAACTTGTTCGAGGTGACTAATTCGTTCTTCAATTGCTGCCTGCATATCGCGTGCCTCCTGATACTCAGCGTTTTCTGAGAGGTCTCCAAGGCTTCGAGCATACTCGAGTGACTCTGCAACTTCCTTACGACGAACAGTCTTGAGGTGTTCCAGTTCTTTCTTCAATTCATCAAATTTCTCTTTGGTTAGGTATGCTTGTGTGTCATTCATAGATTCTGATTTATTTGGTGTGTCCAATTATACGCACAATGCCGAGCGGGTCAACGTGTGTATAAAAATGCCTATTCGAGCTCTGTTGTTTCAACATCTTCCCCTAAATACTCAGGTCTATGTACATTGATCCAATCCATTACATCACCCATCACGCGCGTACCCCCTAAACGATTAGCGTACGGTGCGTTTTCCATCAGAATAATAAATGCATACTGAGGGTCTTCATACGGCCAGTAACCAGCAGCCCACGTGTTTAACCGAGCCTTAGCGAAGTCGAGCTCAGCAGTACCAGACTTAGCCGCGATGTTGACATAGGGTTTCTCAAGTGACCGGGCAGTACCACCATCAAGAATAACTGTCTTACGCATCCCCTCTTGCACCACGGACAACTTTGCTGGATCAAGACCAAGATCTGTCGACTCTCCTACGACGTCTTTTTCAATATGTGGCACAAATAACTTCCCTCCATTGGCGAGCGCCCCATAGGCTACCAGCATCTGAAGTGGCGTCACCTGAAAACCATATTGACCAATAGCAGTGAAATACGTATCCCCCAAACGCCAGTCATCATCGAACAATTCACGCTTCCATTCAGGGTTTGGCACCGTACCCGTTTGTTCATTATCGAGATTGATGCCTGATTCTTTGCCAAAACCAAACAAACTAAAATACTCATGCATTTTAGTAATCCCTAACCCAGGCTGATCCAAAAAACCACCACCGATAATATAAAAGTAGACGTTTGAAGAGAATGCAATTGCTTCACGCATGGTCATTTTTCCATGAGCTCGCCAGTCACGGAAGATCGATGGGTTAGATGGGTTATAAGGGTTTGGAATAACGATTTCTCCAGTACTAACAATGGTTTTCTCTGGACTAATAATGTTTTCTGCCAATGCCCCGTACGCCACAAATGGCTTCACGATTGATCCGGGTGTATAGGCACCTGCAATCACTTTATTGAGAAACGGAAATCGCTCATCAGCGTTGTATTGATTAATCAAAGCGACGTCATCACCGTCCGCCATCACTTCCGGGTCATACGATGGAAAACTAGTCATTGCAATAATCTCACCAGTTCGCACGTCCATAATTGCCCCGGCACCACTACGCGAACCTGACTGAGCAGTTGATGTCGCAATGATGTTGTACATCGCCTCTGAGAGCTCAGCATCGATCGACAAATGCACCTCTCCTCCCGGCACCGGTTCTTCAACCGCATGTTCAGACACCACTGACCCATGTGCATCAACTTCAACTAATCGCTGGCCGTTTTGACCACTCAACATAGCATGATAAGACCCTTCGACTCCGTTACGACCGATGTACTCGGTACGGAAATAAAAACCTCGACTATCTTTCTGCGGATAACTCACATACCCAATCAGCTGTCCAATACCCAAGCGGTCTGAATACGCCCGTACGGGAAACGCATATTCATCTGTATAGTCATGTTCATTCCAAGCAACTAATTCGTTATTTCGATCATAGACCACACCCCGTTCAGCGATGATCACTCCTTCATTAATTCGATTGGCTTCACTTTGTTCCCGGTACGTTGCCCCATGAATCACTTGCAGAGTAAATAATTTGCTCAAAAACAATAGTGCAACAATAACAAACAGACCTCCAATTAAAAGTACATTGCGCCTGGTGATTGGTAATTCCATTTTTCCTTCGAGACGACCCTGGTTGAATGAAGGCAAATTGGACGCATCAAGAAAAATCTCATCGAACTCAACCTGATTTTTTGATTTGCGGCGAAAAAACATAGTTAACGAAGACTGTACTCATCAGTATAAACACTAAGGAGTGGTTTGATAAGTTCAATACACAATACGATTGCAACAGCGACGAGCGTATAGTACGGCACAACAACTGCTACTCCATAGTACGCATCAATTAGTCCTCCTAGGACAATCAACTCATACGCTGCAGAAACATAGAGCGCATAGCCTATTGCCAATAACAATAGCCCCGGCCAAGGCAGCAAAGTACTCAAGATAACCAAGATGCAAAATAATAAAAATCTCATACGGCAGGCGAAGTAGTAGCCGCTTCTGTCGTACTGGCAGTGGTAGTGCCAGTATCTTCTTGAAAATCGACCAACACCCCCGCTGGCACCGGGATTCGTAATAATGCTTCACGTGCCTCAGCCACCACCTCACGGGCGCTGTCAAAAGAGATCACTTCAAGCGGCTTTCGACCTACACTAACAAAACGTAAACTGTGCAGTGGTACTTGGGATGTCACGTAGCCGCGTTGTTCTGGCTCTGACGCGATTGATTCAATAACACTGAGTGTGCCATACACACCAGAACTAAGTGATGGCAATACCACAACATCATCCTCAGCAATCTCGATTCCTTGCGGCACGCTAACTTCAAGCACACCACCGCCTAATCCGCGAGCGGTTGTATAGATGTTTGGACCATAAATATACACAGTTGATGCATACCCAGGAGTCGTCGCAAGGACGACAACCGCGCTATGTTCATAGACTCGCTCGACAAAGCCAATCACCTGATCCCTACCCACATACACTGGTGCTGCCTCGACAATTCCGGAGCTACTACCCTGGTCAATTACCAAGACATCATAAGGAGTTACCGTCGGTCGTCCAATCACTCCGGCAGCGATACGTTGATCTGTTTCATCACCAAGCAGAGCTCGCAGCGCTTGATTTTCTCTTTGCAATGTTACTACCGTACTTGCACCACTTGATTCTTGAGCGATCCGAGCTTCCAGTTGATTAATTTGTGTAATTAACTCATGACGATCAGTGAAGTACGCTGGCAACAGCGCACTGATTCGTGCCGTGGCTGACTCAGTAATCGCCAGGGGCATAAATACCAATGACGACACAAAGCCAAACACACGTGGCAGTAACAAAAGGACAACCAGGAGTCCTCCCCCAAGCAGAATAATAGAGCGCAAGCGTTTCTTATGAGAGGTGCGGCGTGAGCTCACCTTCGTTGTCGATGAGAATTTCAACATAGTCATCAAGATTCTCTAATACAATACCAGTTCCACGCACAACTGCACGAAGTGGATCCGGCACAATAATCACCGGTACTTGCAAAACCTCCTCTAACAGTGCCGCAAAGCCCGGGATAAGGGCGCCTCCTCCAGAAAGATGAATGCCCCGCTGCATAATATCTGCCAATACTTCAGGTGGGGTTTTTTCGAGGACGGACCGAACCGTATCAACAATTGAGTCAACCAAAGGTGAGATAGCTTCCCGAATATCTGCATCAGTAATGACGACTTCGCGCGGAAGACCAGTAACAACGTCGCGACCACGCACAACCAATTCTTTTACTTCATCGGGATGCACGATTGACGCAAGCTTAATCTTCGCTTCTTCGGCCGTCTTCTCCCCCACCAATACTTTAAATTGATCGCGGATATAGCTTGCGATCGCACTGTTGAGATGATCTCCAGCAGTGCGTAAGTTTTCTGAAGTGACAATTCCACCAAGTGAAATAACGGCGATGTTGGCCGTACCGCCACCCACATCAATAATCATACTACCAACGGCTTTATGGATCGGTAGCTTTGCTCCGATAGCTGCTGCCATGGGTTCTTCAATCAAGAACACATCTCGGGCACCGGCGTTCTTAGCAGCATCACGCGCAGCACGCATTTCTACATTGGTAATGCCGCATGGTACCCCAATTAACACTCGTGGTGAGATAATCTGCCGCATTTCGCTACGCACTTTGTTAATGAGATATGCGAGCATTTCTTCAGTAATTTCAAAGTCTGAAATAACACCCTCGACGAGTGGCCTGATCACTTCAATATGACCAGGAGTTCGACCGAGCATCGACTTAGCTTCATTGCCGACTGCCACTAACTGACCAGTTTTCTTATTGACCGCTACGATAGTTGGCTCCGAGAGAACAATTCCCCGGCCTTTAACATAGACGAGAGTATTGGCAGTTCCAAGATCAATCCCGATATCGGTCGAAATCGTTCCTAAAAATTTGTCAAAATAGCGCGAGAAGCTCGACATAGTGCCTCGTATCATACTACAAATGGAAACAGCCGCCAAAATTCTTTCGGAATTTTGGCGGCTGTTCTATAACCCCCCCCTCTACACAAACACGACTTACTTATCTCTAGTTTATCTCGAAGTGAGTAAGTGCATACTGTACTAAGCAAAATCTGCGTACAGTTCCTCCTCTGTCAAATACTTCACTTCTCCAGTAGCTCGTACTACCACTTCAAACTTCCCTTCCTCTTTAGTCTTCTTACTTACTACAACGCGGTACGGCATGCCTATCAAATCTGAGTCAGCGAACTTTTCTCCCGGACGAGCTTCAATCCGGTCATCATAGAGAACTTCGATTCCACGGCTATTCATAGCGCTATAGATGCCATCGGCATAATCTTTGATTACTGCATCATCAAGATTAAGCGCCACCAGGTGCACCTTAAACGGCGCCACCGCTTCCGGCCAGACAATGCCTTTGTCGTCAGCAAACTTCTCCACCAACACACCTGGCAATCGAGTGATCCCGATACCGTATGAACCCATCCAAACAGCGGTGTCTTCACCAGCTTCATTTTTGAAAGTCAAACCAAGGTCTTCGGCTTTCTGTCGACCGAAGTTAAAGATATTCCCAACCTCAGCAGTTTTTACTTCTTCTAGTTCGTCTTTTGTTACACCCAGTTCAGCTAAGGCCTCTTCACCCATCACTTCCTCATTGACGGCCACATGTTTGTCTCGATTGATAAAGCTCACATCCTCACCCGCTTCACAGATAGTCTGAAACTCATGAGAAAACTTCGTAAACGCTCCCCCTGACGCAAAGGTAATGAATGTGTCATCGCCAATACCACAACGTTCGAATACTTTCATGTACGCCACTTTCATGGCTTCATAAATAGCGGTATGATCTTCTTCGCCGATACAAAAACTATACGCATCTTTCATAATAAACTCCCGACCACGCATGACGCCACTCTTGGCGCGCACTTCGTTGCGGAGTTTATTTTGAAATTGATAGACGTAGATCGGTAAATCCTTATAACTCTGGATGTACCGTTTCATCATGTTGCCGATCGGCTCTTCATGACTCCACGCCAGAGCAACCTCCCCACCAGCCTTCAGTTCAGACTTAAACCAAATATCAACTACGCTGTCATCCCAGCGACCAGTCGACTCCCAGAGCTCTTTTGATTGCAGCGAGGTCATGATGAGTTCCTGACAGCCAATGGCGTTCATTTCTTCTCGGACGATTTGTTTAATCTTTTCTTGTACCCGCAGACCTAGCGGTAACCAAGCATAGACGCCGGCCATTTCTTTATGAACATAGCCAGCTCGAATCAATAACTGAGCATTCTTCGCTTCTTCGCCAGACGGCGCTTCTTTGAGGGTTTTGGTAAATAAATGTGATTGTCGCATAGTTCAAAATAATGATTTTTTAATAAAAAGGGAGAGAAAATTAGCTATACCACACGGGAAACAAGGTTGCGTAGAAAGACTTCATAGTCCTGCTATTCTAACGAATTTGGCTGTTTTAGCAAACAAAATCAGCCCATAATTCAAGGCCAAAACTTGCTTTTTTAGTAATTTTGTGTTATAGTGATAAGTAGAGCGTGGCCACTGGGGCCGCGCAAAATCAGGGAGCCGGGCGTGAAAACGTATCGGTTTTGAAAATGAACAAGATCATCGACACCGCCAAGAATACCTCCTACCACTTCAGCGAGGTGTTCCGTCACCTCGCGCTGACGATCTACGGGATCGCCCACATCACGTACCTGATCTTCATCAGGCCGGTCTGGGCTTTCTGCGAGAATCCGATCCGGTATGAGGGGAGATCGTGGGGCGTGGGGACGATCTTCTGCGCGCTCGCCACTCTGGCGATCCTCCTGACGCCGCTCGATGGTGTCCCGCCAGAGATGCGCGGAATGTTCAGGGGGGTGTTATCCACGTTCTTCATGGTGATGACCGTCATGGTCGCGGCATTGTGGAGAACAACCTCGCCGCCGCCCATGAAGCGGTGAGTCCTCGGCCTCGAGCCGTGGGGAGGAAAGGTTTCGACCTGTCCTCCTCCACGCCGAGGCCTTTCTTCTTTTCTGCCCCTATATAAATATGTATCTAAATACTGACGCAGTCCGCCAAACTATCCTTTGGCAAAATGAACAGATTGCAAGCGCTAAAAGTAGACTATATACTTGATTTTTTATATTAATTGTGTTATAATTTTAAAGTATGCTCTTTGTCAACAAATAACAGCGGAGGATCAACTATGAGCACTGACCAGGTGCTCGCAACGGTGACAAAAATATGTCAGGCGGGAACTCCGCAGATGTATTTCGTCACCAGTGCCGTTGGCTATGGGAGTGGAGTCACTTTCTCTCTTACAGCCTGGAAAGGCACTGCAAACAACCTGCCCAAAGTGGGTTCTCGGGTTTTCCTGAGTGACATCAAGGAGATCAATGGCCGCAATCGCGCTAATTTCGTGGTGAACGCGACCAGACGTAACCAGTAAATTAAACCCAGTAAAAGAAAGGGACATAATGTCCATGAACCAAAACGGCGGCTTCGGCCGCAATACACTCGCCCACGCCCTGACGGGCATCGGCATCTTTGCCGCATGGGCCTTCACAGGCCTGATGATCCAAAGAGCCTGGACCAATTCCACCAACGGGTCGTTCTGGCCCTTTAACTGGGAGGGCGCCGGGGAACACTGGCTCTACTTCCTGGGCGGTTCTGCCGCCCTCGCAGTGGCCTACCTGGCGCTCGCGACCTTCGCTGGCCGATTCGGCTGGCGGAATGTCGGGATCGTCGTCGGGCCGCTCCTGGTCTGGCTGCTCTGCGGAGTGGCGTTACAGGGCGCGATGCTCGATCACCAGGACCCAGCCTCGCTGTGGTTCTGGAATTGGCCCGGAGCGGGTCAGCACTGGCTCCACTTCACGGTGGGGACGGTCGGTCTCATCATCTTCGCCGTCGCCGTCTACCTGGCGAGCAATCGCTTCGGTTGGGCGCGGACGATCTGCGTCATCACCGGAGGCCTAACGGCCTACCTCACCATCTTCGGCGAAGACTTCACCGGTCTGAAGGCGGCGCTTCAGCTGCCTGATGACCTGTGGATCAAAGCGCTAGCCGCCCTCTTCCTGACGATCGTTCTCAGCGTGATCGTGTATCTGATCTACCTGAGTGCGATCGCCTGCGGGCGACTGGTGACTGCGTTCAGCCGGAGCGTGGCGGAATGGTGGGAACGGCGGTCAAATGAAAAAGCCGCCGTCCACGCCAGGACTCTGGACCGGCGGATTGCAAGGGCTGAATATCTGTCCACGCTCCCCGGAGCCGACCTCGCTTCGACCTTCATTTGGATCACGGCGGTGGCGATGACCGTCTCGACGATCACCACCGCGATCGGCTTTGAATGGCTGGTCATGGACGACAACCGTTCGTGGTTCTACCGATGGGCGATCTCATCTCTCTGCTCAGGGGCTGCGTCGCTGATCATTTGGGGATTATGGCTCCCCGGATATCGGCTGATGATCACCACCACCACTGTGTTCTGGCGTATCTGGGCGGTCATAGTCGGATTCGCCATCGTCGTGCCCATCACCATAGGCCTCTCGACTGGCTTGGGCATAGTCGGTGTCGGCGGTGAAAAAGCGATGCAGATCGATCATCGTCGCTACACCAACCTGCTCGACGTGGCCGCCCAACTGGCAGCCTCCCAGCGTGAAGCAGAACTGGCGTCGCTTGATCAGCTGCGCTTCCTGGCTGGAGGTTTTGAGGACTTCTATAACGTCGAGATCAGCCAAGGCAGTGTCTGCGGCCGGGGTGAAGGCGACCTCTCTCGCTTCTACAGCGGGAAAAGGCGTGACCTCTTGCGGATCATCGCCACCATCGAGGGCAACCAGAACCTCTCGGACCCGTCCCTGATTGCGGACCTCAAACGGGTTCGTGACCGGATCACCAATCCGACGGACGGCGTGCTCTTCATCGACGATATGGGCCAGATCGGCGTGGAGTTCAAGCAACTCCGCGAACGGATCGTCACCCTCGAAGCCAACTCACCGCTGGCGGTCCTACGGATTCTGGACCAACAGCTAGAGGGGGTCAAAGACGACGCCTTCTTCACCGGCTGGCAATCCTGTCAGTCCGGTAGGAGGGGTCAGATTCGAGCTCAGGTGGCGTCGCTTCAGGCGTCGCTTCAGGGGATCATCGAAGGTGTCGAAAGCCGTGCCAAAGAACAGCGAGAGACCTTAGTCGAACGCATGGGTGGTGGAGACGAGTTTCGGGCGCTGGAACAAGGGATCGTTCCCGAGTTCTTCCCGCTGGATCCGTTCTTCGCGCTCCTGAAGCACTGGCAGGAGATGCCGATGATTGCCGTGGTGCAGATCGTCCTCGATCTTTCCCCGGCGTTCCTGGCTC
Source organism: uncultured Candidatus Saccharibacteria bacterium (assembly GCA_964350645.1). Classification (GTDB taxonomy): domain Bacteria; phylum Patescibacteriota; class Minisyncoccia; order Phycocordibacterales; family UBA918; genus OLB19. The sequence continues at coordinate 232,593 of CAYGJY010000001.1, read as the reverse complement.
TGGCGTTCGCCTGTCTCGTCCCCCTCAACAAGAGGGACGAGACAGGCAACCTGGTCACGCACCGGCGCTGGACCTGGCTCGTTGCCCCGCTCTGCATCGTCGTTTTGGTGGCTGGCCTGGTATACCTGGGTTGGCTGCCAGAGTCGGTGCTTGAGTGGATCGACGAGTTCCGGTCCTACCTGCCCAATCTGGTCTGGGACTGATCATCCCAACCACAAAAATACCCCAGACGGAAAAACCTTCCGTCTGGGCAACAGCTTTCACTTAGATAAGGAAAGGAAACGGCTTGTGCCGAAGTTCCATATACCTAATCTGTGGTGGAGGCTGTTTTCTTTTTTATTTTAAAGGATTCTGAGGATGTCGTTGTAGGTGACAAGCAACATTAGAGTAATTAACAACACAAACCCGACAAGATTCAAACGCGCAACCCAGATTGGATTGATGGGGCGGCGAGTAATGCTCTCGACGGCTACAAACACGAGCCGCCCACCGTCGAGGGCTGGGAACGGAAGCATATTAATTACTGCCAAGTTGAGGGAGATAAAGGCAGTAAACATGAGGAGCGAGGTAAAGCCAAATTCAGCCGCATCCCCCACTAATCCAACAATTCCGACCGGCCCGGCGACTTGGGAAAAATCTGCTTGACCGCGCACCGTGTCATAGAGCAATGAAGAAAGACCAATCGTAATGTCTTTCAAACCAGAAAGCGTCGTTACCAGTCCTTTGTATACTGCCAGATGAATCGGTGTCTGCACGGTTTCTACAAGTGCCAGAGCAACTCCAACCGCCGGTCGCTCTGGATCAGACTCAAGTACACCAGTACCGGGAGTAAGTACTAAAGTTTCAACAGTATTTCCAAGCTTATAGTCAATTGTGAGCTCTCCGTGTTTGGTCGTAAAGTCACTAAAGGATGACGGTGTAAGATCAGTATCGCTATCGTCTCCACTCGTGAGCGAAACAATCTCAGCTCCAGCAGGCAGACCAGCTACAGCTGCCGGTCCTTCAGCCAACACGTTTGACACAATCAACCGAGCATCAGGCCCTGCAGCGTCTTCATCAACGGCGGTTGGCACACCAATAGCAAACACTAGAATAAATAAAAACCAGGCAAACAAAATATTCATTGTGACACCCGCAATCAAGACCGCCGCTTGAGCCCACTTTGACTTGGCAACAAATGAGCGAGAAATATCTTCCCCACCCTCAGCATCTTCTGCGGCATCTTGGGCATTTTCACCGTAGATTTTTACAAAGCCACCAATGGGTAACAAGTTAAAGGTATACTCTGTCTCACCTTTTTTGATGCCAAAGAGTTTTGGTGGAAAACCGATCCCAAACTCATCAACCCGGATACCGTTTTTCTTTGCGACTATAAAGTGACCCCATTCGTGCACCAAAATCAGGACAAATAAAACTCCAAGAAATAATAGAACTGTCATAAGCTAAGCAGCAAGTTCTTGCTCTTTTTTAGTGAAAATTGCTTCCAGCTGTTTATTAGTGTCATCAACAAGTTTCTGTACTTGTTCTTTTTGCGTAAATTTTTCATCTTCGCTAATGTCGCCGCTTTTCTCTGCTTTATCGATATCTTTCATAATTTCGTCTCGGGCACTACGAACAGAGACACGAGCATCTTCTAGTTTTTGCTTTGCGAGCTTTAAGAGCTGCCCTCGACGTTCACTAGTCAATTCTGGAAATGAGATCCGTAAACCTGCTGAATCAGTCGAAACTGACACACCAAGATCAGCGTCGCGAATCGCTTTCTCAACTGCCGGAATGACTCCAGCATCCCAGGTCGAAATGCGTAATGTCCGGGCATCTTCAATCCCGACACTCCCCACTTGGTTGATTGGCATGTGGGTTCCATAATTTTCTACCTTTACACCATCAAGCAGTCCGGGAGCAGCTTGCCCAGTCCTGATCCCTGCGTAGGCCTCTCCCAGCCAGGAAACTGATTCTTGTAATCGTGTTTTTAGTTCATCCATATGTATATGCATTTAGTGTGGTGATTGTACCACACCCTTTTAGGCTTGCGCAGGCGGCATACTAAGGGCTAATTCTTCTAATAACAGTTTAGTTGAGGCCCCCCGCTTACCAAGATAGCGTCGAATATATATAACCGTCTCGAGCAGTTCTGTACCCTTCTTAGCGATATCAGTCTGGATTACTTGTTCAGCACCAAGAACAATTGCTTCTGCCCAGGCCTGGTCTTTATTCTTGGTGCGCGTAGTGACAGCTGCTAAACGTTCATTGAGTGTACTTTGCTGAAAATCCTTAAACACGTCAGACACCACGTGGTCTCTGTGGACAGTACTGACCAATTGCAATCGTGAACGCACCGTCGACAACAGCATATCTTCGCGAGCCACAACAATATGAAATACTGACGTTACTGGTGGCTCTTCAAACAATTTTAATAGTGCGTTTTGCGCTTCGCTTGTGATACTGCCGAAAGAAACAATAAACTGCCGTAATGAATCTTCAACTGGCCGGAGAGTAGCTCGACTATATAACATCCTGGCATCAGCAATAGTAAAATTTTCTGCTACAAAATGCTCTACATCAGTGCTCTGGTGTAGGAGTGATTCAAGTTCTGGTACAAGTTGATATGTCGAAGCAATATACAGTCGCGCGTGCGTCATGTCTTTATTATGCCGCAGTTGTTGGATTTTTTCTATCGAGAATGGCTTTAATTACTCGTCGGAGATAGTGTTCAAAAGTTTCATTCATTTCGTGAACAACCGTTTGTTCATAACGCCAACCGTTCATATAGTCGGCAATACTCTGCTTAACTTCAGGTGTTGCTCCTTCGAAACGGTTAGCTATCACGGCAGCCATTGGGAGCGGTGCCAAGGTTTTGTACAGTTCACTTTCAATTCCGCTTGGACCAGTACCAAAAATACCCGAACCTTTAAAGAGTTTCCACTCAGCCAGAAGCTGCTTGAGCCCATCTGTAATGGCCTCAGCCTGCAATGGATCGTTTGCGGTTGACTCTGCAGCTTTGGCAAGCTCTGCAGCTTTGGCGGCTGCTTGTGATGTGATTGAAGCATTATCCGCTGCTAATGTAGCCGCTACAGATTGCGTTGGAGTTGTTGTAGGTCGTGCAGCAGCCCGAGGCACTGAAGTAGGTGGTGCAACAGGAACTGGCGGCACTGCAGGAGTTGCAGATACTGGTGAGACTGGAGTTGAAATTGGTGCATCGGCTGGTTGCGCTGGTACTGCTGGAGCCGGTGACGGTTCAGCTGCTGGTGCTGTCGCAGCAGGTGCATCTGGTGTAAGAGGTACGCCTGGTGTTGTAGCAGGAAGACTGCCAATTACTGTCTCACCAGAAGAAATTGATTCTTCAACAGTTGCAAATGCCTTCTCAAGACGATCCATCGCAAGTGTTACTTCATCAGGAGTGCCGCCATTGATCACTTTCATGGCATTCAGGAGAGCGTTCATATACTCGCGTCCAACTTCATTATTAGCATCAATCAAATTAACTGGATTACCCACCTTTTCATTAATCAACTTCTTAATCTCTTTGATGCGTGTCAATGGATCAGCAGCATTTGCTGGTGAGGATGAAACTTCGGGCACCACTTCAGAAACAGAGGGAGCTTCTGGTAAAGTTACATCTTCACTACGAATCTCAGTCTGACCTGCGACTGATGTGTCATCTACAACAACAGGTTCTTCTGCAGCAGAATTGGGAACAGCTGGTTCAACAGAAGTTACTGAAACTTTTTTAACTTCGGTATGTGTCGGTGCAGGCACAGAAGGTTCAGCGGTCGGCTTGCTGACTGACTCAGACGGAGCCTGAGTATCGCTAACTCGAGCAGTGGCTCCAAAGACTGGTCGGGGGCGTTTTGCACCTATCGCCGGCTGCTTAGCGACGATCGGTTGTGCTGAAGAAGCAGTTACAGGTGTTGGTGTTGCCATTACTGGTTGTCCTAAATTTACTCCAGCTGCCTGCACTATTACATTGTGCTTTGTCAATTCAGCGACTAATCCATCAAGCAGAGTCGGATCTTTTGTTTGAGAATAATCTAAGACTGCATCACGAAAACCAGCTTGCAATATCTGTGGCACTGGTCCGCGACGGATAAACTGAAGTAATTTTAAGAGATCGCCTTCGACCGACACATCAAAAGAGCGTGTCATCGACACCGAAGAACCACCACCTGAAGAACTATGCTGGGCATCCACCATACGTTGCTTTAATAATAACACTTTTGGTTTTATATAGTGTACGTATTACTGTGAGTATCTTTAGTTAGTCCGACCAAAAATATTTTTTACTGCATTACGAATCTTACTAGCACCAAATGCTGCAAACCTCCCTAAGGCAAAGGCAGTAGTATTTTTTACTCCTGCAGGAACTGTAACTTCTTTCCTCCATTCCTCTGAATCAACATCCCTCTTCTTCTCTTTTATAAGTGGTGGTACTTTTATTTTTTTGAACTCTTCAGCGGCTGTTTTCATTTTTAGCTGTGAACCTTCACTCTTCAAATTTTCACTTTCTCTTAACGTAATATCTCCAGCTGCTGTTCGTAAATATCCTTCTACTGACTGGGTTGTATAGCCTCCATAGCGACCACTTATTGCCTGCTCTGGATTAATACCTGTCTGGCGCTCCCACTTGCGGATAAGTTGAGCAAGTGGATCAGCTGGCGAGTTTTTCTTCAAAAACGTTCTTACATCCATCTCTGCAATACTGGACCCTTGGCGACCAAAACTTTTTGTTTGTTTTTGGTATAGCGGACCAATCTTTTTTTCAAAATCAACTTCTGTCCCATAGACAGTAGATAGCTCGTTGTTAAGTAATTGTAGTGACAACCTTTGCTCATCAAACGTCTTGGCGGTCGGCATCTCGGCAGAATTTTTTGGGATTGTCTCCGCCTGAGACTCTTCTTGATATGGAATAAAAGGTGATCCAGTGTCTTCCTCGATATCATCAAATGTAGACACGAAATGTTCATAACTACCAGAAAGAGCTTGGTTATCAAGTTTTGTATCAACATCATCGATGACACGCTGACCATATTCGAACAGCTTATTTAAACGTTTTTGAATTTCCGCCACTTGTTCATCAGAAAATTGCGGTGTCTCTCGTGGTCCAAATTGTCGATCATTAGATTCCGCTGCACGATGTGCTAAATAGTCAGCCAGCTCAGCATAGTTCTTTCGGAAAGATCTAATACCATCCAATGCATTGTTGTTCATTCGCTTAGCTCCTTTAGAATAGGTATCAATATCTAGTGTATCTGCCGCTACCTTGACTTGCTTACGCAGCTCGCGCATCCGCTTATAAATGGCACCGATTTTTGTTTCAGGATTCACTTGCAAATCAAACGCTTCAGTAAAGTCTCCTGTTTCATCTGAAATCTCTTTTACAGCTGCTGTAGTTTCTTTTCGATTCTCAAATTCAATACTTATAGCATTGAGCAACTCATTAGTACTGCCAAACAGACGCTTTAGACGAGCTTCAGTAGTTGCACCTGGTTCAATTGAAGAAATGTCGGCAAAATTCATTTCGACTTTCTTTACCATGCCGGCTACCCGAGTACCTTTTTTAAAGACTGCTATATTCTGTGGTTTAGCTCTATTTACTACCTCTTTCTTTTTGGTTTTATAAAATTGTAGCAACGCATCAATTTCACCTTTATCAGCCCAGTCTTTAACGTATGGTTCTCCTTCAAACCGCACAGCACCCACGTTCACAGCGTGTTTTTCTATATGCCCATTAATACCTTCGAGTGTGTGAGAATACTGTGCAAAATACTCTTGCCAGGCAGAATGAGCCGCCTGAACAGTTGTCTCATCTTGAATTCCTGTCATCTCTATCAATGCATCCTCGAGTGACGAATCTTTTTCGGAATACTCAGTTACCAGTCTCGTATTGAATTTTTCTAAAACATCAGCATTGATTTCGGGCTGGTCAACGGAAGAAATGACACCAAGTTTTAGTAAACCTTGTAAAATGTTTAGATGTGCTTCCTTTTGTCTTACAAACAGCGGAGTTTGTGACAGGTGTTTTAAATCTATCTGACCACCTTCTTCAACAGCAATATTCCAAATTGTTTCTTCAACTATTGACTGAAAATCCTTGAGAGAAATCGTTTCTGGCTCTTTTGGTATCTCGGGAATGGTTGGTGTGTTTTCCACTGCCTCAGATCCTTCAGCAACAATGCCAAATTCCAGGCAAAATTCTTGCAATCGACGCATCGCAGCCTCATTAATTACGTCTCTGTCGTTCTGGGTTACTGCATTTCTATGCCCTTGCAAAATAGCGTCGACTGTTGCGATACCATTTCTTATAATATAAACGTCCTCTGGTTTATTTATAAACTGACCAAAAGCAGCTGTGAGATACACTCGTAAGTTCTCTGGTGTACGAAACTGATTATTGGTTTCGCCGTACTTTAAAGCATTACTGTCCCCCTCTTCTACCCAGCAGAAAAATTCGTCATACGGCATCATGTTCTTCATTTCATCGATAGAGTAATCCGATCGTTCACGCTCTTGATTGCCTCTATGAAGTTCGTTTTCCCTTGGCATACACTAAACTATAAACTAAATCCGCCTAAAAGACCGTCGCCGTCTGAAGCTTTCGGCTCTTCTTTTTTGTAGCGCTCAGCGATTTCTGCTTCAATCTCTGCCCGAGGTCGTCCATATATCAAACCACTGGCAGTCACGAGTTCCTGTACCCGAGCCAGATCGATCTCAGCCGGTGCCATGGTCGCCATACTAAATGGCTTAGTTGGTGAACCATTAGCCAAGATACGCATGAATGCATTGCGATTTGGTACGTTCATCAGATCACTGTCAGTGAAGGTTGGTTCGTATTGCTGTTCGAGGAATTTAGCATCTTCAGGCCCAACCCGAAACGTCGCCATTGAACCAACGTTACCAAAAACCGAATCTTTAATTTTTTCATCAAGCTGAGCGATGAATTGGTGAGCAATCGTGAGGCCAAGTTTATACTTACGAGCTTCTGACAAAATAGCTGAGATCGACGGCGTTGAGACATTTTGAAACTCGTCCATATGCAGATAAAACGGTGGGAAGCCCTTGGTTGAATCATCCACCCGAGAAAGAGCCGCCATCAAAAGCTTGCCGACAATAATCATACCAATGAGGTTGGCGTTAATCTCCCCGAGCCGTCCCTTAGATAAATTCACCAGCAGAATTTTCTTTTGATCCATAATCTCGCGGAAATTAAAGGCACTATGTTGCTGACCAATAATCGGGCGCATGTAATCGTTGGCAGTGAATACATCAAACTTCGACACAATGTACGGCACGATATTCTCGAGACTAGCCTCCCCGCCAGCCTTGGTCGCAATCTCACGCCAGAATTGCACCACAACCGGGTTGGTCGCTTTTTCAAGTTTCATTCGACGATATTTTGCATCTGCCATCACCCGAGAAATATCCATCAGGGTATTACCACTGTCAGGGTCATCCATCACCAAGAGCGTTGCATTACGGAAGTATTGTTCAAACATCGGCCCCATTGATTCCGGGTTTGCTCCGTAGAGTTTTTGGAAAATTGAAAAGAGTTCGTTAACGACGAAGGTTTTCTGTTCGGGCTTATTGCGGTCGTACTCAAGCATATTGAGACCAATCACCCGATCGAGATTGGAAGGATCAAAGTAAATAACATCCTGCTCTCGCTCCGGCGGTACTGACCCAAGCACATCTTCAATATCAGTACCATGTGGATCAATCATGCACACACCTGCCCCCTCTTGGATATCTTGCACGATCATATTTTTCATCAAGGTGGTCTTACCGGTACCGGTCTGTCCAATGATGTAGAAGTGACGCAGACGATCTTCTGGTGTGACGTAAATTTCTTTCTTAACACCACGGTGATCATTGATTCCAAGCAATGTACCAAGCTGCGGCATCTCACTTGGTGCAGCGGCAGTCTTAGAGCGTGACTGTCGGAACTGCGGTGATGACGCAATCCCTCGACCTGGAAAATGAAGTAACCCGGTTAATTCATTGAGAGACAGCGGCAACACTTCGCTTTTTTTGAATTCACGAAATGAATAGGCTTTCAAAGCAGCTTTCAGTTTAGTGCCCGTTGGTCGTTCAAATTTCAAACTGTTTGCGTGGGTATTTTCGAATTGATGGAAACTCGCCTCTATCTCATCGAGAATTTGGTTAGCTTTTTGTTTTGATGATGCAGCCACCGCCAGACGAATATTAGTATCAACAATCTGTGACTCAATTTTTTGCTTAATAAACTCCACATCCTCACTGTACTCTTGCGACATTGTCTTGTGTTCATCGCTATCTTTATTGAGAACAATATCCTTAAAGGCATGGAACAAATCGCCTGCCAATGAAATCCGCTTAATTGAATCCCGAGGCGACATCCCGTCGTTGATCCGATCCATGACTTGCTCGTAGTCGTGGTGATAGCGGGCTGGTGGCGTCTTGATACAAATCTGGAGTGATGCTCCACCACCCTTTTTTTCAATCTTTGAGAATGCGTTCAACACGACAGTTAGAGGATCAGCTTCGAATTTGTCGGCCGTCTTCAGTGGATACACCGGATGCTTACGCAACTTAGCAATAGAAGCGAGCGCTACGCTGTGATCATCAAAAATATTATAGTCATGCTGTCGCTCAATCAGGACTGCATTATGAAAAAGAGAGAGGATTTGTTTTTCAAACAGATCAATATATTGATTCGGGACAGCAACGTAAAATACAATCTCGTCACTATCTTCTTCAACAGCCACCTCAAGGACATAGTGTTCCGCTCGTTTATTCTGACCAATCGTCTGCATACCCGCGTAAAACTGTGACATCATCGACATCATTTCACTCAGCGCTAACTCTTTACCATTGGATTCAACAAATTCAGGCAACTGCACCTCGAACAAACTCATATGCAAAATATGCCAAGGCGGGACATCTTCTTTTAAATCCTGAACGTGCTTACCAGACTTAATATGTTCAATCAACTGCCGATGCACTTCATCGGTCAAATGTGGGTCATTACATTTTTCAACTACTGATAAAGCGTTGTGTATTCCCTTTTCTAAGGCCACCTGCATAATCTCGTCGAGTTGGTTGGTGGACACTTCAACTTTAGCCGCTGCGTGAGCCACTTCCTCTTGAAGCATTTGATGTTCTTGGCTCAAGATTGTTTTAGGAGTGAAGGTGCCGTATTCGTGCAGCTCCTGCTTGGCCACAGTCTCGAACTCCAGTGCATCTGCCTCTGGAGCACGATTAAGTAGTTCGCGTTCTTTAGAAGCGATTTGTTCACGCAAAAAAGCGATTTCTTCTTCCGGTGAAGAGAACTGTTTCGGAGCAGTTTCCTGCATTACTTATATAGTACCGCTCTTTAGGACGGCACGGTAAAGCGCGGCGGGGGATAAATCCCCCGTCGCGCTTTACTTCTCATACAACTACCGCTTCGTCATCACTGTGCGCTTATAGGTATCGAGGTGCTCAAGAGCAATCCCGGTACCTTTAGCAACACAAAAGAGTGCCTGGTCAGCGAGCTTCGCTTTTACTCCCGTACGACGCTTGATCAACTCAGGGAAATTGCGTAACTGTGAAGTCCCTCCGGTCATAATAATCCCGTCATCAATAATATCTGCTGCAAGTTCAGGTGGTGTATCTTGAAACACATCTTTAATTGCCTTCACCATGTCACGCAACTCACGAGTAATTGCTCGAACAATCTCATTTGTCCGCACCTCAGTCGTGCGTGGCAGGCCAGACAGTAGATCGCGTCCTTTAATATCCATAACCAATTCTTCTTCAAGCGGCAAAGCTGAACCGATGGTGATCTTCACTTCCTCAGCTGTCTTCTCACCAATCGATAAATTCCGCGTCTTCTTAATATAATCAATGATCGCTGCATCTATCTTGTTACCAGCACACTTCACTGAGTTGGCAGCTACAATTCCGCCTAGACTAATTACCGCCACATCGATCGTTCCCCCACCTATATCAACGATCATATGACCTTGTGGTTCATAAATCGGCACACCGGCGCCAATCGCTGCTAAAATCGGCTCCTTCACAACGTACGCATTGCGAGCACCAGCTTTGATCGCCGCCTCTACCACTGCTCGTTTTTCGGTCGAACTCACACCAGCCGGCACCGAAACCATCACTTCTGGTTTTAGAATATTAAATCGTGGCAATGCTTTCCTGAGAAAATATCGGAGCATAGCTTCAGTCACTCGATAGTCGGCAATAACGCCATCTTTCATAGGGCGATAGGCTCGAATACTATCAGGCGTGCGGCCAATCATACGCTTAGCCTCAGTTCCAACCGCAAGGACTTGACTGTCATTTGAAACTGCAACCACTGACGGCTCATTCAGAACTATTCCCTCTCCCGGAATAAATACCAATACATTAGTGGTACCTAAATCAATACCAACTTTGGGGATAAATGAACGCCTCATGTCGGACTAGTGTAGCGGATTCTGCACAATACACAAATTGAATAAACATAGCATATCTGCTATATTTGGCGCATATGGAAAACATTGGAAAACGTATCGCCATTGTGCGCGAGAGTATGCAGATGACCCAAGCTGCGTTAGCAAAAAAGCTGAATACAACACAAAGTGCCGTCGCACGACTCGAAAGCGGCAAACAAAACGTCTCGACCGATATGGTGCGTAAAATCAGTAAAGTACTCAACAAAAACCTCCTCTCCCCAAACCCTGGCTCCATGAACCTCGAGATCATTGGCGGTAAAAAACTATCTGGAACGATTCAAACCAACACCTCAAAAAACGGCGCCGTCGTACTCCTTTGCGCTTCACTCTTAAACAAAGGCACAACAACACTCCGTCATATGCCGCGAATCGAAGAGGTGCATCGACTAATTGAAGTGCTTGAGAGTATCGGTGTGAAAATCGAGTGGCAGGATAGCGACGTCATCATCACACCGCCAAAAAAATTTGATTTGTCTAAAATTGATGTTGAAGCGGCCCGGAAGACCCGCAGTATTGTGATGTTTATTGGACCACTAATCCATCACTTACGTCAGTTTTCACTACCACAGTCTGGTGGCTGCAAGCTTGGAAGCCGTACCGTGCGCCCCCACTTTTATGCCCTTGAGCATTTTGGCGTCGGGATCACCACTACCGCAGATGCCTTCAAAATCAACATGGCACCAAAGTGTCCGGCCGAAATTATTCTCTACGAGTCAGGCGACACCGTAACAGAGAATGCTCTCATGGCTGCCGCTCTCTCAGGCTGTACAACTGTCATCAAATACGCTTCAAGTAACTACATGGTGCAGGAACTCTGTGCTTTCTTACGCATTTGTGGCGTCACCATTGAAGGTGTGGGTACTACTACCCTCACCGTAACTGGCGTAAAACAAATAAAGACCGACCTCGAGTACACTTTGTCAGAAGACCCAACTGACTCCATGTTCTTCTTAGCAGCTTCAATTCTGACTAATTCAGCACTAACTATCACCCGTTGTCCAATTGATTTCCTCGAACTGGAACTCTTGAAACTGGAGAAAATGGGCTTCCAATACACAAAAAGTAAAGAGTATTTGTCACACAACGGCTTGACCCGACTGATTGATATCAAAACCAAACCCTCAAAACTTACAGCCCTGACTGAGAAAATTTACGCTCGCCCTTACCCTGGCCTCAATATTGACAACCTGCCTTTCTTTGCAGTAATCGCCACCCAGGCCACCGGTGCAACTCTGATCCACGACTGGGTCTACGAAAAACGGGCTATCTACTTCACCGAGCTCGACAAACTTGGAGCCGAGACAATGCTAGCTGATCCACACCGGATTTACATCACTGGGCCAACACCCCTGCATGCCAACGAAATGATCTGTCCACCAGCCTTGCGACCGGCAACGATTCTTCTGATCGGTATGCTCGGTGCTAAAGGTACCTCAGTCTTACGCAACATCTACAGCATCAACCGCGGCTACGAAAATTTGGTAGACCGCCTTACCAGCCTAGGAGCAGAAGTCCGATATCTCGAAGAGTTTTAAATCAAAACAACATGCGGTCGTAAAACGACCGCATTTTGTTTTTCAAAATTTTAATTAAAATCCATCTCGTCTTGCTTCGCGAACATACGACACAAACGAGTCAAACGAGCCGAGGATCATCTTAAATGGTGTCTCTAAAATGAAGTCCATGATGAAGACAAAGATATTCACGTTCGAAAGCTGTTCTGAGATATAGCGACCAGTCCGCGTAACCGGCACAACGAGCAAGAACCAGAGTAAACCACCAAAAGATTCATCCTCATCTTCGAGAGTCCACTCTCGTGCTTTGTGGCGAATGCGCAAGCCCATATAGGTCACAATACAAAGGAAGAACAAGAAGAGGCCAATACTAACAATATTGAAGTGCAGCAGATTAAGCACGTATACAATCACTCCAAAGGTTAGAGAGAAAAACAGTAACGTGAAGATGGTGTTCATGAAGGTCTGAAAAGCTGACCGAGTCTTTAGCGTAATAAAACGCGTTTGCGGAAAATCACCCTCAATATATGACTGCAATCCGCGCACGATCGCATCAGTATTTTGGACACCTGGATACTTCACTGTCTTAGTCATCGCAATAAGAAGAAGCGGAAAGAAGAGAATATTAACTCCAAGCGCATAATAGTTGATCTCACCGAGAATAAAGATCTCATACGGTAGCTCAATCGATAACCCAATCACAATCTTTGTGATGAACACATAAATAATCGCTCGTGTACCACTGTGACTGATTTTTTCTTTATGTGTATCGTAAGCGCGCTCCAGAAACGGGATAATGGCACTCTTCAGGCGTTCAGGATCACCTAACACTGTCTCTGAGGTAGAGCCATAACGTCGAACGATATCGTTTATCAGTGAAAAATAGATACTTTCATTTTTCAATCTAAAAGTGATTTTCCAGTGTGTTGGATCGTTCATCAGTACATCAGCTTCAGCTTGAATTTTTTCAAATCGTGCAGCTACCGAGCGAAGCACTTCCTCTGGCTGACCAAGGCTTTGTTTCCACTCTGGCACCATGATCCGAAACAGCGCAAAATTGAGCGCTGCGTGCGATTCAAGCAAGAAAATCCGCCGACAGGCAACGTACACGCGTAGATTGAAATCAGCGTCGCTCATGAGGTTTTGCTCTTTTGGCTTAAAGTACTCAACCACAGACTGGAATAAAGCAGTGAAGGTGCGCTCATCAATAACGGCCGGGAACAAATGCCGCTCAATCTCTACCGCTGCAAATGACCAAAGGATATCTTTATTGCCATTTTCAATCAGCTCTGACAGAGCCTGATATTTATTTAAAATCAGTTGAATGTCATCAGCAAAGGTTTCGGGTACTGAATCATTTTCGACATAGCGTGCTTGCACGAGTTCTTCAAGTACTGTCCGTCCACAACCAGACATTGAGGTAAACATCACTAAGCGTCGAATAATGCGTTCGATAGCCGCCCGACGCAGCACGTGTTCTTCTTGGTAATCTACTGCATACCGCATACGCTCGTAAAACGAACCAACAGAGATCGTTAGCTTGTTGGTCACAAAGCGCGGACCGGTATACTCAGACCAATCAGTCTGAGCAGGGCTTTGTGAGAAGGATGCAACCAACTGCTGTAATGGCTTGGAAATCATGTAGATTGGCTAAAAATAGACCACATAGTTATACCTAGTATTATCTCATACTACAAGCCTCATTGGTCGAATCAACTGTGATTTAGAGATATGTTGGGCTATTTTATGAGATTTTTTGCCAGAGAGAAACTCTGCTACCATGGTGGTATGTTTATTGTTGAGGTGATTCCCTTAAAGCGCGGCTCGAACATTGAGTCACTCACGTATTATTCCAGTAAGGCTTATGACCCGGGAATAATTCTTGATGTACCCGTACGGAAATCAACAGTATCTGCAATTGTAGTGAAGAACTCACCGGTGTCTGCAGCGCGCACGGCAGTGCGCGCTGCTACCTTCTCGCTCAAAAAACTCCCTGATCAAGTGGTAACCAACCCCTTACCACCTTCACTCATCGAAACGGCCAAAGCCCTCCAGCGACTCTATCCAGCTCATCTTGGCAGTATTTTATATAGTTTATTGCCAATTGAAGTTCGTGAAGGTGAAACAAAAGTACAATACACCACGCCCGTGTCACACGCTGATATTCGACCTGAAGTCGATATTTTAGAAGCAACCAAAGCTGACCGCTTAATCGCTTACCGCAGCAAGATCCGTGAAGTATTTGCGCATCGCGGTTCGGTGTTATTTGTAGTACCAACCAGCGCACATATTGACGCTGCTGTTGAAGCCCTTTCGCATGGCATCGAAAAACGCCTAGTCGTCTTCTCTCCAACCCTGACTAAGAAAAAACTCCAAGCTGCCTACGCTTCATACTATGATCTCACTAACGCTAAACTGATTATTACCACGCCTGCCCATGCGTATCTTGATCGCCATGACATCACCCACATCATTGTGGACGAATCACGTAACAAGCACTACCACAGCCGTCACCGGCCATATCTTGACCATCGTGAAGTCCTGAAGACTTTAGCTAAAGTCACGAATCGAACTATCACGTTCGGCGATCTCTTGCCACGCGCTGAAGAAGAATACTTTCGACGTGAAGAACTGTACGCCACAACAACCGAGCAACCGAAACGTATTAACTTCACTGCAAAACTACAGATCATCCAACAAGAAAACATCGCTTCGGCCGAAAAACCGTTCGCATTGTTTTCCGATGAGCTAACTAACGCTCTTGCAACTACCAGCAAAAACCGCGGCCAGTCATTTATCTATGCTGCCCGTCGTGGTTTGGCTCCTGTAGTTGTTTGTATTGATTGTGGACATATTTTTCGCTGCCCTGACTCTGGTACTCCCTACTCATTATTTAAAACCACCCATAACGGAGAGGAGCAACGTTGGTTTCTCTCGCCAGTATCAGGCAAACGGATTCATGCTCCTGATACCTGCACTGCTTGCGGTTCATGGCGATTGCGCGAACGAGGTATTGGAATCCAGCACATCCACACTGAACTTCATCACCTCTTGCCAGAGTGTCCAGTTATTTTGTTTGACCATACAACTGCCACAACAATCAAAAAAGCTCGCGTCCTGATGGCTAAATTTTATGACACGCGTGGTGCAATCCTCTTGGGTACCCAGATGGCCTTACCGTACATTGACTCACCAGTTACTACGACAGCAATAACTTCACATGATGCTGCCCGCGCTATACCAAGTTGGCGGGCTGAAGAGGAATTTTTTAGCCTTCTCTTAGAACTTCGCGAAAAGACCACTGAAACTGTCTACGTGCAAACGCGTACCGAACCGGATCAACTTATCGAGCACGCAACACAAGGGCTAGTGGAACAATTTTATAATGACGAACTCAGTCTCCGGGAATCCTTATCGTACCCACCATTCTCCACGTTTGTTTTGTTATCCTGGCAAGACACCAAAGACGGCGTCATGGTGACTGAAGAAAAACTAGCGACAATATTGGCAGCCCACAAACCAAAGTTTTATTCCGCACCGCAATCACTTGTACAAAAAACCAAACGTTTCGGTCTAATCCGCGTACCCAAAATAGCCTGGCCAGATAAAAGCCTCATCGATATTCTCCGTAATCTGCCACCGTCAATCAAGATCGAGATCAATCCTGACCGGATCATTTAGAGTGATTTTTGCCAGCAAATACGCTATAGTACGTTGACCTATGGCTACCTTAGTCCCAGAAAACCACCCCGCCCTGCATTCGATTGCCGAAGAAATTACTCAAGAAGAAATTGAGAGTGGTTTTGTTGCTAAGTTGGTAAAAGACATGAAAGCCGCCCTCAAAACCTACAACGTCGACGGGTTTGTCGCGGTAGCGATTGCTGCACCACAAATTGGTGTAAGTAAACGACTTTTCCTGATTAATGATCAAAGTAGCGACCGAGACGAATCACTTCCTACTATGGTCGCAATCAATCCAGTCATCACTAAATCATCAAAAAAATCACACGTTGTTGGTGAAGGCTGTTTATCAGTCCCTGACTACTATGGTGAAGTTCTTCGACACCGTAACGTCACCATGCGCGCAACCGACGAGTCTGGCGCGAGCTTTGAGCGAGGCGCCGGCGGTCTTTTAGCGCAAATCATCCAGCATGAAATCGATCATCTCGATGGCATCCTCTTTACTGACCGCGCCGAAAAAGTTTGGCACAAAGATGAACTTAAACATAAAAGTCTAAAAGAAGCTGATGTTGAATAATCTACGTTTTGTCTATTTTGGCGGTGAGCCACTTGGGGTTCCGGCACTTGAGGAACTCAAGACAGTTGGCTTGGTACCTAGTTTGATTGTTTGCAATCCTGACCGACCGGCTGGTCGCGGCAACAAGTTGACGCCACCTCCGGTAAAACAGTGGGCGGAAGAACATGGTATCGATGTGTGGCAGCCGACTGATCTGAAAGATCAGTCGGCTGCCACTGTCAAGCTAAGCAAGTATGACCTTTTTGTTGTTGTCGCCTACAATCACATTCTTCCCCAGTGGCTTCTTGATCTACCAACCCATAAAACCCTCAATCTTCATCCTTCACTACTGCCAAAATACCGTGGCTGTAATCCAATCCGGGAAGCAATTCTGGCTGACGATAAAGACACTATCGGCGTTACCGTCATGCAGCTTGATGCCAAGATGGATCACGGCCCAATTGTCGCGCAGATGCCGATGGACATTACTCCTGAAAACTGGCCAATACCAGGCCGAGAACTTGACCTTGCTTTAGCACACATGGGTGGAGCGCTTTTAGCTGCCACTATTCCACTCTGGGTAGCTGGCAAGATCACCCCTCTGGAGCAAGACCACAACCAGGCCACCTTTACCAAAAAAATGACCAAAGCTGACGGTGAACTAAAGCTAGACCCTCACAACCTGCCAATTGGTGACACGGCTTACCAAACCCTCCTCAAGATCCGCGCCTATGATGGCTTCCCCGGCACCTTTTTTATGCACCAGGGCAAACGCATCAAAATAACTAAAGCTTCACTTTCTTCAGACGGAAGTCTGGTAATAGAAAAAATTATTCCTGAAGGTAAGGCTGAAACATCATTTGAGACCTGGGTAGCGAGGCAGTAGCGTAAAGCAGATTGGTCTATTCCTGTTCCCTGTGTGGGCCTAGTAATTAATCGCCTGTTGATCTCCGGCGGTAAGTTTCAAGTGTATTACTCAGCGACTCAACGCTCGTGGCCAAATATTCCTCAAGTAAAAACAAAGTCTTCGCGGGAGTATTGGGACTAATGGCATCAATCACATTGCGTAACTGAAACACTGAGTAACCTGCAAACGGACTAGTGTCAGCTCCGATCGGCCCATCTTCAGGTACGTCAACAGGATCAGTTTCATTAATTTTACTATCAAATTCAGACTGTAAGTCAGCGTAAATCTCATGAGCCATCTTTATATACTCGAGGTTTTCCCACTCAAAATCATCGTGGTCTATACCTTTACTTGTAATCTCACTATGAATAGTACGCAGTTCAAAAGCAACTTTTATGTCTTCTGCTGGCTCTAATAAATATGGTATCGAGCTTTTGCTTCTGTCACCATAACCAGCGCAAAAGCTAAATATATGTGCGTTTGCTGTAAACCTGCTGCTAAAGCATTTTTAACATTTGCATCTTGTGATAAATGTTCAAAATAATCTTGGAACTCACTCATTGACCTTGAATCAAGATCAGAGTAAATGTTTTGACAGAGTTGGTTAAAGGAAAAGTTGCCGACCTCACTTAATGCCGCTTGCCGCTCACCCACAGGAAAGCTACCCCACTTAGTTGTTGCAAGTGAATATATGGTAGAAAGTTTTATTTTATTCTGTTCGTGTCGTGCAGATGGTTCAGAACTCGGTTCTTCAGTCATAGAAGGTTTAATTTCAAATTATTGCCCGTTTTTAAATAAAGGTGATTGCTTTAACAAACTCGTAGCATACTCAAATAAAAATCGAGCTACATTTTTACCATCGCGCATTGCATACAGTGATGGGCACCCAACAGTCGCATCTACTAATTTCGGCTCAGCATTCTTAATCAAATCTTTTGTCCGTTCAGCAGTAAATCTAAAGCCAGTATCAGTTTGGTGCATTTCAATTAATTCAACCAACCCGTCCACTCGCAGTGGATCAGTAGGCTCATCTGGTCTGATCGGATCAGCTAGCAGCTCCACCTCTTTTCTGTTGAACTGAGCAATTTGAAGTAAAACTGGTTCTAGGGCGCGCGATAATTGCTCTAGCTCCGAATCAGACGTGGGATAGTGACCATACGCTTGTTTAAATTTTTGTAAGCCAGCATAGTATACGGCCGGAATTGACATAGCTGGGGCTGCAGCAGCGTCAGCTATAAAGTCTGTGACATATTCAGTGCGACCCCCATCTCGTGAGACCAATAAACGAGCGAGGCGTCTATAGGCTTTGTACTTAAAGACTGGATTGTCGTTTGAAGTTTCATTTGCAGCACTTTCCATTACTTTTCGTACACTATCTGCTACCGATCCCCAAATGACATTACTAATTTTCTTCAGCAAGATTTCAGTATCAGTTTCATTTAAGTATTCAGCGGCATTTGTTACACGTAGTGAAGTATTAATTTCATCTGTTTCACTATCATACTGAGTTACTTCACGATATTGCACCATACCCGGATTAGCTGCCTGCCATGCTTCTAAATCAGCCATAGCAAGCTCAATAAAATACGCCGTCAGAGCGTACATCTCTGACTTGCTCGTTTCAAAGTCAATCTCAATCTGTGGCTCTATACTAGATCTCGCATCATTTAAGAAGGTCCTGGTGGCTGCCTTGGGTGTCTTTGGCTGTTCCATATGCTACTTGCTAAACCGAAGCATCTCCTTGATCGCTCGGCCGCCACGCTTGATAAGACTATGACGCTTGTCATTGGCGCGACGCAATTCTTTATCGAGCTCATTGCGGACTTCGTCAGTCGCTGCTTCAAAGCTGTTTTCAGTGGCTTCAGCCCGGTACATCTTGCCATGCAACCACAAGTTAGCCTCGACTCGATGAACTTCGCCGGATTTGCTGTTGGTAACTTTTTCAAATTCAACTTCACACTTTACGTCAGTTTCTTCACCAACAAATTTTCCGAGGGATTGAAACTTATCTTCAAGTAACACGTGTGGTGTTTCAGATTGATCAATACTAGTAAATTTAAATTGTATCGTAGGAAATGACATATATAGTGAATATTATTGGCAAGTGTCGCACGCTTCGTCGCTTTTATGAATTCGCAGACCATTGTGAGTATCTGCTCCAGAACCGTTTGGATAATGCTCTTTTAAATAATCAATAATATCGCCTGATTCGTACATTTCGACAGCACGGTCTTCATCAACTAGATATGGTACCATCCGCTTCCCCCCTCGTTCTATCAGTTCGGCAGCAACCGCATCATCAGCAGCAATATCTTTTAAGTTAAATTTAATTCCCACATCTTCGGCTTCACCCAACACTCGCTGACAAAAAGGACAGGTTGGTTTGTAATACAGTGTAAGCATAACGAATTGATTAATTGTTAATCCTCTATAGTATACTACGATTCATTGTTGAAGACATTTCATGACGCACGACCATCATCTGTTAACCGAACCGATCCCAAAGTTATTACGTGCGCTCGCTATTCCAGCTGCCATCGGCTTTTTCTTTAACACGATGTACAACGTAGTCGACACCTGGATCGCCGGACAGATATCACCAGAATCACTCGCTTCACTCTCAATCTCCTTCCCGGTCTTCTTTATCATTATTGCTGTATCTGCTGGAATTGGCACCGGAGTGACTGCTCTAATGTCGAACCAACTAGGGGCTGATGACGAAATTGGTGCCCGTCAGTACGCCGCTCAAGCTATCTCCTACGGCATTATCATGTCACTACTTTTATCTGTCGTAGGCTATTTGGCTTCCCCTTTCTTATTCAAAATCCTTGGCGCTGAAGGCGACTACCTAGCTACTGCACTCTCTTACATGCAGCCAATTTTCTTTGGTTCGATTTTCCTCAGCATGACCTTTATACTTAATGGTCTTTTAAACGCCATTGGTGACACCAAAGCCTTCCGTAATGTCCTTATTCTTGGCTTCTTCCTTAACCTATTGTTTAGTCCCTGGTTTGCTTTTGGCTGGCTTGGCTTCCCAGCCCTTGGCGTTATGGGAATCGCACTAGCCACTGTTGGCACCAATGCCATTGGTGTCATATACCTTGCCTACCGTGTCTATCAAAAAGAAATTCTATCTCTCGCTGATTTGCGGGAGCATACTTATCCAATTCGAAAATTCTTCTGGGACATTACTGAGCAAGGATTACCAGCTAGTTTGTCGATGATGACGATTGCTCTTGGCTCATTTATTATCACCTACTTTATTAGTACATTTGGCAGCGCTGCCGTCGCTGGATATGGAGCAGCACTACGAGTCGAACAAATTGTCTTAATCCCAGGAATTGGTATCAATACTGCCGTCCTCACGCTTATCGGACAAAATAACGGTGCTAAAAAATATGACCGAGTGAAAGAGATTGTTAAGGTTGGTTTACACTACAGTCTGATAATTGCAACAGTCGCCAGCTTACTTATTTTTACCGCTGGAGGTTTTGTCATGAACTTTTTTTCAGACGATATAGCCGTACTTACTTTTGGAAAAGAATACTTATACGTCGCGGGTCTAATGACGTGGGCTTACGGAATTATTTTCGTCACAGATTCAGTTTTGCGTGGACTTAAACGTCCAGCATTTCCTTTCGTCCTTGGACTACTCCGTCAAGTCATCCTACCGATACCGCTATTTTATATCTTTGTTGTAGTACTTCAGTACCACATTACAGCAATGTGGTGGAGTATCTTTGGCATTATCTGGAGTGCAACCATACTCTCACTACTCTATATGCACTATCACGTCGGTAAAAAATGTCAGTGAATTAACTCTGACAGCCTGGACAATAATGCGTCCCGCGCCCGGCACACCGGGTTTTTTTGATAATAGTTCCACAGCGTGAACACTCTTTTCCTTGTTGACCAAACACTTTTAGATAGTCAGTAAAATTACCATTCTCCCCGCCAGTGTCTTTAAAGTGCTGAAAGGTGGTACCACCGACCTCAATTGATTCACGCATGACGTCGCCGGCGGCAGTGCAGAGCACTGCCGCCTCTGACTTCGTAACCTTAGTAGCTTTACGCATAGGGCGCACTTTGGCCCGCCAGAGCGCTTCATCAACATAAATATTGCCCAGTCCGGCCACAAACGCTTGATTCAACAGAGCGGCCTTTACTGGCGTATTTTTCTTGCGGAGCGTATCTGAAAACCACGTGCAATCAAACTCAGGATCAATTGGCTCAGGACCAAAGCCAGCCCGTGCCCCCACAACCTCAGCGGCATCAGCCAACTTGGCGTAGCCAAACAAGCGCATATCATTAAAATGTAATGCCGTCTTATCAGTAAAATGAAACGTCACGCGAGTATGTCGACCTGGCAAGTCAAGATCGGCGGCGGCCATGGAATGGCCGCCGCCACTGACATCACCCTCCTCATCAACATAAAAAAATTGCCCCGTCATCTTCAGATGAGCCAATAAAAATAAATCGTCTTCGTCCTTGAAGCCAAAAATAAGTAACTTACCGATCCGATCGATATCACTGATCTCCTTCTGCAGGAGGCGATCTTCGATCGCCTCGTCATACCCCACCGTCTTATTATGAAATACTTCCACACCACTAATTACCTTACCGACTACTTTGCGTCGCAGCTGAATCCGTACTGTTTCTACTTCTGGCAGTTCAGGCACGACTATAATTTCTTAATTGAAAACACCTCTGGTCCGTGACCCATCTGCAATGTGCCAATCTCTTCAAAGCCCAGCTTTTCAACAAACTGGATTGCTCCAGTATTTTTAGTCTCATTAGACGTAGTTAGTGAATTATACCCTTCTGTTTTAAGCCGCTCTTCCAGCATCGATACCATTGTCCGCCCAATCCCCTTTTCTTGCATTGATGCATGGATCCAAACCTGTGATAAGAACGGAGTATTTCCCCAAATAACCTGAAACAATAAATACCCGACTGGCTGCTCACCAACATACGCCACTAGCGCTCGCTTAAAGTGCAGCAGCTCACTAAAATACTCGGGATTATGCTCCCACTCATAGGCAGCATCGTTTGCGATCACCTCCAAAGACTCTTTGCTCTGAGCCCACTCATAGCGTATCTCACTCATAGACACAGTGTACCAAGTCGCAGTTTTTCTGTCAGCTGGCATACAAAAACCCCTCGTCCTAAGACGAGGGGTTTTTGATGGCTTAAACCTTGCTAACTTTGATAGCGTTTGGTCCTTTGTCGCCTTGTGCGACTTCGAAGGTAACTTCGTCTCCTTCTCGGAGCTCATCGAATTCAACGTTCTGTAGTTCGTTCATGTGGAAGAAAAGATCTTTCTCCTGCCCTTCTTGAGCGATGAAACCGAAGCCACGATCATTGATGTTCGCGATTTTTCCTGTTTGCATTTCTATAGTGAAACTAGTTTCTAATATCAAACACTTAACACTGAGTTACAAAACTCGACTTTGATTCAGAACCAGTCATATTTGATTCCTAAGAATATATCACAATATTGTCCTTTGTCAATCAATAATCCTCTTTATTCATCTTCTGGTCAAGACAATAGAATCTTTATTTACGATTAATGACAATCTCACTCACCTCCATGTTTTTTGGCAGATCAAGTGTTTGTTTCAGTGCCAGAGCAACATCTGCAGCTTGCATCCACTGGTCTTCATTTTCGGTTATATCAGTACCGGTTGCCTTCTCAAATATTTTACTCTTAAAACCACCTGGACAGAAACTAATCACACGGTTCGGTCTTCCCTTGAACTCTTCCTGTAGATTTTTACTAAAACCTCTGACTGCCCACTTAGAGGCTCCGTACACTGCTTGATCTACGTACCCTTTTAGTCCAACAGTTGATGCCACATTTACAATATCAGTCTCGTCTTTTCTGATACGACCAACCATACCAGAGACTAGCAAAATCATCGGTTTTATATTTGTCGACATGAGGCGCTTAATTTCATCTTCAGTAACCTCACCTAATTTCTGTATCGACAAGACTCCTGCACAGTTAATCAGCGCCTCCAATGGTTCTTCGAGCGCTAAAACCTGCTCTGCAGCTTCTTTAATTTCTGATCCTTCGCGCAGTGACAAACAAATATTCACATCAGCGTACTCACATTCTGTTCGGGATATATTCACCACCGTCTTACCAGCTTCTTTATATAATTTTGCCACCTGCAATCCTAACCCATCACTTGCCCCAGTTATAACTATCATATAAATATATTAAACTAAATAAACTCTTGAAAACTAAATTGGTTTGCGTACATTCTCTTCATTTACTAAAACTGCATAAGTTATCACAAGCGACCGAACATGCTCGTGAAATGCTTGCATTGAAACAGTGCCAGCACGCGCTCCGGCAATCCAGTCGTAGCCGGCTTCTTTTGCTAGATTAAGGCCAAGTGACACTACTCCCATATTAAAAGCTAATTGTACTTGCCGGTCTTCCGCCAAGTCGCCCCAATTGGCGACTGACGAAAATCGTAATACCTGCTCACACCCATGGATAATAAATTCATTCATAACGTCAGTATAACAAAAAAAGCCAAGCGATTTCTCACTTGACGTTTCTTTACAATGCTCCACCAGTTGGATGCATTTCAAACACTAGACTGGATAAATATTGAAAAAATTACAGTTACATATACACAGCATTTGATAAGCTGCTATAGATAAGCCATAGAAATATCGGTCCAACAAATGCTGCTGGTAACAATATCCATCGATGGTAAGTTCTTGAGTTTCTAAATACAGAAACTATTTGAAAAATACTTAGTGGAAGTAAAAGAGTATTTATCGCTAAGGCGGCCAATATCCCAACCATTACAGAGCCAATCATTGATTTGACTATCTCTGGATCGATAATTGATTCCAAATATCCTACTAAGAGATATACCAAAAACAAAATCAATGGGAGTACTGCTGTGCCGATAATAATTTTTTGTAACGTTGTAAATTTGAAATTATTCATAAATAAAAATATTATAGCAAAAGTTCCGAACCACCCGCTTGGAGTAGCGACTCTGAACCAAAAATACCCTTGTGATACAAGGGTATTTTTGTTTGCTCCGCGTACTGGACGAGTTTCGAACCTTGGATTGGTTAAGTGTTGAGAAGGAATTAGAATATTTTGGTATAGATATAACAAAATGAGGCCCCGCGTATATCGCAGGGCCTCGTGTCGATTTTGACTGTTCGACTTCAGTTAGCTAGCACTAGTGTGCGCCGTGGGACATGGCGTGCTCGGCACGTCCCAGGAGGTGTTCCTGGACCTCATCTTCGGTCGGCAGCCAGCCGGGCTGTATGCCGAACTTGAACGTCCAGTCGTCGGGGCTGAAGACTGCACGGAACGTCTCCCACGACGCTCCGTGGTGAAGTAATTCATCCTGACAGTTAGGACCGTTCGAAAAAGGCACGTAGACGGAACGCCCCTCATAGCTGTGCCGCTTCAGGATTGCATCAAGATCTTCCATCGATCCGCTCACGCCCAGAAAGCGCGGGTCTTGTCGCACGTACCAGTCGCGGATGCGGCTGCGTGGAGCGAACACGATAATGTTGCTCGCGTTCCTCCTACGGTACATCTCCTCAGTGCATACGTCGTCACCGTGCACCCAGTCGTACTCCTTTCTGGTCATGACTGCCGTAATGCCGTTGTTCGGCCAAACCAAAAGCAGTTCGCTCATGGCTATCCTCCATAAAAAGATCAGTGGTGACTTTACCACTGTTTAATAATAGCACATATATAGTGCTATGTCAATATCTGCTCCGTTGGGTGGAGGATGTTCGAACTAATTGTTTACTACTCTGACTGGCTCCCCTTCCATAAAAGCTTGGATATTTTCAACCGTCATTGAGGCATAGCGTTCGTAGGATTCTTTTGTCATTGAAGCACTGTGTGGGGTTACAACAATATTGTCATACTGGAAATACGGATCATTAAGCGCTAGTGGCACAGCTATATCTGCATCTAAAGCAAATCCACGAAGCTTTTTTGAAGAAACGGCCTCAAGCACAGCATCTTTATTAATCACTTTTTCTCTTGAGATTGATATGAGCAAGGACCCAGCTTTCATAGAACTTAACTCACTACTTGCAATCATGCCCTCAGTCTTATTAGTAAGCGGTACACATACGATGACCACATCACTGTTCTCTAGAAGAGTTTCCAAGCCTACATTTTCTACTCCATCAACGTCTTTCTCACTTCTGTTAAAAGCTAGTGTTTTAGCAAAAAGTACAGCACCTAATTTTGCCACCCGTGTTCCAATATCACCAAGTCCAATAATTCCTAGAGTTTTTCCCGCGAGTTCTACACCTTCGTAATCTGTCATTTGCAAATCTGTACTCTTTCTCATATTTCGATCAGTCTCTGTAATTCGCTTCGACAAAGAAAGCACCATTCCCAGACAGTGTTCCGCAACAGACTGTGCATTGACCCCCTTCTGGTTAGAGACGATTATACCTAGCTCAGAAGTGGCCTCAAGATCAAGCCAGTCTACACCCACACTCGTTGTGGTAATGAGCTTTAATTTTGGCAGAGCTTGCATGTGTTCCCTTGATAGAAATGAAAAAGCTGAGGGACTTGCAACAAGAATCTCACAATCAGCAATATTTTGTGCAAAGTCGCTTGGTGTCATTTCTGATCCCACATACTGATTAATGCTTCCAATCCCAGCTGTAGCCAGCGCCTTTTGTATGTGATCGAGGAAAGTCTTCCCTGCTCCAATAAGATAAATTTTCATGTAAAGAGTATACCAAAAGTTCGAACTGTCTTCTTCGGGGTGTGGTTTTGATTTAAAAATACCCCTGCGAATCAGGGGTATTTTTGTTTGCTCCGCAGGTAGGATTCGAACCTACGACCAATTGGTTAACAGCCAACTGCTCTACCACTGAGCTACTGCGGAATGTGTCTGCACCTTACTGAGTAAGTAAGTTGTAGTATTCTACAGATTTTTTAGCAAGATTCAACTTACTGCCTCGAGTTCAAAATGATATCATCATGCAATATGAAACTTGGAGCTGGAGAAACACCTGCAGAAGTACTGCGCCATGAAAAGGTGTCGTTGCCTGTAGACATCTGCCCGGATAGATTTAACCCTGACACCTAAAATGTGTTATCCTAGCTCCCGTTAATGACAAAGGGCCCGTGGTATAACGGTAACACACATCCATGGCATGGATGAGTTCGGGGTTCGATTCCCCGCGGGTCCACAACGTATGAATTTATTTAATAACGAACTACCTCAAAGACAAGAGCTTTCGATTAGTCCAATTATTATTCAGGAAAATTTAAATCTATCAGAATTATTGAGTGCTGGATGGAATCCAAGAACCGACGAAACAATTTACACTGAACATTTAGGGAAAAGTGTCCAGCTTATAATTAGAGCACTCAGTCTCAGTGACGGTCATACATCATTTCCATATCTAACACTTACTGTATTTGAAGAAAACGGCGAAGACGAACTAGTAGAACAAGCTGCCTTTGAATTTATATGGGGAAAAGAAGAAATCAATCTGGTACACCGGGAATCTCTTATAAGAGAGCGGGGTGTATCTGGTACCGAGTTGTTACATAAAGCGATAGATATGATGAAGATATTGATTGAAAAAGCTGTCCTTCCAGAGAGGCCACTTGTCCTTACGAGTGGCAATGTTTATATTGTTTCTTGGGCTTTGAAAAATGGCTTTACATTTTCTAATCCTAAGGAAAAAGAAATCTATGAGAACACCAAGCCAGCCGATAAAGTTTCTGAAGACGATGCGTATGTTCTTGTACCCCCGTCGGACTCAAAAGAGTACCCTCATAAATATGCCTATATAATCGGTTACACTGGCACTATAAGTGATATTGGATACAGCCGAGATGAACTGCGCGATACATTTAGTTTATCCTTTAAGCTAAGTCGTCCACTGCATTTAGAAAAAGATACTTAAAATCAATATCATTCGGCCACATGTATAACTTTGGCAATAATATTAGCAATGAGGATTAAATCACCCCAAACTCCTTTCCCACTTTGGTAAACACCTCTACCGCATGATCGATATCAGCTTCAGTGTGCGCTGCTGAGATCTGTACCCGGATACGAGCAGTGCCTTTTGGTACCACTGGATAGGTAAAACCAACTGCATATATCCCCTCTTCGAAGAGCTTGGCAGCCAACTTGGCGGTTTTGGCTTCGTCGTTGATCATAATTGGGGTAATCGGATGTGGTGCGTCTGAGACAGTGAAGCCCGCGGCGGTCATTTTTTCTCGAAAACGCCTAGTGTTACTCCATAAGGTATCAAGTAATTCTGGATGTGCTTGCAGATGATCAATCACAAAAATAGACATCCCAGTAATCACCGTGTCGAGACTATTAGAAAAAAGGTAGCTGCGAGACTTTTGACGTAAGTACTCGGCAGCTTTAGCAGATGTAGCTGTGAAAGCGCCCCCAGCACCACCGAGTGCCTTCCCGAACGTACCAACAATAAAATCAATTTCGCCAAGTACTCCACACGCCTCAGCTGTGCCTCGACCAGTCTCGCCCATCACTCCAGTCGAGTGCGCGTCATCAACATACA
Source organism: uncultured Candidatus Saccharibacteria bacterium (assembly GCA_964350645.1). GTDB lineage: Bacteria > Patescibacteriota > Minisyncoccia > Phycocordibacterales > UBA918 > OLB19. The sequence goes on along the minus strand of CAYGJY010000001.1, from coordinate 204,906 downwards.
CCAAGGCATCATACTGCTTCGCTAGCGCCACTATTTCTTTCAGTGGTGCAATATGCCCATCCATCGAGAAGACGCCATCAGTCGCTATCAGGCGATACCGCTTATCCTGCGTCGCTTTGAGCTTCTCCTCCAAGTCAGCCATGTTCAGGTGTTCGTAAATATGACGTTCTGACTTAGTCAGACGGACGCCATCGATAATCGAAGCGTGATTGAGGGCGTCAGAAATAATTGCGTCTTCGTCGGTAAAGAACGTTTGCATCAGGCCAATGTTGGCCATGTAGCATGATGAATACAGCACAGCGTCTTCGGTCCCTACAAATTCTGCCATTTTCTGTTCAAGCTCTTTATGAATCGTCTGCGTGCCGCAGATAAACCGCACTGAGGCCAGACCATAGCCCCACTGTTTCAAGACTGCCTCAGAAGCTTCTTCCAGCAATTTAGTACCTGCAAGACCCAGGTAGTTGTTGGCGCAGAAGTTTATATATTCTTTGCCTCCTACTGTCACGGTTCGTCCTTGTGGTGACTCCATAACATGCTCGCTCTTGTAGACACCGGCGTCTTTGATAGCTTCAATTTCTTTGGTGAGATGGTCGGTAAATTTCTGATTCATACATTACGTTATGTCTACTGCTAATTTTGCATATCAAAGATTACTTTTGGGTGTTCAGCCATAGCTTTTTCAAATGCTTCAGGAGTGAACGTTGAAAACGGTAGCAACGTCCCCTTTCCACCTTTGAGAATGACATTCCAGATAGCATCTTGAATACCATTATCTTTGTTTGACAGGATACGCTGAGCAACCTGCCAAGTCCGGAAAATTTCTCTACCGATGACATTGTGGAACGTGAGCCCACGGGCGATAACACGGTTAAACTTAGGGATTGTAAGATCACCATCTTTAAGACCAAAGAAAACTACCTCCCCACCACGACGGGTCGCATCTATAGCGTTATTAACTGACGAAAATGGTCCAGCCATTTCAAGTGAGACATCAACTCCTTTGCCGTAGGTGAGTTCCATAATTCGATCAATCACTTCAGCGTCAGCGTGATAATTGTTGGTTCGTTCTTTTTTTGTATCAATCAAAATTGTTTCGTGTGCCCCAAGGTCTTTCGCCATCTTGAGGTTGTCTTCATTAGTATCGACAGCGATGATTTTGGCAGCGCCGAAGTTTTGTGCGAGCAAAATAGTAAACAAACCAATCGGTCCGCAACCGAACACAGCGACTCGCTGTCCACGAAAATCTACCTTAGTGGCAGTATGTACAGCGTTACCAAATGGATCCATAATCGAAGCAATCTCTGGACGAATCCGATCGAGATCAATTGGCCAGAGATTTTTAGCCGGTACTTTAACGTACTCAGCAAAAATCCCGTCAATCGAAATACCGAGAATTGACTCATTCATACAAACGTTAGCTTCGCCGACACGACACTGAAAACAGCGTCCACAGGTCACGTGTGAATCACCTGACACTAGACCTCCTACTTCTACCTTAGCTTTATTCAATGGGTCTGCATCTTCATAGATCCGCTTTACCATTGAACCAACTTCTACTACTTCACCGACGAACTCATGCCCCATAATCCGCATCGACTTCCCTTCACGCTCGAGTGAATCATGTACCAGGTCCTTAAAGGTACACCGACACCAAAGGCCACGATCCGTACCACAGACACCCGCATACTGAATTTTCAGAATTACCGAAATCGCATCATCTGGATGTGTGTCTTCATCAAGTACCGGCATAGGGACTTCACGCTTTACAAAACCAGTACTGGCTTCCCAACCATCAGTATCTTTATCAAAAGTAAGTGCTTGAACGGTAGACATAATTATGAATCTAGTTGATTAATCTGCTTACACGCATGAACAGAAGCGGCAGCATAGCCAGCAGCATGTTCAATTCGACTCGTTGCCTGACCCTCAGTATCAGTCGTAAGTACACCAAATGAAACTGGTTTACAGTGCGAAAGTTGCACATCCTTAACGGCTTCAGTCACAATCTTAGCGACAAAATCGAAATGAGCAGTGGCGCCGCGGATGATACAAGCGATACTCATAAGACAATCAATGTCGTCACGACGAGCCAAGGCTTCAAGCGCCACCGGCATATCCGCGGCGCCAGCTACCTCGATCACCGTGATCTGATCGCGAGGGATTTGGTACACTTCAGTCAACGTCTTAATAGCCAATTCTTCCATCGGCTTTGTAATATGACCATTGAACAACCCAACAGCAATTCCTACTCGGTAGGAGCTGGCGTCAAATGGTTCTAAGAAAGCAGCATCATTGTGGTCGGCCATAATCAAATTTTTTATGCAAATATTTACCAATAATATCAAACTCTAGCTGAACTGCAGCATCCACCTCCTTGGTAGAAAGAGCAGTCATCTGTAATGTATGTGGAATAATGCCCACTGAGCATCCCCCCGGTATCGTATCAATGACGGTAAGACTTATACCATCGATAGTAATCGAACCCTTTTCAACCACTAAATAATCAAAACTCGGATCGTACGACACCCATATAAGCCAACTTTGCTCGGTTACATCAACTGATCTAATTGAACCGACTGTATCGACGTGCCCCTGAACAATATGTCCCTCAAAGCGACCCTTGGCTGGCATTGCTCGTTCGAGGTTAACAGTAACCAACCCTTCATCTGCGAAGGTTGTCTTTGTTAAGGTCTCAGTCATGAGTTCGACAGTAAATGTTGTCTCATCAAAAATCACAACAGTCAGACAGGCCCCATTAACTGCAATCGACTGTCCAATACTTACTTCCCAGTCAACCGGTTTGGAAATTTCTAAGGTCAACACATCAGCTATGTTTGTCCGCTTTGTAATATTTGCTGTTGTCTCAATAATCCCGGTAAACATACCTTAGGTGGTCGTTATCCGATTAAGCCGCAAGACTGCAAACAGTAATACCGCTACAGCCAAAATTTGTACCAGAGACAAGGTTGCATCTAAAAAGAAATAATTCACTACCACTGCTCCAACTGGGAAGCCGAGCTCAGCGATTGTCGCTGTTGATGCTGATGCGCCACTTAAACCACGGTAATAGATATATAAAGCCACTGCCCCAGAAGTGAAGGCAATGATCAGCATGAAAAACCAGTCATGGCGAGTCATCGTTGGGATCTCGGCCAGGGTACCTTGTTTTACTGTTAGTAATAACAGAAAAATACTACCCACCAAAAAGCGTAGATAGGTCATCGTTTTAAAACCAACAGTCTTGAGAACATACCGTCCAAAGACAGTCGAAGCCCCCCAGAGGAAGGCAGCAGCAAGTGCGAGTGCAGCCCCAATCAGGCTGGGATTAAACTGTTCCCCGACATACAGCTGTGGTACCAAAGTCGGAAAAGAAATCACGTAGGCCGCTGCAAGTGCAACTCCTGTCCATACCCAGAAATGTCGCGTAAGCACTTCTTTCAACACCACAGTAGCCAACCCGATCGCAATCAATGGCTGCAACTTCTGCAATAAGATAACTACAGATGGATTCATATAGGCAAAACTTTCTGTAAAGAGAAACAGTGCGACCGCTGAGCCACCAATACCGATAAAGAGAATGGCCAGCCAATCAGTTAGTTGCAGGATGCGCACTTCTCGCCACACTGAAGGTAGCAGTGGAGTCACAATCAAGAGCGCAATAATGTGTTCCAGAAACACGATCGTACTGCTTGAGAGCGACTCCGTTAGACCAACCCGAAAAGGCGCGTCGCTTGCCCACAAAATGGCCGCGATAAAAATTAAAAGTAAGCTGTATTTCTTTATATCCATGACAGTAATTATAAATGGGTGCAGACCATACGTACTTTAATAAGATCTTCTGCAATAGCACTCTTTAGATCTTCCTCATCTTGGTATGACTCATAAGGGCGGATAAATTGTAATATTTCAAACGAAACTGTCTGGCCATAGAGATCTCCCTCAAAATCAATGACATGCGCTTCTATTTTAACAACTCCGTCTTGAGTACTCACTACAATCGCTGCCACATGTGGTACTTCACCACCCTCAATATGCACCCAACCTGCGTAGATACCTTGTGCCAAAGCTAGTTCCTGTTTCTGGTAATCAATTGTGTCGATATTAGCCGTTGGATAACCAAGTTGTCTGCCATATCCATCACCATGCACAACCGTACCAGAAAATTTCATTGATTTTAGTATACGATATTTTTCGCCTCTATACAGCCCTTAACTGACTTTGCTATACTCAGGACCATGAAACATCAACCTAGTCCACACGCCCACCAGAATCACACTGATTGCTCACTCAAACTCTTTGCCGGCAATGCCAATACCTCTCTTGCAGACGCTATTGCCAGTACCCTGGAAGTACCTTTGAGTGAACTGACCCTCGAGCGATTTAACGATGGTGAGATTAGGTGTGAAGTCCATGACAACGTCCGTGATTGTGATGTTTACATTATCCAAGGTTCTAACCCGCCAGTGCACGAAAACTTAATGGAACTCTTAGTGCTCACCGACGCCCTGAAGCGTGCTTCAGCTCGAAGGGTGACGGTCGTTATGCCGTACTATGCATACGCTAGACAAGATCGCAAAGATAAACTCCGAGTACCAATTACCGCTCGCTTGGTCGCTGACATGATTGAAGCTGCTGGAGTAGACCGGGTTATTACTGTGCACTTACACAGTGCCCAAATCCAAGGTTTTTTCGATATTCCCCTCGATCATCTCTATACTACCAATGTACTCCTTGAAGCACTTGCAGAATCAAAACGAGACTACACTGTCGTCAGCGCTGACGCTGGCGGCGTAAAACGCTCTCGTGTATTCGCATCACTCCTTAATGCGCCACTAGCGATTATCGACAAACGTCGTGGCCTCCCTGGTGAAGCTGAAGCGATGCATATCATTGGTGAAGTAGCCGGGAAACACTGTCTAATAACCGAAGACATGATTGACACCGGTGGCACTCTGATCACAGCCGCTAGAGCCCTGCAGACTGCTGGAGCAGCCTCGATTTCGGTCTGTGCTTCACATGCCGTCCTTTCAAAAGATGCGATTGAACGCTTAACAACATCACCGATTGATACCCTCATTGTCACCGACTCAATTCCTCATCCTGAGTTAGCCGGATCAAAAAATTTTACCGTTGTGAGCTTAGCGCCACTTCTGGCTGATGCAATTAAAAACGTTCACGAAGGAACTTCTGTGAGTGTACTCTTTGATTAGGCTCAACATAAAACGCCGCCGGGACATAGTCCCGGCGGCGTTTTATGTACTCATCTTACCTAGCTAACTCATCCCAATGTGACTTTGGGCGCACTGCTTTTCCTCCAGCTGCACACAGTGGACATGACTCAGGGTCATATATATTCATTGTTCCCTCAAAGAGAGCTATGGCTTGTTTATTCCCAACCGTTGCTTCTCCACTCCAATTACCAATCAAGCCAACCACCGGCAAAACCGAAATTCCGGCGGCCTCAAGTGCTTCGATTGTTTTATTGGCTGAGCCGCCAGTTGATTTAATATCTTCAACCACGAGTACCTTAGCACCAGCTGGAATCTCAAATCGCTTCAAGACTTGCATCTTCCCCGCTTCAGTATATTCAATCTCGGTAAAACCAAACTGCACCCCCAATTGACGAGCGATCTCATACGCAAAGGTAATCGCTCCATATGCCGGACCAATGACAAAATCAGGCCGTTCATCACCAAGAGCAGGTAACAACTTTCCAATCATGGCTGTCGCGACTTCGGTTGTCAGCGCTGGATCAACCGCAATTTTTGCGCAGTTACAATACCCATCGCTATGCTTACCTGAGGTGAGCTCAGCGTGAGCTCCAGTAGCAACGTGATTCATCCGCCATAGTACTCCTTCAGTTTCTAAACGTGTTCCCCAATCATTATTCTGCATACGCAATTGTAGTAAACATATCTCGTAAAGATTCGGCAGCCTCAGCTTGTTCTGCTGGAGTAGATCCCGAACCATTCGGAAACATCACCGCGCGTCCAGAGTTAATCATACACTTCTCTGGATTAATGCCTGAAGCTAAGAAAGCTTCAAGACTTCCGCCTTGAGCACCAATACCAGGCACTAAATACAACACCTCAGTATCATTGGTTGTGGCAACTAACTCAACAAAAGCCTGGTCAGCAGTTGTATAGGTACCCCCAACTACGATCGCATCGACCCGAGCTTCTACAGCTCGCCTGACCCTACTCTGCCACAGTGGCTCACTAGTTTCACTTGAAATAAACATCATTTCAGTGCGATATTCCGGGTTTGACATTAGTCCAAGAGTAATCGCTGCCATACCGGCCTTGTGTGTCATTGCAATCGCTTCTTCAATATTACCGCCATACGGTGCGATCGTGAGCGCATCAAACTTCAAAAGACTATTAAAATAAATCCAAGCCTCATTTGTATTACCGATATCAGCTAGTTTATTATCAGAAATAGCCAACAGACCGAAATTTCTTATTTTATGCATGAGCTCTTCAAGAATCCCTCGATAGCCAACTCCCTGAAAATACGCTTGATTTATTTTGATACCAACTACATATGGTTCAACTGCATCAATATAAGCACTACACCACGCTAGCAGATCGGCTTCTTCAGGGAGACCCCGTTCACCGTGACCAATCTCAAAAAGAGCGGGGTCTAGTCCAGCAATCACGTTGCTCTGTTTATTTTTCCGGGCCTCGTGCCATGCAGTGATAAATTGACTCTTCATGATCATATACTATAACGCATCATTTCTGGTTAGGAAATGTGCCAGTGCTGCGGGTGGTTGGTGAGGTTTTCATAACCGTCTTCGGTAATCACCACCGTATCCTCTATGCGCACACCACCTAGATCAGGATAATACAAACCTGGTTCTATGGTTACCACCTCTCCAATCTGCAAGACACCCTCGCTGTTTGGTCCAAGCGTAGGAGCTTCATGTAACTCGACCCCTAAGCCATGACCCAGCGAGTGAATATAGCCTATATCGCCAACATCAAAACCATGTTCTTTGATCACTTCGGCTGATTCTTCGTACGCTTCTTGATATGAAAGACCTGGCTGTAGCACTGCCAGGGCACTCGCTTGAGCTTCGGCAACAGCAGCATACAGTGCAGCTATCTCATCACTAACGTCTCCTTTTACGTATGTGCGGGTCATGTCAGCAAAATAATGATTCTTTGCACTTTGCGGGAAAATATCAACTACAATTGTTTCATGTGGGCGTAATGGTCCACTGCCAAGATTATGCGGTTCAGCCGCCTGTCTGCCGCCAGCAATAATGATACCTTCAGTGTTCACGAGGTCAGCTTCCAAGAACAGCTTTGCTACCTCGCGCTTCAGCCATTCACTGGTGAGGAGTTCACCATTATAGAGTAACGTATTGTTATCAATCACTGCTTCTTTTAAGACCGCTTCAATCAATGTATACGCTTTGGTTGTATGTTTAAAGTTTTCTCGAATATTCTCGATTTCAAGCAAAGACTTCACCTGACGCTCAGGACAAAAATTATCATTAACCTTCAGTGACATACCTGCAGCTCGCAAGCCATCAGCCACGATAACTGGAAAATTGTCTGGAATAATCAGCACTTCACCTGGTGCATAGGTTTCAATGATCAATATGCCGAGATTAACGATTGAGTTACCCGGCCGCTTAGACGCTTCGCGTCTAAGCGGCCCGACGTCAACAGCTTCCACATCGCCCTCATGCGCGGCTCGAAAGGCATCAATATCCAACATTGACAAAAACACATATTTCTTCCCGGCCACCTCAAGTAGATAAAAAGGATCAGCGATCAGATACTGTAACCGATAGAGCATATATGGATCTCTGGTCGAAGCAATGTGCAAGGTAGTCATATAGTAAGTATACGATGTTTGCCGCTGCAGGAAAAAGTCTCAACTATCGTAGTATCTGGTATAGTACCCACATATGTCTAGTAAAGAAATTGATGTTCTCGTTATTGGTAGCGGCACCGCTGGCAGTAATAGTACTCGCGCCGCACTGCGTGCCGGTGCAAAAAAAGTAGTGATGGTGCATACCCCAAAGATTATTAATACCTGCGTTGAAGAAGGCTGCATGCCAAGTAAAAGTATTCTAGCGGGAGCACATCAAGGTCGCAGCCTCGAAACGGTAATACAAGAACGAAACGCGCACATTGACCGCCTCCTTAAAGCCTTAACCGACAGCTTCGCGGCCGACCAACTCCATATCGACATCGGGCACGCTACGTTTGTCGATAACCATACTGTCACCATCACACATACTGATGGCAGCACAACAGTATACTGGGCTGCGAGTATTGTAATCGCGACGGGTTCACATTCATTTACTGTTCCTATCCCAGGACTTGATACACTCGGCGATAAAGTAATCTTAAGTCATGATTTAGTTTCAAAAGAGGCTCAGTTTGCCACAGTTCCCAAACGGCTCCTGACCATTGGTGGCGGTCCAATTGGTCTTGAGTTGTCCACTTTTTTCCATGACCTAGGCACCGAGGTAGATGTCCTGCAGCGAGGCGCTGCACTCGGTCCTTATGACCCTGAATTTGGAGAAGAACGTGTGCGTGCCTCAAAAGATCCCAACAGCTTTCCTATTCACCTTAATGCTAAACTTACCTCAGTTCGACTCGACGGCGATGAAATAATTGCCACTATTGTGCACAGCAATACGACTATTGAAAAACGCTACGATTTACTTCTTATTGCCACTGGCCGGCGACCAAATATTGCTGATATTGGACTTGACCAGACTGATATTGAAATCGATGAACGCGGCACTATCTCTCATACTCCATCGCTACAGACTTCAGTCCCCCATATATATCTAGCCGGTGACGTGACCGGTCATCACCAGATTCTACACTTTGCTGCCGAAATGGGTAAAGTAGCCGGATATAACGCAGCAGTGAATACTCCTGAAAAAGTCATGGACTATGACCGTCACATGTTAGCTGTTTCTTTTGACCAATTTCCATCAGCTCTTATTGGCGTGACTCAAAAAGAGGCAGAGTCTCGTGGGGTTGAAGTAATCACAGCCACCAGACATTTCAATAGCATTGGTCTCGGCATCCTCAAGCGACAAGAATATGGCTTATGGAAAGTGGTGGCCGAAAAGACTACTGGGAAGATTATTGGTTCACAAATTCTCGGTCCTGACAGCGCTGGTGAACTAATCCAGCTCCTCGTACCGATCGTTTATAACCGAAATACTGCTGCTGACATTATAGATATGACCTGGTACCACCCAACCTACGCTGAGATTTTGTTGTCACTTGCTCGAGATCTCGAACAACAACGAACTACTTAGCCAACAGTGTTCGCACGACTGGGCCAAGTGACTCATACCAGTACCCATAGCCAGTCTCATTTGGATGGAGTCCATCAAAGGCCAAGTATTTTTTTGGATCCTGCAAGTAGACATCGTCCGAAGGCTCAACAAACAAATCGACAAACGTAACACCATATTCGGGAGCAACTCTAGTAAATATCTCTCTGACCACACGCGTTTGGTTTTCAAAGCTTTTGTCTGCTTGACCAGCAACGACAAAGGCAGACGCTGCGCCGACATTACCAGAAGAAATCATCACTACTCGGTCACTTCGCTTTGTTGTAGCTTCATATACCCTTCTAATATCACGCTCAACATCTGCAGCAGAACGTTTTTGGAGTGTATCATTCCCTCCAATTTGGATCACAATTAAGGAAAATCGTTCAGTCTGATCACCAGATTCTAGAGCAAGTGCTAGATCACCAGTCGTCCAGCCATTCACTCCTCGGTTTTCAAGTGAATACTCTGGGAAATCTGCTCCGATACGACCAGCAATTGTCTTAGTAGTATCTTTTGCTCCAGTACCGTAGGCAGTACTGTCTCCGACTACCAAAATATTTCCTTCAGCTTCAGTCACCGATTGCTGGTACGGCGTTGCCACCAGTACAAGGTACCCAACCTTCAGTAGGCGGAGCACATCAGTGAACACCAGCAAAGCAACCGCTCCAAGCAAAAAAATAATGATTCCTGTCAGCCAGATGTACATTAGTTCAATCATACCCTAAGTGGATAACAACATCCCTTCAGTATTCAACATGCTACGATTACAGATACAAGACAGGTAACGTATCTCCCACCACACGTAGATAAGTTCCTACAATTTATGGCGCGTAAAAACCGTCGCACGCATACTCCTAAAAAAGCTACGCTTATACATCTGCACACCAAACTTATCTTTGGAGCAGCATTTTTATTGTCGACCGCAGGCCTGAGTGTCTATCACTTTGTTCAAGCTGCCCCCCAACCTGCACCGATTGCAGTCACAATCGATCCAAACATCGGTCTCGAGCAACGTGTCATTGAGTTTTTTACTGACAATGATGCCCCTGAAATGATTCCTATCATAAAATGTGAATCACACTTTAGACACTTTAATCCTGATGGCACTGTTCTCACCAACAAAGCTGGTTCGAGTGCTACTGGCATAGCTCAAATTATTGCCTCTAAACACCCAGACCCAAAAATTGTGTACCGTTATAATACCCGTACACAAACTGATCTCACTGTAGCAGATCTTGATATAACGACAGTCGAGGGTAATCTCGGTTACGCCCTCATGCTCTACCGCATCAACGGCACACGCGATTGGGAGTGCGCCAAGAAATTTCGCTTTCGCAGCTAATCTTTTATACTACAGCGATGTCTAGTTTCAGTCAGCGGGTATGGGAATTAGCAATCGCCGTTCCAGTTGGTCGGGTAACGACCTACGGGGCCTTGGCGCGCGCCGCCGGAGGCGGCGCTCAATCTGCCCGAAGTATCTCCCATGTCTTAAGCAAAGCTCCTAATCAGGGGGCTATCCCCTATCATCGCATTGTCTACAGTGACGGTAAGGTGTGGTTTACTAAAGCATTCGAGCAGAAACGTCGCAAACTCTACAAGCGCGAAGGTATTCGTCTGACTGACAAAAACCGTATTATCGACTTTGAAGAAGTGCTATTTGATTTTACTGAACTCTAAACCTGTAGTTCAAAATCAGCACTAGTATAGCGTCGTCCATTAATCTGCAAAGTGACCGTATGCCTACCCGGATAAAACGACAACGTTGTTGCTCCAGCGCGAAAGTGATGTCGCTTAGTATATTTTAGAGTTTCACCTGCCAGCACGTGCACAGTTGTAATTTTATGCACCTTTGGCTGCGTGGTACCATTGGCTTTTACAAAATCAACCACGTAGTCAATTAACAAATTCTCTGGACAGTCAGCGGTAATTAAAAACGAAAACACAACAGCCTCTCCCACCTGCACAACCGACTGCTTGAGTTCAATCTGCGACACACTAATGCGGGGATTAGGTTGATACCCTAACAGTTTTAAAGACGCTTGGTGACCAGCTTTCACTGACGTTCGCAGAGCATGACGAGTAATCCATGCCAGTTCTTTTTCACCTTGTTTCTTGTCATGCTGCCAGCGTTTCAATGTTGTAACTACTATATCTGGATCAATTTTTGTAATATCGTTTAAATGGTTAGCTACTGAACGTGTGACATAGCGCGCAGCATCAGTATGGAGCACTTCTAAAAACTCTAGTGGTGCTAATGGATCAATCGATATCCGCCCTGCCCACGGTAGCCGAGCCCGCGTTCCTTCACTCACTAACCTTCGTACGTGATAATGCTCATCGGTCATCCAGAGGCGCAACTCTTTCAATGTTTCAACTTGATACGCATCAATAAATGGTCGGATGTAAAACTCCATTGAAAATCGCTTTGTGAGTTCACGCAGTGCTACCAAAGAAAGGTTCAGATACTTGTCTGACAGACCATTACGAACTACATATTCACCAAATGGAGCAAATATAAAACTGCCGAAATCATTATCAGTTTTATGAGGATCAAGTGGTGGTGGTAGAGCTCTTAAAATCACCTTGATCGCTTGTTCGTAATTTACTGGTAAAAATTTTTCCAAACAAGTCGCAATATGCATGATGCGAGCTTTTAACTCTAGCTGTGATAATTCTTTGTTAACTGCTTTCTCAAAGCCAACTGTATCAAACTGCTCATCAGCAGCACTGAGAAGCGTACTCAAATAGGCAACTTTTTTGGCATTAAAGAGCTCATCTTTCAAACTAAATCCAGAGCCATTAGTATTGCGTACCATAACCTTTTCAATGTATCACATTCGTGACATCGTGCTAAAATACTGGCTATATGGATCTGCCGACCAAAGCCGAAGCCACCACACTCCTTTTCAAGCACGTCAATGACGAATACCAGCGATTCCATGCCCTTATGGTGGGTGCGGCTATGGCTGGTTACGCAAAAAAATTAGGCGAAAATGAGCAGCTCTGGTGGTTAACTGGCTATGTACATGACGTCGACTATGACCAGCACCCAACCCAGCATCCCGGTCCATCTCTGGTGTGGTTCAAAGAGTGGGGTTATCCTGACACCCTCATTCACGCTGTCGAAGCGCATGCTAATGGTTTTAACGGTTTTGATACTAAACCTGAAACACCCCTAGCCAAGGCCCTGATTGCCTGCGACGAAATCTGTGGTATTTTTTACGCGTACCAAAAACTAAACCCTATTCCGTTTGGTGAAATGAAAGCAAAGTCAATCAAAAAACGTCTCAGGGAAGAACGATTTGCGCCAGGCATTGATCGCTCACACATACTAAACGGCACTGAAGATTTTGGCATGACGCTAGATGAACACGTAGAAAACCTTATACTATTTTTGAGTGAACTTGATACTCCAACCACATAAGTACCTATGTTAAAAACCATTGCTATTACTATTTTGCTATTTATTCTACTGTTGATGGTCAACACATACGTCAATAACTTATAACATGGAGTACCTCATCTCATTTATATTAATTGGTTTTTCAGCACTATTTTCTGGTCTCACCTTGGGATTACTCACACTTGATACCCAAACTCTCAAACGTCGAGCTGACGCAGGTGACCGCCAAGCGGCGCGCATTTTTCCAATTCGAAAGAAAGGCAACCTCTTATTAACTACGCTTCTACTCGGTAATGTTGGTGTAAACACCGCCCTCTCAATTTTTCTTGGCTCAATCGCCAGTGGTATTGTAGCGGGAATTATAGCGACCGCGGCAATATTTTTATTCGGTGAAATTATTCCCCAAGCAGTGATTTCGCGTCATGCTTTGTACTTTGGCTCCAAAACCGCACCCTTTGTGCGCCTACTTATCTGGGTACTCTACCCTATAACCTGGCCTATTTCATACGCACTTGACCGTGCCCTCGGTGAAGAGCTCCCAACAGTGTATTCAAAAAGTGAAATCATGCAGATCATTAGTGAGCATGAAGACTCAGAACATAGCCCGATCGATGAAGACGAGGAACGTATTGTTCACGGCGCTCTTCAGTTTTCACACTTACGCGTTTCAGAAGTAATGACACCACTTGAAGAAGTAGTTATGTTTGAAGCTGGTCAGCGGCTGACTGACACATTTTATGAAACGGTCACCGATGAAGGCTTTTCACGCTATCCAGTCTATAGCGGTAAACGAGAAAATATCGTTGGTATTCTATACGCCAAAGACTTACTAACTGAAGATGACGGGATATCCATCCACGCTACTGAAGATGCCTTGGAAAAAAACTTTATGCGGGTGCGTCGTAGTGAATTTCTCGATGTTGTCCTCACTAAAATGCTCAAGCAAAAACGACACATTGCTGTCGTTGAGAACCGCAATAAAATTGTCGTTGGCGTGATTAGTCTCGAAGATATTATCGAAGAGATCATCCAAGTAGAAATTGAGGATGAAGATGATGAATAGTAAATCTATCTGAGCTCCTTTTGAGCGTCTTTGCTCGCTTGCTTGATCTGCTTGTAGCCAAACACATACATGCCAAGGAATGCTACCGCTAAACCAAGGAGGATATACCGCATTTCAATACTATATGAAGCAAAATTGAATAACAGCTCAAGCACTGAAGCGATAATCGCGATCTCTACCATAAACTTGATATCAATATGATGGAAACGCATGTACTCAACCAAGACACGGTAAGCCTTCATGAGAATCAATAATACGGCGACGTTATGCAAAAATTCTGCATTCAACACATTAAAAACTTTTTGACGTTCGGTTGAATCAAGTAAGATAGTCTGATAAATCGTGCTCGCGACGTCGAAGGTTCCAGTCACAATCACCACCAGCATGTACAGCACTAATGTAGCCGCAGTCACGAATGCCACAAACGAAATACAACCATTTAAAAAAGGAACTGTTCTCTCCATATGATCAACATCATACCATTCAAAAACTATAACGTAGTCAAACTAATCCACTACACATAAATTATGGTATTGTTCGTAACATGAGAAGTGGCAGAGACTATCACGTAATAGAAAAAGCGGTTGGTGAAACACCCCTCGAAGCAACTGAACGGTTGCGTAAAGAGATGAATCTTCCGGCTGCAGTGCCGCTCGCGTACGCCGGCAGACTAGATCCAATGGCTTCAGGGTTACTGCTCGTACTCGTCGGAGATGCCTGTAAACAACAAAGTAACTTTCACGCTCTCGATAAGGAATATGTGGTAGAAATTCTATTTGGAATATCGTCTGATACTGGTGACGTGCTGGGGTTATTAGAGACTGACATCGCCGCGCCTCAGGTGAGCGAGGCTCACCTGAGGCGCGGCTGCCATAACCTCCTTGGTAGTATTAAACTCCCCTACCCGCACTACTCAGCAAAAACTGTTCAAGGGAAACCCCTCCACACCTGGTCGGTTGAGGGCCGATTACATGAAATAACTATTCCGACCAAAACTTCAATGATCCATCGTCTAGACATTTTGTCACTCCGGACTGAAAGTAAAACCAGCGTGTACAACTACGCGACCAACAAAATTGAGACCATACCCCCAGTCACAGATCTTCGCAAAGCCCTCGGTAATGATTTCCGACGTCCATTCGTGCGTGAATCTTGGCAAAACTTTTTACAAACTGACGCCAATCCAACTGACTACACTATTGCCGCCGTTCGGTGTATCGCGAGTTCTGGTACGTATATGCGTACTCTGGCCAACGAAATAGCCAAAGAAATTGGAACTCAAGGCCTCGCCTACTCAATCCATCGAACAAAAATTGGCGTCTTTCAATCTCTTCCCTTAGGGCTTGGCTTCTGGAAAAAACGCTATCGTTAGTTAGTTTTTCCACTCACTAATTCATGATATTTTTTAATATATTCATCGACAGTGATTACAAACTCAGCATGACTCCAAGTAAGCGGTGCGGTTGAAAGATGCTCTCTTGTGTGTGGGTGCATTTGCTCTGCTAGTACACCGCTCTTTGTTGCGTGACCACAAGTCCACTCTAGGATGCCATAAGCGACTTCAAGATCTTCGAGTGTTTTAGCTTTCATAATATGATATTGTGCCATCCAAAGAGTAGTAATTACCCAAGGATTAGGGCTACCGGCATCCTGCAGGGTGTAATAGTTGTCAGCCTGATAGCGCACGTATCCAGCACTCGCTCCAGCCACCTTTAAGGTTCGCTCAACTGTTTCAAAACTACGCTTAGCACGTTCATCATCTGCTTCAATTACACCAAAGAAAAGTGGGCCAAAGAAACTACTCATGTCGATAGTCTTATCCACCTCAAGTTCACCATCACGATCAAGACGAACTAACTTCACAAACATACCTAACTCTTCATCATAGAGACGCTCCAAAATACTACTTCTAATTCTCTGCGCCACCGCCGCGCACGTCCGCGCCGCTTCATCTTTACCGAGTAAATTGGCAAAATTTGCAGAGGCTTGTAAAGCTGCATAGACCGAGCAAGCAGTATAAGTGGAAATTCCATATTTTTCCTCCCACAAATCATACGAACTATCGGGCAGTCCCAGTGATGCTTCCATGTAGTCAATCAAAAAAGCCGTCACTGGTTCAACAAAGGGATTGTACACAGACTCTATAAATTCAAGATCGCGTGCTTCCTCATAGTGTCGCCACAGCATAACTAACGTCAGGGCTGTTTCGTCTTCTTGGATCGGTAAGCGCGCTTCGCCATCATGCATCCATGGATGCCACGAGCTTCCTAATACTCCATCAACTCGGTACTTATGCATTAGATAGCCACCTCGCTCTAGACGTGCCGTCATAAAGGTAAAATACTTCTGAGCTACTTCGTGGTGTCCTGAGCGATCAAGCGCATTCGCGATAATCGATGCATCACGTGGCCACACGTAGCTATAAGTATCACGTCCGTGATGCAGCATCGCGGTATCACTCGAAGCGATAATTCCTCCACCATTATCAGCGTGAACACGGATAGTAGTTAGCGACCGATGATATAAGGTCTGGAGTTCTGGACTGAGAAAATTATGATCATGATCATCAATCTCGAGCCATGCTCGCCAGTAATTCTGAGTTGAACGCATCAATACCTCAGGTGTTTCATCAAGAACATGCTGATTAAGATCATGTACTTTATCAATAGTTTCTGCACACGCAATCCAGTAATGCATTTCAGTATGAGATTCTGCGGCCAATGTTACTGGTAGTCCAATAATTGAATCGACTGAACCATGCTCGATAGGATTCTTCTCAAGAATACCATCTTCGGCATCGTGAAAGGTCCCTTCCCGGCCTTCAATACCAAACAAACCAATATTATACTCTGTAAATTGCGTCTCTCCATGAAACGCATTAATAAGAATTTTGGTGTGTCCTTTGTAATGAATCACTGAGCGAACCCGTGGATCATAAAAACCGGTGTCACCTCGACGAGACTCTGCAATTCTAAATTGTTGTGCTAAAAAAAGCGTAACGGTTCTAGTCTCAGGTCGCTCGTTACCAACGACAAAAGAACGTATAAACAGATTTTCTTCATTATGTACTACGTCAGTACTGGTGAGTGTAATACCATACTTCTCATTCACTGCATGCATACTCCCAACGACCGTATCGGAGTCATACCCGACCGTCACTTCCCAAGATGGGTCGTCAAGCCAGAGTAAAGTGTCCCCCACATACACTCCGATGCGGTGCACGAACGAACCACTTGCTCCACTAACGTGGTTAGAGTGTCCAACATGCGGATAATAAAAATCTCTTACCTGACCATGATAATCAAGTCCTACCAACATATTTCCATTTCCTAATGTAACCGCTCGAGCCATACTAGGAGATATATAAACGTAAGTGACGCTCAACGGCGGTACGAGCTGTGCTCGGCTTGCGTGCTTTACGCAATGCTTCAGCACAGGCCGGATCTTTCAAAACAAACTCAACCCACTCGGCAAAATCATTCTTTTCTTTTTGCACATGATACGAGAATACACTATCTGACATTATCTGAAGTGCGTCACGTAGTTCTTGTAAATCTTTTAAAATTGCACCATCTGTCGTCCAAAAACATGCGTCCGGACCAGCACAGACAAGCACCTTTGCAGTAGTTTGTTTTTTGGATGTAGATTTTTTAGCTACTGCTTTTTTAGCTGGTTTGACAGACGCCTTCTTAGCAACTGCTTTTTTTGTAGCCGTTTTTTTTCTACTGGTTTTGGGTGAACTGGTAGTTTTTTTGCTTGGCATACTACTATTGAAATGAGGGTCTTTTAAAGAACTCGACCATCGCTTGATAGCGACGAACCACCCACGTACGGAACTGCTCCCAAAGTGTCGTTGGGCCCACCGCTTCATCATCCCTACGTTGCTGTTGTTCCGCTTCGGATACAGCATGTGATACTCTCAATTGTAAATCACTTATTGCATTCATGAAAGCGATATATGCATCATATGGGGATTGGTATGGAGAGAAATAAGCATGCACATCACCATCAGCAAACCACTTAGTACACATGTAATAAAAATGATCTGAAGTCTGTAACTTTCGCCAGGTTTCAATCAATTCTTCATCCTTCGTCTTCATGACATTATTTTCAAGATCATAGATAACGCGAATCGCATCACGCTGGATGTCATTTCCAACCCAAGCGGTCAAATCACGATCAGTGTCAGCCCAAGTAAGGACATCAGGTACATCAATCTCACCGACATCAGCATAGCTTAAAATTGTTTCAGTAGGAGTTTTAAATGTTGTGTCCTCACGCCGCATCAGTTCACCTGGCAAACTTCGAATAAAGTTAAAAATTCCAGTATCTTCCCATTGATGTTCGCCAAACGTCTCATAGTCCATGAAAAGATTAATCGTTTGCCCATCACCGTGATGCGAGTGAATCCAATCTGCATAGGTTGGAGCATCAAGTGGCCAACTTTCCCAGCCCTGATTGCCAAACCGGAATGCAACATCATCAGAAAGCTTATAGTTTTTCAACAAGACCTTAATTCGATCACACCCAACTGGTCGATAGACATAATTTGGACTCCGCCAACCTAAAACAGGATCCCATCCTTCAGCCATGATCCCTAAGTACCCGTTATCATCACACCATTTAGCCAGATCATTACGATACGAAAGTTCAGTGTTTCGAAACACCCGTGGTGTATAGCCAAACAATTCGTGAATACGCTTAGCATGTTTAGCTACCTGACGTTCAAACTCGGGTACTGAATAAAAAAATGCGAGCGAGTGATGGTAGGTATCAGCCAAAATTTCCACTCGACCAGTCGCCACTAATTTCTGAAAACTCTCTAGTACATCTGGCGTATACTCGGCAAATTGATCCAACACCGTTCCAGAAAACGACAGTGCGAAGCGGAAGTCTGGATGCTCTTCTAACAATTCGGTCAAGACCGCATTCATCGGACGATACGACTTATCTGCTACTTTTTCGACGATTTTCCGATTGTTAAGATCACTTGGACCAGCGTCATTAAAATATTGATTATCATTACCAATATCAAAAGCCCGGTATTGCTTAATCCGGTATGGCTGATGAACGTGAAAATAAGGACAGACGGAGAGCATGACTAAACCACTTTCGTGTCCAAGTATTGTAACAGACGCTGATAAATTGATCGTACCTTGTCAGCTGCCTTAGCCCACGTCAGCCCGAGTAATTCTTGTTTACCATAACTAACCAGCTGCTGATGCATCACCGGATACCGTAGTCCGGCAATAATTTTATTAGCCATATCGTCAATATCCCAGAAATCAACTTTAAGCACATGAGCCATCACCTCGGAGACTCCTGACTGCTTACTGATCACAGCTGGCGTGCCGTGCCTGATTGCTTCAAGTGGCACTAGGCCAAAGGGCTCTGATACCGAGGGCATGACCACTAAGTCAGCGCTCTGATACATCTGATCGCGCTCTTCATACCAAAGTGCACCAGCAAATATAAAGTGCGACGACAACCCCATCGCCCCAACTTGCTGCATAATTTGACCTTCCATATCACCTTTGCCTGAGATAACAAACACGACATTGGGTTCCCTCTCCAAAACTCGCTTAGCAGCCTGGACAAAATAATCAACCCCCTTCTGGACAGTAATGCGCCCGTGATACAAAACAACCTTGGTACCACGAGCTTTTAATTCTTGTAGCGTTGGTTCATGCCTGACCGGCTCATCAGTATCACTACCATTGTGCACCACGGTAATTTTAGCTGGGTCAGCTTGATGCTTGGTGACTATCATATTCTTGACGTACTGACTGATAGCGACTATACAGTCGGCAGCAGCAAAAGCTTCTTGTTCAATTTTATACACTTCCGGATCAACATTATCACCGGCCGCCTGATCAAACGACGTAGCGTGCACATGAAGAATCAATGGCTTGCCCGAGACGGTCTTTGCTGCTATACCAGCTAAATACGCAGTCCAGTCGTGGGCATGGATTAGTTCAAACTCTTCTTCCTCAGCAATCGCTGCTGCTTTGTGTGCGTAGTGATGAACCTCTTCTAGAATACTGCGAGAATAAAGACGGCGGCGCCCAGTTTCATCGTAGACGTCAAGTCGCGAACTTGAAGCCTGGTATGGCTGCAAGAGTGAATCAACATAACGAACTCTGGCGTAGTGCTCAACATCAGCAAACACAAATCGATGTTTCCCAGTCACTGGCTGGCTACGGGGTAATACGAAAACAACCTCAATGCCCTGATTGGTAAGTTCATGAGAAAGACCATGGCAGGCAAACCCCAGCCCGCCGGTTGTATACGGTGGAAAATCCCAGCCAAATGTAAGAACTTTCATGGCTAAACTAGATCATATATGACCTGTAATGAGCAGAGACTATGAAAAACATACAGATCGACTTAATAATAACACGCACCCTTGTGTGACTTTTATCAAACTCCCCAATTAATCTCTATTGACCGGCTGACCCTGGTCTGGTACTATGCTGGCCACTATGTCACAAGATAGACTCATAAAATTAGTTAGTAAGGGCGACGACAAAGGCGTGGGTAAAGGTCACGTCTACTACTCACGTTACAACAATAAAAATAAAAAAGACCCAAGTAAAAAACTTGAACTAAAGAAGTTTAACCCAGTCTCAAAATCTCATACGGTGTATACCCAAAAGAAGTAGGACACAAAAAAAAGCGGCCACAAGGGCGCTTTTTTTGTGTCTTACTTCTTCTTCCCTATCCCTCATACTGACCTCGGTCAGCTAGACAGTTGATACGCAACCTTTCTAGTAGCGTTGCTTGTGCTGCTTCAATATTTTCCGGTTTACCTTGCCATACCTGTTGCACTGGCTGTTCAAGACCTCGAGAAAATGAAAAAGCAAACTCCCACGGTAGACCACCTTCTGTCTGCTCGATTTTAGCAATCGCATTGAGGTTCTCAGTTGCCTGCTCAGGTGTCTGTCCTCCAGAAAGGAAGACAATCCCTGGTACCGCCTCTGGAACACTAGCTTTAAATGTGCGTACTGAAGCTGCCGCTACTGCTTCAGGAGATGAATCCTGACCAGATTCTTTACCGGCCAAGACCATACTTGATTTTAGAATAACCGCCTTAAGATCAACTTGATACCATGCCAACAACTCAAAGAGCTTAGTTAAAACCATAGTGGTCACCTCCTCAGCCCGTTCAATTGAATGTGTGCCGGCATAAATTACTTCTGGTTCAACAATCGGTACAATGCCAGCTTCGTGACATAATTGTGCATACCGCACTAGCTGGATGCAATCAAATAGAATATTCTGCTCCGTTGGTATCTCATCGGTAATGTTAAAGACGGCTCGCCACTTTGCTGCCCGCGCCCCAAGTTGAAAATATTCAGCCAAACGGTCATCAAGTCCATCTAGACCCTCCGTGATCAACTCACCCGGGAACCCAGTATGGTCTGTAGTACTCTTGTCAACCTTAATGATCGGGATGATTCCTTTTGCCGCCAACACATCAACAAACGGTGTCCCATCGTCGGTTTGATTTCTAATGGTTGCGTCGTATAAAATTACCCCAGTGGTGTACTCCTCAATACCTGGACTAGTAAAAAGTAATTGGCGGTACTGTCGGCGCATCTCGGCCTCTTCAGGTACGCCAATAGCGGCTAACTGTTTGTTCATGGTACTCGCACTCTGATCAGCCGCCAAAATACCCTTGTTCTTGGTAAGAAGCTGTGCTGCAGTTGCGTATAGTTTTGAATGATCTGACATCACCTTAAGTGTATCAGATGATGCCGTCAGCAATACTCCAATGTGTGAGCAATACCTATGAGCGGATTTTCCAACCAATACTAAAGAGATAGTTTACCGTTGCACCGAGCAAAATGACGAGAGCAATAATAATGACCGCCCCTAGTGTCGTATCTGCCTCGCTCACCCCGATCATACTACTACGGATCCCGTCAGCAAAGTAGAAAAAAGGATTCAAGCGTGTAATGGTCTCAGCCAGTGGCGGTAAAAAACTGATTGAATAAAAAATCCCTCCCAAGTACGTGAGCGGCGTTATAATAAAGGTATTCAAAACCTGGAGTTGTTCGAAACTCTCAGCCCACAATGCAACAAGAATCCCTAGCATCGAGAAGATAGCCGAGATGCCAATGACATACAGTAGGAAGGCAATTGGATTCGCCAGTGTTACAGCTCCAAAAAGAAGACCT
Source organism: uncultured Candidatus Saccharibacteria bacterium (assembly GCA_964350645.1). Classification (GTDB taxonomy): domain Bacteria; phylum Patescibacteriota; class Minisyncoccia; order Phycocordibacterales; family UBA918; genus OLB19. The sequence goes on along the minus strand of CAYGJY010000001.1, from coordinate 182,941 downwards.
ACTAAAAGAATCAACACAGCAACCATAATTGACCGAGCCACTGAACCGACCACAAACCCGAAAATCATCTCCAAATACGAAAACGGGGCGATTAAAATTTCTTCAATACCACGGGTGAAACGCATGAAGTACAGACCAGAAGAAGCACTGGCGAAACTCGCATTAATAATCGATAGCATGAGTACCCCAGGAAATACAAATGATATATACGGTACCCCTAAAATCTCATCAATTTTGGTACCAATAACTGTTCCAAAGATAAAGATGTAGAGTGCCGCTGAAATTACTGGAGCAACCAGTGTCTGAATGATCACTCGAAATGTCCGTTTGATTTCACGCCGAATGAAGGTACCGATACCGATCCAGTTGATAGACATATTAATTAGTTTCTTTAGTGATTTCTAAATAGCGCTGTTCGATCGATTTTCCGTCTTTCATGAATTCTTCTTTGGTACCCTCTGCGACAATCTTACCGTGGTTAATGATTGCAATGTCTCGGCAGAGATACTGGATCTCTTCAAGGTAATGTGAAGTTAAAATGATCGTCTTCCCCCGCTCGTTCATTTCTTTAAGATACTCCCATAAATCATGACGTTGTTCGACATCAACTCCAGCAGTTGGCTCATCAAGTATTAAGAGATCTGGAGTATGAATCAAAGCTCGCCCAAGCATCGCTCGCCGCTTTAGTCCTCCCGACAATTTTTGAAACTTGATATCAGCGTGCTGCTCAAGGTCAAAACGGGCTATAAGTTCTTCCACTCGCTCTTTCCGCTGACCGGCTCCAATACCATAATAGCCGCCCATAAAATCCATCAATTCACGCGGAGTTGAAAAAATATCAACGTTAAATTCTTGCGGTGAGAGTCCCACTTTGGTACGAGCCACCTTGTAATCAGTCACTACATCGACTCCATCAACCAAAATCTGACCTGAAGTCGGCTGAGCGATCCCTGTAATACAATGAATAGTGGTACTTTTCCCTGCCCCATTAGGTCCTAAAAGGCCATAGAAGCTACCTTTAGGGATCGATAAAGAAATATGGTCAACGGCTGTCTTGGCATCTTTGCCAGTACCATACACTTTAACGAGATCTTTAATCTCGAGCATCGGGGTTGCATTCATATGGTTAGAAGCATACCATGCTTCTACATGCACAGAGAAGTCGACTGGCTACTGCAAGAAAAATATGACGGAGTTACATCTGAGGCATTTCTTGCTGACTGTAAGCGACTCGCCGCGGGCGAGCCGCTTGGCTATGTCATCGGCTCAGTTCCTTTTCTCAACACCACCATTTTACTTGATTCGCGTCCACTTATCCCCCGTGCTGAAACTGAATATTGGACTGAACATGCAATTGATCACATCAGACAACGATTCGAGCAGATCTCACGGAAACCCTCTCCTAAAACACTGACTGATGACCACACACCTCACATACTTGATCTCTGTGCTGGCTCAGGCTGCATCGGTATAGCTATTGCCAAAGCTCTTCCTAATATCCAAGTAGATTTCTCTGAGATCGAGCCAGCTCACCTACCCACTATCAAACACAATCTTGAACACAATCACATTAACCTAGCTCGCACAGAAATCATTGCCTCAGACTTATTTTCTAAAGTAACTAAAACCTACAATGTCATCCTCAGTAACCCACCTTATATAGACAAAACGCTCAATCGAGTTGACGCCAGTGTCGTGCTATATGAACCAGCCACAGCCCTCTATGGCGGTATGCATGGCCTAAAATTAATTTCCAAGATTATCGCTACTGCCCCCAACCACCTAAAGCCAGCTGGTGAACTCTGGCTTGAACATGAACCAGAACAGGCGGCCTTTATTCAAAGTCTTGGCACCAAGCACAATTTTGTGGTCACAACCAGACCTGACCAATACGGAGTAGATCGCTATAGTATTTTGGTGCTACAATAATTCAATGACCTTTGATCCTACCCTCATCTTTCAGCTCTTATTTTATGTATTGATGCTGGGAACACTAATCCATGCCGTTGTGCTCGGCTATCACTGGTTCTCGTTCGGTGCTGAACCTCGCGTCTCGTTTATCGGTACCAGTATTTTTATCGCGGGTGATGTGATCATTTTAACCGGTTTAGCGCTGATAATATTTTTATAAACCATGCTCCTCGAACGTATCAACCTCGAAGTTGACGAATACGTCATCAAGATTGTCCGCAAACACTGGTGGATTATTGCTATGCGCTGTTTCTTTATCGCCTTCTTAGCGCTGTTTCCTTTGATTGCATTCCTGCTGATAAAATCTCTTACCTTACCCGAAGCTGCAACCGGTCTAACGAGCTTGACTGAGTACGCTGAGGGTTATAGCAGTGAATTGTGGACCATCTATACGGCATGGCTTTTACTCTTATGGATTTCCCTTGCCAATGCCTGGACCGACCATTATCTTGACCTCTGGGCCATCACCAATAAACGTGTCATTTTAGTTGACCAACGAGGCTTTTTCCATCGTTTTGTGAGTTCATTTAGACTTGAACGATTGCAGGATATGAACATTGAGGTCAATGGTGTGATCCCTACCCTTCTCGACTTTGGTACCATCGAAGCACAAACAGCTGGTGGCAGTAATGAAGAATTCACTAGCCACAACATGCCAAGGCCTCGTGACATTAAAGCCCTCATCTTGAAAGCAGCTGACGAGCGCTTACCAACCAAGCCTGACGAGACTGCAGTCTAAACTATCCGCTAAAATAAACACACTATCAGAGTCGAGGTCAAACATGACCTATTGATTAACGGATCATACACAGATACACAAACGACCTGCAACAGTGTTGCAGGTCGTTTGTGTATCTGGGCTAGTACACGTACGTAGACCTAGTTATCGTCAATGACTGGGATAACGGGAATAGTAACAGTTGGTCGTGTCGGCCCTGGATCATCTGGACAATTTAAGACATACGTTGAAGCACTAGTAAGTGGACCTGCAGTATACGTTGTTGGAACTCCGCATGAGCGTGTCCCCGAAGTTGACACAGCTGGATTGGTAATATCATTTTGATGCAACGTACAGCCAGTTGCTTCATTATAATTGGTGAAGGAAATCGTCGAATTAGTACCTGAACGCACCACTCTTGGATCAGCTGAAATGTCATATGGTGGAACACAAGCATCTGTGCTGCCTGAAGCTGCATGACTCACTATTACACTGTCACTGATAGATGTGCCATCACTCGAATCAATACACGTTACCGTATATGTTCTTGAACTATCACTTGGTTCAGCAATGGTGTCGTCAGTTCCATTTCGAGATGCCGAACCAGTCAGACCACCGCCATCAAAATTGGTAAACGTACAATTGCTCGCAAAGGTACTGTCCCAGGAAATCTCAACCTCATCAACCCCAACAATACTCAGTGTGTCTGGTGTACAACTACTACCACCGGTATCACCTAAGAGACATACCTCAATATCGGCATCTACTGGTGTATCGTTGGTACCCTCATTACATGGTGGTGATGAACAACCATCTGCACCGCCGCCGGGACAATCGGGATCTGCACTATCTGTCAAACCATCATTATCATTATCAGAACCATCAATACATTCTGGTACAGGGACAATGTTAAAGCTTAGAGCGGCTGAATTATTATTGCTGGTATCTGAGTCGACATAGGTACCAAACGAACCATTGGCAAATGTTTGTGCCGAGACTGTGTGAACCCCTAATTCGGTTGGCGTCCAAGTTGTTGAATGAGAATTTGTGCCACCTGCAATAATCGGACCTTGTCCATCAAGATTTCCTCCTGGAGCGATATTGGCTGATATTGGCTGATCAACCAAGAATCGGAACCGATACTGTCCACTAGTCACTCCGCCCTTATTCTGCTGAATAGAACTGATGGTAATTGGTGTTCCGATTCTGTAATCTTGACCATTTGGGTTGCTACCATTGAACAATGGATTATTAGGATCAAGGTCGCTCTGTCCACACGTAAACGTACCAGTTGAGTCACTAGCTCCCCACACACTATCGTTCCCTCGTGCGTGCACCCAAGCGCTTACTGAATCACCTGGTGAAATGTTAACCGTCCGAGAAGTACTCGTTATATCGAGACATTCATCACCTGGATTAATACTACTGCAGGTATTTGTCCATCCTCCCTGAGTAATATTGTCAAACCGCCAAGCAAATGTGTTGCCAACTGTACCAGCTGGAGCAGTCCAATTGAAGGTAATCTGAGACCCATCCGCGCTGCACGTGTATGTTAAGTCATCAACCGGCTGTGGAATTACCCAAAAACTGTAGGTACTACTATCGTCATTATTGGCTGCAAGATCTGTATCTTGGTTGTACTGAGTCCATGTGCCAGAGTTTTCAGTCTCGACTCGAATTGCATGCACACCCGTCTCAGTTGGAGTCCAAGTCCTAGGGTGTGGACGATTTCCATTTGGAGCCAACGCTCCTTGGTTGTCGAAAATACCACCCGCGTTAATAGCAGAACTGACTGGTTGATCAACGTAGAAACGAAGACGATACGTTGCGCTGTTAGCATTCCCGATATTTCGTTGGACCGTGTAGAGACTAGCAGCCGTCCCTACCGGAATTCGAGTATTGACAGTCGTCGGAATGACGCCATCAATAGTCGGCTCATCAGGTGTAAGATCGTCATCAGCTGGGACCGCACTCCTGCTTGCAGAACAACTCGCTGGTGCACCCCCGTTACTACCTGAACAAGTCCAAGAGTCACTCGAGCCGGCAGCAGGAAATGAAAATCCAGAAGCAGAACCAGCGCTACAGGCAGTGTAACTACCGTAGCTCGTATCAGTATGCGAAAATGTTCGGCCGTTAGCAGTTCCACACGATCCGTTTACAGCAAGTGGCGATATATTTGTCACTCTCACAGCTGAAGCTGAACTTCGGTTATAGTAGGAACAGACAACTCGATAGTTAGTGCTATTCCCAGCTGTCGGCTCTACCACATTAATATTATTTCCACTCAATCCTCCATCGGAAAAGTTTTCTTGTGTACAGACGATCCGACTGTTATCGCCTGGATCACTCAGTGACGTACTCCAATTAACCTGAATACTATTACCATTTACCATGTTCCTGTCATTAACACTGTACCCACTCCAGCTGCCATCGGCATATTTGCGAGTGCGTAGATCAGTACTAATTGAACAAGAGTTTACATATCGAGGGCCCCAACCTTGGCAAACTGGAGTACAATCTTTACCAGTACAGCCATAACCACCAGTACAATCACGGTGAATCACACTACAGCCACTAGCCGGCATGGCGTAGCCACCAGCCTCACCAAGTGGCGAAAGCTCGAGCAGACCAAGCTCCACTGAATTACTATCTTGATCAACAACCAGCGTCTCAGAAGACTGGAAAAATAAGTAACAGGCTGTCGCCAGTACGGCTCCGAGACACAGGAAAAGTCCAGTATAAAAATATCGTTTGAAAAGTCCCAATTTCATAAATACGAGTGTTATTACTAATTTAATTATGTCACACTTGTTCTTCAACATACTCCTTTATACACAATGCTGCGCTAGAGCACATTTCATATCTCTGGTGCGCTACACTTACTGTATCAACAATGATAAACAGAATTATCGCCATTGATCACTTACGGGGTGTGCTACTGATTAGTATGGTTTTTGACCATGCACTGTATTTTATTGCCGGTGTATCGTTCTTAGAGATGTACTCAAATACCAGCACCCCTTACACCTCATATCTAACTGCTATACCAAGATTGATATCTCACATTGTTGCTCCAGGTTTCTTTCTTGTACTCGGTGTCAGTATAGTCCTCTTTGTGAATCACAGAATCTCTATCGGTTGGTCCCATACTAAGATTAGACTGCAGTTATTCCTCCGGGGCATATTACTCATTCTTCTGCAATTCGCAGTCATTAATCTCGTATGGGTGTCCGATACTGACACTATATTTGCATCAATACAAGAACATTTTAAGCACCTAACTGACTCCCAAAACACCTATTACTATTTCGGCGTCTTATACTGCCTCGGGGTCACACTTTCACTGTGCGCTTTACTCTACCGGGCTAAAAGTTGGTATCTATTCAGCGGTTCAATGTTAATCATTGTATTCTCGGCCATAGTTTCCCACTCTAAAATAATACTTCCCTTTTACTTTTGGCCACTCCTGCAACCAGGATTTTCAAGTCATATATCTGTCTTATACCCTTTGCTGCCTTGGTTTGGTGTCGCTCTACTAGGAATGGTATGCGGCCGACTACTTATCAAGCAACCTGAAAAAGTTTCTATAACACTGTTCAAATCAGGCCTTGTTCTCCTCTGTACTGGCCTTATACTCCGCATATTTGAGATTGGTAATTACGGCCTTAATGACTACAGTATCCCTCTGTCCTTCATAACGCTGAGTAAATATCCCCCCAGCATTGTATTTTTATTAATCACCATCGGTTGCAACTTCCTCCTTCTGGGTATACTTATGCACTTGAGCTCAAAACGTTCCTGGGGTGTTGTCTTATCAGTATTCGGTCGTTCACCACTTGTGTGTTATGTACTACATCTGTATGCATTATTTATAGTGAGCTTCTTCGTATTTGAGGAAGACAATCTCTTCCTTGCTGCAATTGTTTCTATGTTGACTTTAGTGTTCATATATCCGATTTGCAAAAAATTACAAACACAGCCACGTACGACAATCCAGTAGATTACCATTGATCTAAAATTGACTGACTGCTACTGCTACGATCTTTCGCTGCAAATGACTCAACCAGTGCTGTCCTCGAGAATGTTGATGACCTCAGATCCTGCTTAAGTACTAAATATGACAACACCGGATGGTCCAGCGTATTGATCATTTTTGCACTTGATTCAGGCTGGACATGATCAAACATAAGCGAATCAAGTAGCAAAATTTCGGACACTCCTGGCCAATCTTCAGCTAACAGGCCACTAAAGTAATCGGCCGGCCACGATCGATCTTGATGCGTCAGTGGTCCATCACTACACACAAAAGCAAAATATTCCTGATTGATATAGGCGTATGAACACTCGGCAAAGACCGACTCGAGCGTGTCGAGCATGATATTGGTACCGACATCACCCAACCGACTGTCGAGCCACCCGACAAACACACCACCGGGACTTAAACGCTGTTTGATCAAATCAAACACATCTGCCGTCCACAATTTATTAGCTGAAAAATAAGCTGGTGTAGTCACGGTATTCACGACTAAATCATACTGTTCAGCACTATTGGCGAGTGCGACGATCCCATCTTGTTCAAGGACTGTTAGATTTTTCGCCAAGCTCACACTATTATTTTCTTTAGAAAAATAGGTGACTATCTTTTTCATTAAGGGGTTAATCTCAACCACTGTCACGGTGTCATACCGATCAACTACTGCTGCTGTTGTAAAGCCAGCCCCCAACCCAAGCACTAACGCGGACTCAGTGGCGGCCGTAAAATGAGAGCCTACGATACCGACAAATGCTTCATTACGAACGGCGTTTGTGCCTGGTCCGATAGTTAATGAGTGATACCCGTTGAACTGCAATCTCACCACATCGTTGTTTACTGCTGAACGTACTACCCGCACATCTTCTCCAAATTGCTGCTCTACCAGTAACGTCTCATCTGAAAAAACATCCCCCTGCATGACAGTTTCCGGGACCTTATGATAAGCAACTGAATCGAGATATGATGGCCAACGGACAAGCACGCTGACAAGCAAAACCACACTAAGCGCTAACACCAGTAATACGTTAAGAGCATACGGTCTTGAGAACAGCACTAGCAAACCGATGCCAACTCCACAACCAAAAATGATCCAAGATAACGCTACGTCTGGTCGATGTAACACTAATAAAAAACCTAAAAAGCCACATACATTACTCCCAGCAGTAACAGCTAACACCCAACCTGTGTGAGCGATCTTATGCTCTTCAACTAACGCTGCGGCGGTTGCTCCAAACCAACTGAATACTGGCACTACCAGTAACCCAATTAAACACAGCTTGCCTAGAAATACTCCACCGTTGGTGTATAGCACTGAATAAAGCCAGATCAATTCAGGCAACAACAAAAACTGTACTCCGATAATGGCCGGAATCCACAAACAAATAGTAGCGAAACTAATGCGACCATAACTAACCAGTACTGTTCCGACTGAAATACTCGTTAGTGTAGCCACCATAAACAATGCAAAATTCTCTGCTATTGGACCCACATAGCGAATAACTTGATATAAAACGAGCATTTGGAGTATCCCACTAACAAAACTAAGTGCACTGAGCAGAAGCACAGCTTGTTGTGGTACGGTGTTTCTTGCAACAATCTCCCCAGAAACCTTTGCGGGAGCCTTGATTCGAAACAGAGTCCCAGCGACAATAAAATTAATAACGCTCACTAGCAGTAAGCTGGCTGAAATTCCCAAAGACCTAATGAAAACGTACTCAACCAACAAAACTGAAGCTGCCGCCCCAAGATTGTATAGCCAGTACACGATACTAAAATTATTGACAAATAAATTCGTGTTTCTGACATAAAATACAAACCATGGAGCCGTCAGACCGACCAAAAATGCTGGCGGTACGAGGATTACAAAAACTGCTACAAGCAGATTCATCATTTCAGAGAAAGGTAACTGTGCGACGGCTGTCGTGATAGACAATCCAAAATGCAGAAGTCCGAAACTTACAATGATGGCATAAACCCCTAAGGCAAACTCTGCAAGTGGCAAATAACGATACTTATCAGTAGCGTATAAAGACCCGAAGGCTATACCGAGAAAAAAAACAGTTACCACTGCGGCACCGACATAAAAAATATCTCCTAAGTAAGCGCTGATTATCCTGAAGTACAGTAACTCATAAGCAATTCCACAGACTCCTGATAAAAACGCCAAAACTGGCACTAACCGATGCATACTGCAGTATAACCTACAACAATTTACTCAACTGCTGCCAAATTTTGATTTCTCTGGATCGCAATTTTAAATTCTTCCAAACCCTGTTCCCAGTCTGCGGGATTATTACCCGGATATGATTGTCCCCAATCTTCCGGTGTGAGTGCCTCAGCTAGCGTAGCAGCAAAACCAAAATGCTCTTGAGCAATTGCTTTTTCTCCAGTATTAAGCATCGCCAGTCCATACATATTGTGCAACCAAGCATTATCGCCATCATAAACGAGACCTTCACCTAGTACTGGCTTCATCTCCTCAAACTTCCCCTGTGCAAAATATATCCAGGCTAAATCAACCCGCGGCCACGGTGCATACGGTTCATACTCTATATAGTCAACAAAAGCAGCCTCTGCAGCGTCCCAGTCAGCTTGGTCTTTCGTCCTTCTAGCTTGATAACCATACACCAATCCCGCCATGTAGTTAGGATTGATATTACTTTCTGATTCTGGAAAATACTCTTCTAATTTTTCAAACTTATACAACGCTGCATTGAATTTTCCTTCAATAAAATCAATCCGGCCCAACTGATACCAGGCTGCCCCGATTGCTTGCGGATCTTTTCGAATCGTCGCTTCATAGTACCGTCGCGCCTCTTTGATATCATACGGACCAGCCGGATCATCATCGTGATTGAAGTAATATTCACCTTTTTGAAACAATTCTTCAGTCGTTGCTGTATCACTGATGTTTACAGCATCATAATTTTCCTTGTATAAAGCTGAGTCACCTCTCTCCATTAAAAAAAAGTAAGTTACTCCTGCTATCGTACAGATACTAAATACAGTCACATAATAACTAATACGTTTTCCAGTCATGTTATAAAAGTATACAATACGTTACACAAGTAAATCTAAAATGATTAACTTTTAAAGCACCATGGAATCAGTAATTTGGCATCGACTCCACATCCCTTTTAAGCACACTACTAATACAGACATCACTCATTTTGGATTTTCTGGCTTAGTATTCAGCACCCCTGATACTACAGTGGTTATCCCCTATGAAAGCCCAAAACTATGTGCGTTTTATGCAGAAATTGGGATCATACCTGAAGAACTTCGCACTGTTACTAACCCAATCAGCGGCAACTCACTCAAGCAAATTACTGCCATTACCCCAACCGAACTCGATGTATTTAACTGGACTGAGAAAGAAGAAACACTCGCGCAACAACTAGGATCTGTCACTATACCAAGCTGCTATAACGATTTTGTAAGCAAAGCCTTGTTTAAGAAAATATGTGCCAATATTGACATCTCTACACCAGCCGGCAGTCACGTAGCCCGCACAAGTAAGTGGTTGAATTACGTAAAGATAATGCGTCTCTTCTGGTCAGGTAACAACAGTGTCATCATTAAAGCTGAGGACGGCGTAAGTGGTTTAAATGCCGAGGTATATAATCCAGACACCCTGCACCACGCCATAAGCACCCATAAAGACATTCGGCCCGCTCACGAGTTAACAGGAACTGGTAAATATATCGTAGAGGCTTGGATTCCAGATGTATCACTCTCACCTAGTATACAACTACTAGTTACCGGGGCAGCGGTGCAGACCCTATCGCTTCATAATCAACTTTTTTACCAGAACAAACGCTCATATCGAGGCTGTGAGTCGTACCATACAATCGATCCTGAACTTCGCCAAGTAATCGAACGCGACGCCGTAAAAATAGGTTCTGCCTACCAAAAGATGGGCTACCGTGGTCACCTTGGCCTAAACGCCATTCTCTCAAAATCAAGTGGCCTACTCTGGGTTGAAGCAAATCCTCGTCGAGTCATCTCCTCATATGCATACGGTATCTATGAAAAAATCGCGACTAAACAGCCGTATGTAGCACTTGAAGTGTCTAATCCAGACTGGAAACACATACCAATCGATACCCTAATTGAGCAATGTCGTAATCGCGGTATACTTTTCTCGAAAGCCTCAGCCCGTGGTGTGATACCTTTTATGTTTTTTACTGGCCACTTAGGGCGTGTATTCTTCTATATCACAGCAGCAACGCAAACTGAACGTGAAAAATTATATGAACAAATTACCAATCTCTGACCTCGTCTTTAACTGGTGCTTCTTTTCTCAATTACTAAAACTGCAACGTTACGGGTTACTAAGTGAACTAAGTGAGCACACACGGATCGAACTTTCTCACTGGGTAAAAAATAAGAATATCAATCTCAGTGACATTCACAACCTCTGCACTTTTCTTAGTAACTATGATAACAATTACCTTAGCTATGACGGAATATTTGTTACTGCAGGAAAAAGCTTAGTTACCGACCAGGTAAAAAATTTATTACATTTTACTGAAGCCTATCATGACGTACTAACAAAGACATCTGATGAAAACCTCTCTGCAGCAACTCTAATAGGATCGGCAACAAGCTCAGCACTTAATATTTCAAGTGAAATATATAGCCAAAAGTTTGTCACTAAGATCAATAAGGAAATACTCCCAAAGCTTTCTGATCCTCATACTATTATTGATCTTGGTTGTGGTTCAGGGGCATTTCTTTCCCAGCTAGAAGCAAAAAACATAAAACTCATTGGTATTGATCGGGGAGAACCGTATCGGTCGCTAAGAGAACAATTCCAGTTTATTAAAGCTGACGTCAAAGATATTATCGATTGGAAAGACCGAGCAGGACTAGGGGGGAAGGCTGCCTACGCAGGGTGCCTCATTACCTTTATGACAGTACTACATGAAATTACACCGACTAATTCTGAATTTATAAACTACATAACTTCGCTTCAAAATCATTTCCCTGGCGCCCAGTTACTTTTTGCAGAACAAAGCTATTTTACAGATGAGCAATTGAACTCACTTAACGCTGAGACGAGAAAACTGGTTGCGGTATACCAACACGTGCATACATTAACCAATCAAACCGGACTTCGAACACTCAGTGACTGGAAATCAATCTGCGAGAATACCCATCTTAAAGACATAACCATATATAGCTGCGACGACATTTCGCACATTATTACCGCTACACTATAAACAAGCTCAACGAAACCTATCACCCACATCGGTGTATAATGTATACATTATATGTATCAATCCTAATAACAAACTATGCCTACTTATCAACTACTATTTCTGACACAAACTCGTCAAATTATCAGCAACATAGGGCCAGAAGCGTGTATAAAAATCTTGACTGGCTTCATTATTGTTGTAGCTAGCTTCCTTTTTGGTTCAGAATTTGCTGCTCTACTTGGTGGCTACCCCCTAATGTTATTCAGCCTCTGTGCCGGGGGCTGTTCGGGCTGCACAGGTTCCTGTAGTGGTGGTGGTGATGGTGGACCATACTCAACCCCTTTTCTCTACGCCTGGGACGGACAAAAATACGTAATGGACAACGATGTAATGTTTGGGAAGCCGCGTTCACACTTTCCTGTACTAAGCGTCGGTAAAGAGCTATATCTCGCTGGTGAGATTATTCCTGATAAGTATGTTCTCCAAAAACCACTCCACGTAGACCAAGATGGCAAAGTGAAACTTATGATTCAAGAGATTGAGCCAGAAGAAAGTCTCTATGACTTTGTTGGCATCACAGCAATCACTCACCCCGCAAATCTTGAACCCGTTGTCGACTGCAATTATGGTACCCCTATTTATTTCTCTAAAAAATCAATCTCAGAATCTGAAAAAGCCGGGACAGAAGCAACTGTCTATCGAGCTAATACAAAACTTACTGAGACTGCCCGCATCTGCCCTTCAGCTAGTAAGGAACAAAGCACACTACGTAATGGTGATGTGGCTTCATTTACCTTCGTAGCTGATCAGGCTGTTGATACATACTTGATTATAAGTTCTGTCTACCGGGATTGGCATATCGACGACGTCTACCCACAGCAAGAAGCCGGTGTCCTTACAGCCTCCCCTTTTACATCTCGTAAAAGTAAGCTAGGTAAGTTCATGCTCGCCGGAACCTTATCTATGTTGGTTGGATCATTTATGAGTACCAACCAGGATACTCCTCAAGACAAATCATTTATGGACTCTTTTGGAATCAAAACTGCCCAAGCTGACGCTGTTTCTACTGGCAATAAGTCCTTATTAGTTACCTTTAGTAAAGACGGCACCAAAAGTGAGACCGTTGTGATTGAGCCACGATATTTTGCCGCAACTAAGACAGCAATTAAAATCCCAGCCGAATTCATAGCCGCTGACGGGCAAGTGAATGCAACTGTTGAAGCTACTAAAAACCATCAGCTACTGTCTGCATTCCCTGCTGTGTCTGAAACTGAGGCTCTTAAAAATGAAACCACCGAAGAAAAGTTTGAACTCTCAGAAGTTCTTACTACCACAACCGCAGACGAGCCTGCCGTTGTTAAAGCAAAGTTGAGCAAAAAAAATAACAGCGAGTTTGTCTACGCTAAGTTTCAAGACCGGATTGAACTAGAGTTTACCGCCCCAGCATCATACAAGCACACACTAGACAAAGACATGACGCGTAGTTTTGTATTTGACTTCGGAGGTGTATACGGACCACTTCCTGGCGGAATGCCCAAGGTCTCAGCTACGTGGTTACAAAGTCTCGACAAAGATTCGCAACAACTTCTCGATGAGATGTATCAGGTAAATTCTAATACTGTTATATGAAAAAAGTACACTTAGTTCTTTTATTGATAATTCTACTACTCAGTGGATTGACAGTCTGGTACGCCACAAATCTACTCTCAGTCACTGAACCAACAACACTGACTCCACAGGTGCAGTCACCTGAAGATGTTCGTCCAACATACGTTGTTACCGTACCTAATCAATACACGGCCTCAAACCCTCTAGAAGAGTTATCTGGCTCACTTCATATAACTCTTGCTGATGAAGAAATTAGTCAGGCTAGCGATTTTTTACCCTACCAATTACATACATACGACTTTGAATCAAATTCAATCAGTCAGAATACTGAAATCACAAACATCGCCTATACCTACGATTCTAGCCCACTTGGTGTAGTAGCCTATGCTGCACTAGTTCCGGCTATCTCAACCACTATGGCAGTAGAAGTTACTGAACCCGTCACCCCACAAATCTTTGTCAAAGATGAAGAAAGAATCACTCAACTAACCACTGCTGTCACAAGTAATGACACTCCAATAATTAGAAAAAGACTTCCTCAAATTGCAAATACTGATGCTACTAAAATACTTTTTTCACAACAGCGTGGTACAGAAGCCCTGGAAGACATACTCGCTTTTCGTGATCTAGACAATTGGGACGCAATACTTATCACCGGCAGCAGCGACGAACAGGTGCTAGCGCAAAACGCAGCGTATCCAACTTGGTCAAAAGATGACAATTTTGTTTTTGTGATCAAGACTGATGGTATTTATGTGATTGATGTTAAAGATCCTGAAAACTCTATCTACAATCTCTGGAATCCTCTACAGACAGGACTTGGTTATGGAAGTCAGATTACTATCAGTCCAGATGGTGAGTATCTGCTTTTGACTGATCCATCAGAAGACAGCAGTACCATCAACAGGTTGACAGTATTTAAGATTGAGGACAACGATCAGAGCTCTAACGCTGCACCAGTAGCACTTCGTACCGTCTTCCAATTTGCGCAAAATGATGTGCAGACCATCTGGCCAACTATTTCACCAGAAGGGCGCTATCTGGCTCTGCAGGTTATCGACAACGATCCTAGCAACCGCAATGCTCGAGTGGAAATTTATGACCTTACACAAGATGACGTTTCAGCTCTTCGTACAATCTCGCTTGCTGAATTCGACCAAAATATTGCTTTTCTAACGGATTGGACACAATAAACACTTTCGGTGTAGAGTGTCGTACATGAGCAGACTAGCCCAACACGACTCTGATACTATTTCTCTACAGAAAGTTATTACCAGCGAAAGCCGTATTGCTGATCAGGCCCGAGTTAGTCAATCAACCTTCTATCCAGACAATCTCACTAATCGTTGTCGAGTTTATATCACCAGGAAACTTTGTCTCCTACTTGAAAGACTGACAAAAAGTAAAATTTATCTGCAGAGCAAACATGATGAATTGGAGACCCTTTCTACACTTAATCGTCTAACCTTAGAGAAACTTCTGCAGGATGGCTATGTCTCGCACTGGACGTTTGGCTTTATGTCTCCAGGCTTTCCTCGAGTGCCTCTGGCAGTTTTAAAACTCCAGCCAAACCCTCAAGCTCCACACCTGTTTCATAATCTCTGGGCGTCCAGTGCCCACAAAAGCCATAACGAGGCCATGACAGTGGCGCTAGCTGAAACAATCGAAAGAATCAGCGGTGTCGCAACCAACTACTCAGACTGGCACATCAATCCTTCTTTTTTAGACGACTCCACGTATATTGCACCCAGTTTCTTTACCTATTACGGCTCATACGATGACACCTTGTATAAAAATGAATACTGGGTAGCTGGGAGAAATATGGTAACCAAAAAAAATGTCTACCTACCAGTGGCACTAACCCATCTCTACTACCAGTATCAAAACCCCCAAAACCGCACCTTACTCGGCAGCTCTAATACTAACGGTTGTGCTACCTACACATCTTATGATCAGGCATGCCTGCGTGGCTTCTTTGAGCTAATCGAACGTGATGGCTTCCTGCTGCACTGGCTCACGACAACGGCACCAAAACAGATCGACTTGAGCTCAATTACTGTCCCATCATTCCAGGAATTTATTACTGAAACAAAGCAGGCTGACTTAGACATACATCTGCTTGATTGTAGTACTGACCTTGGTATCCCATCACTCATTATGGTACTCGTTGATCGTAAACGTTCGTCTATCCTTAGACTGAGTGGTGTCGCGGGCGCTGACATCCATGCAATGCTTGAAAAACTACAGTACAGTATTATGAAATGGCCACACGTCTATGAGCAGCCTGAAAAACAATATTCATGGGGGGTTGAAGGTTCAAATCTAGAATCAATCCAAGACCGCAACCGGTTTTGGTCTACCCCACAAATTATCGCTCTGGCTGATTTTTTCATCTCGGGTACTACTATCTCATTTGAGGATTATCAAGCGCAGTTTGATCTGAGTAGTATCCCAAACACATACCTGTCGCTCAGAAGTTTTTTGCGTAGAAAAAATATTACTATGTATACGGTCGATCAAACCACTCCCTTAGCGCAAGCTCATGGACTCAAAGTAGTTCGCATGATGAGTCCTGATATGATTGATATGTATTTTGCCGATGTTGAACGACCAATCAACCAACCTAGACTACAAAAATTCTACGAAGCACAGTACAACAAACCATTAACTAAAGACACTATCAATACTGTTCCTCATCCTTTTGCCTAAGCCTATGGACTATTTCTTTTCATTTATAAAAGCGAACCGTCACTCGAATATTGGTGCACTCTACGAACAGGCCGACAACCAACTCCGCAATACATATGAGAGTACCCCACTAAGAGAACCAAACCCACTACCCATCTCTCTTAGTGACGCACTAGCTGCTCGTCAGTCCGCCCAAACCTTTTCAACCACTGAATCTCTATCACTCACCGAGATTGAGACCATTCTTCTGTCCTCCTACACAACGAGTGATGTAGACAAACGCCCCGCTCCTTCAGCTGGCGGCTTACAACCACTAAATCTCTACCTAGTCGTCCCCAAAGACACTCCGGCACTTGCTACCGGCACCTACTACTACAACACGAAAGAACATAGCCTTGACTTGTTGAGTCGATCCGCACCAGACATAGGCGGTCGAATGCCAGACCCAGAAAAGATCGAACGTGCTTCTTTATATATATGTATCAGTCATGTAAAAGCCCGCAATTTATTTCAATACGGCACCCTGGGGTATACACACGCTTTCCTCGAAGCTGGTCATATCGGACAAAATATTTATTTAACTGCTGCCGCACTTAACATCGGCTGCCGGGCTATCGGAGCACCGTTGTATGATCTCCTTGATGACTCTTTTGTAACAATCGCTGGCTCAGAACATGTCATCTACACCCTTGCCCTTGGAAAAACCGACGTCGAGACAAAAGAAAACCGCTAGAGATGGTTTTCTCTAACGGTGGCATTCAATGAATGCATCGTTCGGTGGGGGCGGGATGCAAGCACCCGCCCCCGCCACTCTCAGGTCTCCGCATTGAAGCGTGCGGCGACTTCCTGCGGCACAGGGCAATCGAAATCAGAGCTGTCCCCCCGGAGCCACACAGAGTCCTTGCGGACTTCGAAGGGGCGGGTGCCCCAACCCTGGTAGTCCCGCTGGAAAACCAGCTCACCATCACCATCGAGCTTCATGCGGTACGGAACCGTGATGCGCCCTGCGCCCACCACCATGGAACCCCCCGTCTCATCGCCGATGAATGACATCGGCACCGTGCCGGTGCTGACCTCGCAGCTCGTGACTGCAGCCATGAAGGCAGCCGCCTTCATCCGCGGGTCGGCCGGGACCGGCTCGGTCGGAGCCGTCGGCTCCACCGCCGCGACCTCAACTTCTTCCGAAGCGGCCGGCGCCGGCTCGGTCGGAGCCGCCGCGACATCGACCTCAGTGACCGGCTTGGTCGCCGGGGCAGTCGATTCCGTCACCGCGACAGTCTCAGCCGCCGGCGCATCCGGCGCCGGAGCGCTCGCCGTCCCGGTGGTTTCAGCGCCGCAAGCGCCGAGGATAAACGGAACAGTCAACAAAACATAGAGCATCTTCATCGTTTCAGTCCTTGTTTAGCGCCTCGCTTGGGCGCGTTGCATTTAATAGGCCTTGTGAGACCTGAAGAACACCCCACCCTGATTCATTAAGAATTGGTGAGTTGGTGCGTACTTTATACACCAGTTATATTAAAAAGTCAATAGCTTAGATAGTATGTAGATTCAGTTGTGAATGCAGCCAAAAGTTGTGCTCAGCGTACTGCTCAGCGGCCGGACCAAGGAGCTCTTCCCACTTCGTCTGCGAAGGCGACAATGCTGGACGGATAGTATGCAAATCACGAATACCGTAGACCAAACTGTCTTCTGTAAAACGATCCGTTATGGTTGCAAAATCGTGTGTACAGGCTTCCAGATCAAGAAAGCGATAGATTGTGTCGAGAGCTCCTTGCGGATCAGCCAGCAGTCGCTCATAGTCAACAAATAGTATCTGGTCTTGCAGTCCGCGCCGACAGGCATCCACGAGTGAGTTATGTGCCTTCCCCACGGCTTCAGCTGGTGACATCCAGTACGCCATCCGCCCTTCAAGCGTCTGAAAAGAAACTCCGGCTTGCTGCTCTTGCTTAATGCAGCGTATGCGTGACTCTGTCCGCCACAGCTGCTCAAAGCTCGCGAGAATTTGTCGTACATCGCGTACCGGAGCAATGAGTTTAACTTTGTACCCCAATAAATCATTCAGCAACTCCAATCGATTGGCCCAACAACGTGACTTATCGATTACATACGGCGCTGACTGATGCTGATGGTAGCTGGCAATAGTTGCCTGCAGTACATTACGACGATTCTCTTCATGGGGCACGACAGTGTGCTGCGAAATACTATCCCACTGCCGCCACAGTAGGTCGACTGTCGCCAGGAGACCACTCGTCGGTGAAACATACACCTGCGGATTCTGGGCTAGTATTTCACCCAGCACCGTTGAACCACTGCGTGGTAGTCCCCCGAATAAGATCAGTGTCTGGTCGTTCTTTGGAGTCATCATTTATATGATAATAGTGTAAATAGACTGCCTTGTAAATGTAAAACACTTTAATTTTGTGACCACTACCATAAAAAATTTGCACGAAAAAAGGCCGGATAACTTGTCTTTGTCCTTGCACCAGTGTGCAAAAGATAGTTACCGGCCTTTGTAGCGGCCGACGCACCGGATTGCGCGTCAGCCGCCTAAAAGAAGCTCGAGAACCTCTATCGTCGAATCCCGACGATATGGTGGGAAGCCAGGCTCCCGAGTAGCAGATCCGACCAGGAGGATCATGTAAGGATCATACCACAGACGATTTTGGTCGTCTACCCGGTGGGCGCCCCATAAAGGGGCGCCCGGTGGATCAAATCCAGTGCGATGTCGACGGTCTTACGATCTTCATCGGCTTCACCGGTTGAGGATTCGCCCCAAGCGGTTTTTCTCGATTTGGTGACACAACGCCAGGTGGCGTCGCGCATGCTGCAGCAACCAAAAGGGTCGCCAATACACACAAGATCTTCATGATCACTCCTTCAGTTGGTCGGAATGTCACTTTGGAGGGCTTCCCAACTCTCCTCCGTGACTGAAAAATAATACTTTAAATCTGTAAATTGTCAAATATTACAAAATGTATTTGTTTTAGGCTAAATCCCCTACCGATTCGTGTGTTTTCTGGTATTCTAATGGCTACATATGTCTAACAAAAATGAACTAGGAACAGCTCCGTACAAAGGTGTGCGTGATTTTTATCCCGATGATATGGCCGTGCAGCGGTATATGTTTTCAGTGTGGGAACAGACCGCTGAAAGCTTTGGCTATGAACGCTACGACGCGTCTGTGCTTGAACCCTCAGAACTTTATAAAGCTAAGGGGGCTGAGAACGCTGAAATGGTCAACGAACAGACCTACACTTTCACCGACCGCGGTGACCGCGAAGTGACGCTGCGTCCTGAGATGACGCCAACTGTCGCCCGGATGATCGCCGGCAAGCGGCGTGAGCTTGCCTTCCCGGTCCGTTGGTACTCAATCCCCAACCTCTTTCGTTACGAGCGCACCCAGCGTGGTCGCCTTCGCGAGCACTGGCAACTAAACTGTGACATCTTTGGCAGCAATGACTACACCGCGGATGTTGAAGTAATTGCGCTGGCTCACGCGATTTTCATGAATTTTGGCGCGGACGAAAGCATGTTTGAAATCCTGGTAAACAATCGCGCCACGATGAAGCACGCCTACGCACTCCTTGGAATAACAGACGAAGCAACGGTAACTGCGATCACCCGTCTCAACGACCGCAAAGACAAGATCGAAGCCAATGAATATCTGGAAGCACTGCAGGAGATTGTCGGTGACAAAGCCCTAGCCAAAGAGATCAAGCACATGATCGAGTCGACTGACCCTGGTGATAATGCCGTAGTGGCTGGACTCAAAGAACTCGGGATCACCAATGTCCGGATCGACCGTTCACTCGCTCGTGGCTTCGACTACTACACCGGAACGATTTTTGAATTTAAAGACACTGACCCAGAGAATAACCGCTCAATGATGGGTGGTGGTCGCTACGATAACCTGACCGGCCTGTTTGGTGGCGACCCGATCCCGGGGATTGGCTTTGGTTTTGGTGATGTGACGCTGCGCAACTTCCTCGAAAGCCACGACCTCCTGACCGCTGATCTGACCTCGCCAACGCTCATGATCCTCCCAATCGAACCGAGTTTAAACTTAGCGAGTCAGAAACTCGCCCAAGCTTTCCGAGCCGCTCAGATCTCAGTAGCAACAGACATTTCCGACCGGAAAGTTGGCAAAAAGCTCGACGCTGCTGGCAAAGCCTTTGTGGAATACGCCTTGATTCTGGGTGAAGATGAAGTAAAAACGCAAAACTACACCCTTAAAGATCTCTCTACAGGTGAAGAAACTGTTGGTACTCTGGAAAAATTAATCGAGGTGGTACGGTAGCTGTGGTAGCATGAAGCCCATTATGCGCTACGTTATTTTTGATATTGAAACACAGAATATCTTTCAAGACGTTGGCTCATCTGATCCGACGGCGCTTGATATCAGTGTCCTCTCGCTCTATGACAGTGGGACCGACACCTATACGAGTGTGACTGAAGATAAACTCCACGACGTCTGGCCTATCTTTGAAGCAGCTGACGCGATCGTCGGTTATAACTCTAACCACTTTGATATTCCCCTCCTCAATAAATACTACCCAGGTGACCTGACCCAGATTAAAAGTATCGATATCTTAGAAGATATTAAAGAATCACTTGGTCGCCGCTTACGACTCGATAGTGTAGCGCAAGCGACAATCGGAGCAAAGAAAAGTGCGGACGGCCTGCAGGCCGTCCGCTGGTGGCGTGAAGGTAAGATCGAAGAGATCATCAAATACTGCGAGCAAGATGTGAAAGTGACGAAGAAGATCTTTGATTACGCTCTCGAACATGGTCATCTCAAATTTAAAGACGGGTACCGCAAACAAGAAATTCCAATTGATACGTCGCGTTGGATTACTCGCGAAGACGCGTCGATGACGCACTCACTCCCTTTCTAACCTTCTAACCAAACACTGCCACAAATACCACAAAGGCAGCGAGGATCAACCGGTACCAAATAAACGGCCATAGAGTATGGCTACGGACAAAGGACAACATAAAATGAATGGCCAGCAGCCCCACGACAAAGGCCGTCGTTGCCCCCACTCCAACCGCCAGCCACGCGACCGATCCATCTGACACAATCAGCTCAAGCAATTTTTTAGAACCCGCTCCCAACATAAGCGGAATAGCAAGCAGAAATGCAAACCGAGCCGCTTCACTGCGTGTCAGACCAAGTAACATACCACCAGCAATCGCTGAGCCAGAGCGGGACATGCCAGGCACTAATGCTAAACACTGGAAGAGACCAATATTTAGGCCTTTCTTCACGTTCATCTCATTATTCTGGTAATTATTCATATAGACCCATTCGGCATACATAAAGAAGAGCGATCCAGCCACCAAGACTCCAGCCACCAAGAGTGGGTTGCGGAACAACGTTTCCATAGTTGACTCTAGTGCTAAGCCAAGCAGTACTGCTGGTATAGTACCAATCATAAGCGCATAGAGGAGGGTCAGATCTGACTGGTTGACTGGTAGGCGACTAAGTTTACGTAAGGCGGTATTCACTAAGACACTAATATCTTTGAAAAAATACACAACAACCGCTGCAGCGGTCGCTAGGTGTAAAATCGCGTCAAAGGCAAGCGCATACTCACTTTCAATATGAAACAGCTCCCGCGCCAGAATCAGATGCCCAGAAGAAGACACCGGCAAGAATTCGGTCAAACCTTGTAGTATCCCTAATAACAATGCTTCAAAAATACCCATATTTCTTGGCAAAATTGTACCACGCACAGCCCCTGAACTCATAAATAGAGTGTGGTATACTCGATTAAATTAACGTTAATTTGATTTTATGGAAGAAAACAAAACTCAATCCCTCGCCATTCCCTTCGCCATTATTGCTGGCTTTGGTTTAATCGCCGCAGCTATCTTTTTTAGTGGCCAGCCAATCAGTAACCCAACGGTGGCTATGCCAGGAGCTGATACTACTAACAGTGCCCCGGTTGATCCTGCTAGTCCAGAGAATATCAATCCAATTACCGAAGACGACCACATCCGAGGCAACCCTAACGCTCAGATTATTCTTGTAGAGTATTCTGACTATGACTGCCCGTTCTGTAAGAACTTTCACGAAACAATGAATCAAATTATGGCTGACTATGGCACTGATGGCCGAGTGGCTTGGGTCTATCGTCACTTCCCACTTGAACAACTACACCCTAACGCACCAGCTATTGCAGCTGCTGCTGAATGTGTCGCTGAGTTAGGCGGCAACGATGCCTTTTGGACCTTTTCAGACTTAGTGTTTGAAGAACGTGAAACTAATGCCCAAACTAACCCTGCTTCACTTCCAGAATTTGCTGAATTTGCCGGTGTTGACCGTGCGGAGTTTGAAACCTGTCTTCAGAGTGGACGCACGATCCCGGCAGTTGAAGAGGACTTCAACAATGCGATTGCGATTGGTGGACGCGGTACCCCACACACGATCGTACTCGTCGGTGACCAACAAGGAGTCATCAACGGCGCACAACCTTACCAAAACGTGAAAGGGATTGTGGAGAATCTCATCCAACAACTTGACGGTGTTCCACAGGCTAATTAAGGTCAATCTAGAATACAAAAGAGCGGCGCCTTTGGCGCCGCTCTTTTGTATTCCCCATCTACTTAAGTAACTCAACCAAATGACAATACGACGATTGTTCTGGATCACAGGGTACTGTCAAAAATTGACCACTAATAATTTCCTTGGTTGCAGAAATGATCTCATCTTTTAAAGCTATAATTTCTTCATTGGTAATGGTGAAACTCTCTTCGTGAACCACCCCCTTGGCGTCTGCTTCAACAAAAGACAGGACTCCTTCTCGACAGCGATATCGCTTATCATCATAAAGGTCAAGAAGGAGTGCATAAAACACTAACTGTCGTTTGTATGCCCCATCTGCAGTTTTGGTCTTACCTTCTATAACATTGCGAGACTTCGGCTTGCCAGTTTTATAATCAACCACCCGAAGGACGGTACCGTCATCAGCTACGTCTAAACGATCGAGCTTACCCGTAAGTGGCAGGTGTGGCAGTTCCGGTATGCCGGTCTCCAGTAGTACATTCACAGCCAACTCTTCGAAAGTCTGTTTGGACCAATGTGGTGCGACCTGGGGAATGTACGTCAGGAGTGCTTCTAAGCCTTTTTTATGTAACCGAGTGTAATCCTCAACTCCAACTGGCAGGCGCGCTAGTTGCCGCTCAAGCTGCTCTTTGATCACTGAATCACTCGGTAGTTTCTGCTCTTTCATATGCATCGTAGTCACATACTGCATCACATTATGCACTGCGGTCCCAAACTGCATATGCACTGGCTGCACCTCCGGAATCCGCAATAGGTTACGATAGTAAAAATCCCAAGGGCTACGCAGGTAGTTGTTAAGAGACGTCGCCGAAAATCCACGCGCAGCGAACAATGTCTTTATAAAAACCGGGTCCACCACTGCCGGAGTGACTGTGGTTCTAATCGACACCATTGGATCAAACTGATCTTCTTCACTCATAGTGTCAATCACTGGTAAGAGCCCATCTTCAATGTCAGCAAATAACCGCGACGGTGTGAGTGGTTTACCATCAGAGCTCATCTCACTGGAACTCAGCAGCAAACGCTCTTTAGCCCGCGTCATCATCACATAGAGTAAACGTCGTTCGTCGTCGGTTGCATCAGTTGCTGACTCTTTAAGCTGGCGCGGCAAGGTAATTTTAAAATTATCCCGGCGAACCTTGCCACCCCAAGCGTTGTCAGTCAGGTGCGGGGCGATCACGACTGTAAACTCTAAGCCTTTTGATTTATGTGCTGTCATTACTTGCACCACACCGGTGTCAGTTGCAATAAATGGCGCATTAAGGGGCAGATTATACTCGCGTCGTTGCTTCAACATCGCAGCAACATCACTCAAAGTAGCGGCATTATTACTTCGTACCATAGCTTCTATTTCATCATATAAACGCCGCAGCACGCGGGTACCAGAAAGGGGATCTTGAGTCATGAGGTGGTTTTTTAAGCCGCTGGCTTCAACCACATATGCCAGCACCTGGTGTGGCGCTTCAGTTAAAGACCTCATACGAGCCTCATTGAGGACCTCATTCACTCGATCGAGAGCCTCTGGTTTAGACAACTGCAATGAGGCCAGGAGTTCCGTATCTGTTATCAGTAGCAACAAAGATTGACTATACGATTGAGACGAAAAGAGCTTCACTAAGTCGGTGCGATCAATTCCCCAGTAGCTACCATGTAACACTGTAAATAAAGCGGCTGCGTCAGTTGAAACCACTGCTTGCATGAGCTGCTCTACCGTGTGCGTAATGGGATGATGTAAGATATCGCTGTCAGCTGAGGCAGAGGCTGCTACTCCACTAGCTCGTAGCGCCTCAGTTAGTCCTTCTACTTCACGGTTTGAGCGAGCGATGACAGCCACTTCTTCCGCTAGTGTCCCCTTGCCAATTACTTCTTGTATAGTTGCAACTACCCACTCATCCTCGACCGCCTGATGCGAAAAAGATCTTCTTTCTACAGACGCATTTTTGATCGCCGCTGCCTTAAGTGGCACTCGCAGATCTTTAAGTGGGCCATCAGCAACTGCAATCAAACTCTGAGCCGCATCCAGTATCGGTTGTCCCGAACGATAGTTATCGATAAGTGAAATGACTACCGTATCCTTAAAGTACTCACTGAAATATAAAAAGTTATCGAGTGAAGCTCCTTGAAAACGAAAAATCGCTTGCTTCTCATCGCCTACCACAAAAATATTTGGGGATTGGTGGTACGAAGCCAACAACTCGAGAATTTTATTTTGAGAACCGTTTACGTCTTGATGCT
This sequence comes from uncultured Candidatus Saccharibacteria bacterium, assembly GCA_964350645.1. Classification (GTDB taxonomy): domain Bacteria; phylum Patescibacteriota; class Minisyncoccia; order Phycocordibacterales; family UBA918; genus OLB19. The sequence goes on along the minus strand of CAYGJY010000001.1, from coordinate 157,916 downwards.
CATCAGCCAAAATATACTGATAACTCTCCTGTAGATCGCGAAGCATATCTTCATTTTTCTCCAACGCTCCCACCGTCTCGACAATCATGTCATCAAAATCAAACAGTTTGCGCTCCCGTAGTAAAGCCTGGTACTGGCGATACACCGTAAGCAAGGCACGATTTTTTTCGATCGCTTTCTCTTTATCTTTATATTCACCTCGTACCTTGCCTTTATGAGCGCCTGTCTGATGAATCTGCTCTATTCCTGCTAGTAATTCTTCATCATGAGTAATCAACTCGGCGAGTCGGTCTGGAGTAATATACTCCCGCTTTAGATCGCTCAGCATGCTCTGCACTGGTTTGACATAGTACTGAGGATTGCCACCAGGACGAAGTGTCTCTACCGCCCCACTATCTAAGATAGTTTCAATAATAGATATTTTGTCAATATCACTAGCTGGTTTACCTCCGATGATATCGGGGTAAGCATCTGGATACGCTGCAATTAAACGCTGCGCAAAGCTGTGGAACGTAAATATAGCTACGCGATACGCTTCTGCTCCGATATAGCGCACCAAGCGCTCACGCATCGCTTTAGCCCCTGATTCAGTGAAGGTCAGAGCAAGGATGTTTTCAGGTTTGCTATCTGTCTTCAGAAGGATATTAGCGATCCGCAGCGTGAGGATTTGAGTCTTCCCCGTCCCTGGGCCCGCAATAACCATAACGGGACCTTCGATAGTGTCGACCGCTTGCTTCTGGGCGGCATTCAAAGAAGCATATGCTTCTTTGAATGCCGCCCCCGTTTCACCCAATTTTGACATAATGCTAACAGTATATCACTGTGTATAATCAGTCTATACAAATTAGATAAGAGGAGTATTATGCTCCACGTTAATAGTCTCGTCGTACACATTCTTGTGACAATCTATTATGCATAGGTTGCTGCAGTGGTGCGTAGGACGATTAAAACAAAGATTACCTTATATTGTGTAAGGTATAATGAAAGAACATGGAAGTAAAAGATATTGTAAAACCGGCTGTTACCATCTCTGAGGAAGCCTCTTTCACAGAAGCGGTACAAGCTATGATAAATGGCAAAACCAACACTCTTTTGGTAGTTAACACTGAAGGAAAGTTGTCTGGTGAAATTAGTGTAGCTGATTTACTAGATGCGATCGTCCCAGAATACCTTGATGGCGATAATATCGCTGCTCACTTTGCTACTGAGGAAATGTTCGCTGAAGCAGTTAAAGACACTGAAACCAAGCAGGTTCAGTTTTTTATGTCTAGGGATTTTAGCGTAGTAAAAATGAATGACGGCCTCATGTCTGTCGCTGCAACTGCTATCGGACACCAACGAGCGCGCATTCCTGTAGTTGACGCTGACAATCGGCCGATTGGTATCATCTCTCGACAAGGACTGAAGCATATTATTGCTGACTACCTCAACATTCCTAACTCAACTGAATAATTATTACCACCTTACGCAACACGAGAGTTTTGCTGGGTATTTATCGTATTAACACTTTATGGAAACTATCGAAATTATTGCGCTGATTATTTTTTCAGTTACCTTCTTTTTCATTCTGACTGAAAGAATCCACCGCACTGTGATTGGTCTCTTCGGAGCCATGACTATGGTCCTCGCTGGAATGTACTTTGACTTCTACCACCCGGCTGAAGTGCTGGAAGTGGTTGACTTCAACACCCTTGGACTTCTCTTTGGAATGATGCTCCTCGTTGGCATGCTTGAGCAAACTGGGGCTTTTCAGTACCTCGGTATCTGGACTGCCAAGAAAACAAAAGGAAAACCATGGCGACTCATGGTTGCTCTCTCGGCAATTACTGCCATTCTCTCAATGATCCTCGACAACGTAACGACAATCATTTTGATTGTACCAATCACGATCATTATCGCTGAGATGCTTAAGATCAATCCGACACCGATCTTGATGGCAGAAGCCCTCCTTTCTAACGTTGGTGGTACCGCCACCCTCGTTGGAGATCCACCGAACATTATGATTGGTTCGGCAGCAGCCTTTTCTTTCAATGACTTCTTGATCCACTCGCTGCCAGTTGTGCTGGTCACATGGGTATTCACGCTCATTCTCTTCCGCTTTCTCTTCAGAAAAGACCTCAGGAAAGAACCTCAAAACGTGGAGCGTCTTATGCAAATGGATGAAAAGAGTGCTATCAAGGAACCGAAGATGCTTAAGAAGCTGCTGGCAGTTTTTGCACTTGTCATCGTCCTCTTCTTTACCCACTCCTACTTCCACCTCGCTCCAGCGATGGTTGCTCTCATCGGCGCTGCTCTTGCCCTTATTATCGTCTCGCCAAAGCATGATCCACAACACATGCTTGAAAAGTGTGAGTTGTCTGTACTCCTCTTCTTCGGCTCACTCTTCGTGATTGTTGGTGGTCTCGAGCACGCTGGTGTGCTTGAGCGTGTTGCTGATCTCCTTACAGCCGGCGCCAGTGAAAACCTCCTGCTCACAGCTATTATTATCCTCTGGTCAAGTGCGATTCTCTCGGCAATTGTCGACAACATCCCGCTCACTGTGGCGATGATTCCGATTATTGGTTTCCTGGGAACCCAAGGGGTACCAATTGAAATTCTGTGGTGGGCCCTGGTATTTGGTGTTGGGTTTGGTGGTAATGGTTCACCGATCGGATCTACCGCTGGAGTGATCGTCGTCGCCAAGTCTGAAAAGACCGACAATCCAATCACCTTCATCGACTGGATTAAGCAAGGTGCTCCAGTTATGATTATCGGCCTCGTTGTCGCTACTCTTGGACTCACTCTCTTTACTGAATTTTATATGGCAGAAGGTCATGCTGAGGGTGGTCATGTGAGCCCTACAAGCCACGAAACAGCTACCCACGGACCTGTGGCTCCTGACCATATTAACTAGTCACCACCCTAGTTAGGTAGCTAAAAGGCCGGCGCAGTGCGACGGCCTTTTGTTATGAGTGTTTAATAACTCTTTAGCCTTCGTGCCTTTTCATGTTGGCGAATCTTTTCTAAAGCTTTCGCTTCAATCTGCCGAATCCGTTCTCGCGTCACCCCAAACTCCTTACCAACTTCTTCAAGGGTGTGATACGTACCATCAAGAAGTCCATGACGCATCTCAAGAATCTTTCGTTCCTTTTCAGACAAGGAATCGAGAATCTCAGTGATTTGGTCAGTCAAGATACTGTGTGCAACTTCTTGGTCGGGTGACACCATCTTGTCATCAGAAATGAAGTCGGACAAACGTGAGCGATCATCGTCGTCACCAATCGGTAGCTCGAGAGAAATAGTGTCTTGCGAGATTTTTTCAATTTGGTAAATCTTTTCTACCTCAACATCCATTTCAGTTGCAATCTCTTCCGGCATTGGATCCCGTCCTAAATCTTGTGCTAGTCTTCGTGAGACCTGCTTGTACTTGGCCATAGTTTCTACCATGTGCACCGGAATACGAATTGTTCGAGACTGATCTGCGAGCGCTCGGGTAATTGCCTGACGAATCCACCAGGTCGCATAGGTTGAAAACTTAAAGCCTTTAGTATGATCAAACTTATCAACCGCCTTAAAGAGCCCCAGGTTTCCTTCCTGGATCAAGTCGAGCAACGTGAGGTCTGGAGAACGTCCAACATACTTCTTGGCGATCGAAACTACCAAACGAAGGTTGGCTCGAGCCAACAAGTTGCGCGCCTCCTCGTCGCCATCTAGAATACGCTTCGCCAGCGTACGCTCTTCTTGGGCAGTCAAGAGCGGATACTGGCCGATCTCACGCAAGTACATCTGGATTGAATCGTACCCAGAGTCGTTGCGCTTGTAGGCATTCTTCGCTGCTAAAAGCTCTTCTTCTTTTGTACTACCAAGTAAACCACCACTTTGAAGCACATCGATATTAGCAATAGAAAGCTTTTCGTAAAAATCTTCCAGGAACGGAACATCTTTCTCGATCGCTGGGAAATACTTAAGAATCTCGTCGTAGGTAACATACCCCCGGTCACGACCCATTTGTAATAGTTCTGAGGCTTTCTTCTGCAATTCTTTTTGCGGTTTTGTGAGTGGCTTTGCGGCTTTCTTGGCTGCAGCCTTAACAGTCTTTTTGACAGCTTTAGCTGCTACGTTCTTAACAGCGGGTTTTTTAGCCGGTGTCTTTTTGACAACTTTCTTGGCTACAGTTTTTTTCTTTATGGTTTTTTTAGCCGGCGTCTTTTTGACAACTTTCTTGGCTACAGTTTTTTTGGTTTTTGGTACGGATTTTTTGGCCGCTTTTTTAGTAGTTTTTTTGGTTGTAGTAGTCTTTTTTGCCATGTGTGCGAATACGCAATCCCAACCGAACATGTTCTCATGCCGGTATAATGTGCCCAACTATACAGTATTTTCCTTAAAATACTAGCCCTAAACGTCCACTTGCGGACTAAGGACACTCTCTGGTACGCCAGCCAGAGCCATTTCTTTCTGCAACTCTAAAATAGTAGCCAGGATCGCTTCAGCGGCCTCCCCATCACCAGTTTGCTCTGCTTCAGATAAAGCATTTTTTTGTGTAGTTAGTTTGGTGCGAATTGTCTGCATATGAAACTCACGCAGCTTTGAATCAAGTTCATCCACTAATTGCAATAATGACAACTTCGCAAAATCTTGTTCAAGTGTAAACAGAAGCTTACTACGCTTCGCAGGATCAAGTACGTCGGTTAGTTCAACGGCTGTTTTCCCAGTAATGTTTTCTAAAGCATTTTCAAGACGTTGTTTTTTTTCTACCTCAATTAGATCAGCAGCAACCAGTAAGTAACTCAGGAGGTCGGCTTGTCGTGTTTGCGAATCTGTCGAACCACTCGGTGCCACCCGCTTTTCAATCACCGCTCCAATAGACTTAGGCTTAGCAGCTTGTTCCTCCCGAATCCGCATTACCTCAGCATGCACGGCATCTTTTGTCGTATCGATCGCCGTTGCTACTACTCCTTCAAAGTGATCGGCATCAATTTTATTATCCATTTTTACAATGTAGGGCAAGACTTCATCACGCACTCGAAGCTTATAGGTGCGCTCGTCTTTAGCATCTGATTTTAAAATTGCCAATAAAAAGTTGATCACGTGCGTTGAATGACCAATAATATTTTTAAACGAAGCTGGATCTGCTTTGATGATGTCTGCCGGATCTTGTCCATCAGGAATTTGTGCTACCTTAACATCGATCCCTCGTACAAGCATGAGGTCTGCGGCTCGTTTCACCGCTGCAATCCCCGCTCGATCTGAATCAAGAGCCAACACAACACGGTTTGATACTCTTTGCAAGAGTCCAACATGATGAGCAGTCAGGGCTGTTCCGGAAACAGCTACGGTATTGTTGTAGCCGGCCTGGTGGCACAAAACCACGTCGAATTGCCCTTCAACAATCAAACTAAAGTCAAACTTTCGAATCCCCTGCTTAGCTTTGTCATAGCCATAGAGAATCTCAGATTTGTTAAAAAATTCAGTTTCAGGTGAATTTACATATTTCGGCGCTTCAGTATCTTTAGTGAGAATCCGTCCCGAAAACGCCACTACTTTCCCTCCCGCATCAAAAATTGGAAACATTACTCGATCACGAAACACATCGTACGGCTCCTTCCCTTCACCAGCCGTTTTAATCAAGCCAGCTTTCTGCTGCTGAGCATCAGTAAAATTTTTGCTCGTGAGATGAGTTCGCAAGTCGCGCCAGCCACCAGTCGGTGGGCCTGGGGCGTATCCAAGACGCCAACGAGCGATGGTTTCGCCAGTCACGCCACGATCCTTAAGATACTCACGAGCACTTGGTGTATCACTCAGCTTAGTAGTAAAGAAAGTGGTAGCAGTATCGAGGATTGAATACCCCTGCTCTCGTTCGGTTCGTTTTTGAGGATCCTCGGCTACCAGCTCTACGCCCGCCTTTTCGGCGAGTTGCTTCAAGGCTTCTTTGAAATCCACTCCTTCCATCTCCTGCACAAAAGTGAACATGTCGCCACCTTTACTGGTCGAGAAGCAGTAATACATACCTCGATCAGGTGATACAAAAAACGACGGGGTTTTTTCGGGGGTAAAGGGAGATTTTCCTTTTAGATTTTTCCCCGCTTGATGCAGTTCGACATACGGTGCCACCACGTCAACAATCGACAAACGATCTTTAATTTGCTGCACTGCATCACCGGAAGCCATAATGAAGCTATTATACGCGAAATCGGCAATCAACGCTAAATGGCTAAAAAGAGCCTAATTAGAAACCAAATTTGACAGGTGTACCTTGGATGAATTTTCTTTGCACCACTCCAAAAATACGTGAATCACTACTGTGATCACGATTATCCCCCATGAGGAAATACTCATCGCGACCGAGTCGTTCTTCGAGGTTCGTAGACTTATCCATTGCTGTATGAAAGTAACCGCTTTCAGGCTCACCATTTATATACAATATGCCATCTTCTATTCTCACCTGATCACCAGGGACACCTACTATCCGATGAATGAAGAACCTTGATGGGTCTCTAGGATACTTGTAAACGACGACATCTCCTGGCTGATACTTTTCTTGTAGTAGATTTATAACTAAGTAATCACCGGTAACATACCCTGGGCTCATAGCTTCGCCAGAGACAACGAATGGTGAGAACAAAAACAGTCGCACAACGATCACAAACACTAACGTACATATAATACCCCCACATATATGCAGACCAGTAACGGCAGCTGCCCGCTTTAACGAGGGGGCTGACAACAGCATATATATCAAGAGCAGTAACAGTCCAAATTGTAACGAACACAACAACACTATTTCCGCCCAGAGATTCATCGAAAACAAGAGGGAACTCAGGAATGTCAGAGCAAGCGATGCCACATAAAAAATACTCACCACAGCAGCAGACCAGAAAAGTGACACTGGTTGTGCGAACAGCCTACGAGCAATTATCTGCAAGAGTTTGATTGGAAATACCAAGACGAAAACTACAATCGCGAAGAATAGAAATTGCATATAGAGATACTGTATCACAAAAGGCCGGCGCTTTGCGCCGGCCTTTTGTGATATTCATCTCTCCCCTGTCTGATTAGTCGTGCTTCGGGAAAGCAGCAGCAATCATTTCTTGCTTGTTTGAACCCTTGTAGCCAGTTCCAGCTGGGATCAGGCGACCGATGATCACGTTTTCCATCAAACCAGCGAGGTTATCTTCTGAACCTCGGACCGCTGCATTAATCAACACCCGAGTAGTGTTCTGGAACGATGCGGCTGATAGGAAACTTTTACGTGAGAGTGAGGTCTCAGTGATACCCATGATGAGCTTGTCCGCTTTTGCGACTTCACCACCACTAGCTTTCGCGGCTTCGTTAGTTTCTACAAAGATCCACTCTTCAACCACATCTCCTGGCGTGAAGTGAGTATCACCTGGGACAGTCACCTTCACTCGACTCATCATCTGCTTCACAATGAGCTCAATGTGTTTACGGGCAATCGTTACACCTTGCAGTTCGTAGATCTTGTTAATTTCAGCAATGATGTAGTCTTGGGTAATTTCTTTGCCACCAAACTTAAAGAGGTCAGGCAAGTGTGCTGAACCGTCAGTCATAAGTTGACCTTCAGTGACGTCATCGCCAACTGACACAGTCACCATACGTCGGAAGTTTACTTCATACTCGAGGTGATCGCTGGTCTTCTTAGCGTGCTTAGCACCTTTTTCTGGTACCACTACAATCACTTGATCCTTACCTTCACGACGAATTTCAGTTACAACTCCATTAGTCTTACTAATCACCGCTGGAATCTTCGGTAGTCGTTTCTCAAAAACCTCTTCTACACGTGGCAAACCTTGTGTTACGTCTCCACCAGCGGCAGAGGTACCCCCAAGGTGCTTGGTGTTCATCGTGAGCTGTGTACCCGGTTCACCAATTGCTTGGGCAGCAACAGTTCCAACCGCTTCACCAATATCAACAATCGCATTGGTAGTAAGGTCTACTCCATAACACTGCTGACAGACTCCACGGAGTGTTGCACAGGTCATCGGCGAGCGAACGATTACCGACTCACACGTAGTACCCTCGATCGCAATTGCATCACGGCGAGAAATCATGTGTCCTTTCTTGAAGATCACAACCCCCTTACTGTCGACAGCATCTTCAGCGAGGATTCGTCCTTTAATAGCCTTTGAGAAAGCAATCTCAATACCTGAAGCAGAAATACGGTTAATCTCTGTTCCTTCTTTTGTCTTACAATTGTCTTCAGTAACGATCGCATCTTGCGCAACAACGAAGAGTCGTCGCGTAAGGTATCCTGCCTTAGCAGTTTGAAGCGCTGTGTCAGCAAGACCCTTTCGTGAACCGTGAGTGGTGTTGAAGTACTCGATTGGTGTCATACCCTCTTTCATCGAAGATAATACTGGGAACTCAAGGGTTTCTCCTCGAGTATTAACCATCAGTCCCTTCATACCTACCATTTGAGCAATCTGACGCATAGAACCTCGCGCTCCAGACTTCCAAAGGTCAAAGGCGGAACCATTTTGGTCCATTTTAAGTGGGATCACTTCCTCAATTTCAGTTTTAGCTAAGTGCCAAATTTCAACAATCAATCGTCGTCGTTCATCACGTGAGAGAAGACCATTTGCAAATTGTTCACGAATGATAAATTCTTTTTCACGGGCAGCAGCAATAATGCCTGCCTTTTCCTCCGGCACAGTTACTTCATCAATTCCCCAAGTGGTTCCTGACTGCGTTGCGTACTTGAAACCAAATTTCTTGATCTTGTTGACCACTTTCGGAACCACATCAACTCCTTGGTCATCGATCAAGTCAATCACAACCGCGAAGAGATCACGTTGACTAACGATGTCGTTCACAAACTTATGATCGCTTGGCAAAACTGAGTTGAAGAGAAGTCGTCCAACTGAAGTCTCAAACAGACCTTCTTCATATTCAGCATACTTTGGTGTATCAGTTGCAAGCACCTTAATCTTGGCCCGGAAATCAACGATGCCAAAATCATAGGCATTAATCGCGTCGTTTGGTGAGCTGAAAAATTTACCTTCACCGTGAGCGCCTTCAACAATCTTTGTCATCCAGAAGGCTCCGAGCGCCATATCCATCAGAGACTCTGATACTACTGGCTCACCTGAACCCGGCTTCAGAACATTCTTGTTCGCTGAGATCATTTCTCGAGCTTCCATCTGAGCTTCATCAGAGAGCGGCACGTGCACTGCCATTTGGTCCCCATCGAAGTCAGCGTTAAAGGCCGTACACACGAGTGGATGAACCTGAATCGCGTTACCTTCAATCAGTACTGGGCGAAACGCCTGAATACCTTGTCGGTGGAGGGTTGGTGCGCGGTTAAGGAGCACGTGTTTCTCGCGAATCACGTCTTCCAGAATTGCCCACACTTCTGGCACACCATCTTCAATCAGACGACCAGCTCCACGAATGTTATACGCGAGTTCTTGTTCCAAGAGTTGTGCGATAACAAACGGACGGAAAAGTTCAAGAGCCATGTGCTTTGGTAGACCACATTGGTCAAGTTCAAGGTCTGGACCAATCACGATCACTGAACGACCTGAGTAATCAACTCGCTTACCAAGAAGGTTCTGTCGGAAGTACCCTTGCTTACTCTTAAGGTAATCAGAAAGTGACTTGAGTGGTCGTCGTTGCGCCTGACTCATGGCTGAGTAGGCAGTGTTGCCGTGTCGGATTGAGTTGTCGATCAGTGCATCAACCGCTTCTTGCAAAATACGCTTCTCGTTTCGCAAGATCACGTCTGGAGCCATAATATCGATCAACTTCTTGAGACGATTGTTTCGGTTGATCACACGTCGGTAGAGATCGTTGAGATCAGACGATGCATGTCGTCCGCCTTCAAGTGCAACCATTGGACGCAAGGCTGGTGGAATAACTGGAATGTTCGTCAAAAACATCCACTCAGGACGTACTTCAGCCTGGATCATACCCCGGATGAGTGACAGTCGTTTGTCGAGCTTCGCTCGCTCAGCCGCTCCGGCTGTTTCTCGTTCAGTTTCAAGTCGCTCTCGAAGCGCCACCATATCAATTTGCTTGAAGAGTTCAAAGATTGATTCAGCACCAATGCGCGCCTCAAACAAGGTCGAATACTTCATTGAAAACTTATGGAAGTTGGTTTCATCGAGAACCGTACCAGCTTTGATTTTTTCAATCTCCTTCTTAGTCTCGTCCATGCGTGACTTCAGCTCAACTTTTGCATCATCATTTTGGAGTTCTTTGAGTTTGTTTTTGTACTCAGTATCTAGTTCATTCAAAAGACGTGCCCGTTCTGACTCAGCGACTTTGGTCACGATGTAGCCCGCAAAGTAAACTACCTTTTCAACATCTGAAGCGGTAATACCGAGGATCAGCGCGATACGACTTGGAATGCCACGAAGAAACCAGATGTGTGATACCGGTACACATAGGTTGATGTGTCCCATTCGTTCGCGTCGCACAATTGAACGAGTTACTTCAACACCACATTTTTCGCATGTAATGCCTTTGTAGCGAATACCGCGGTATTTTTTACACGAACATTCGTAGTCTTCGACTGGTCCAAAAATTCGTTCATCGAATAGACCGTGTTTTTCTGGTCGCTGGGTGCGATAGTTGATCGTCTCTGGTTTGGTGATTTCACCGTGTGACCACTCCAGGATTCGTTCTGGTGAAGCAAGCTTCAAACTTACTCCGCTGAACTGTTGCGGGATTTGACGTGGTCGACTGCCTTGTACACGGCTGTGTTTGTTGATTGTATTTGTTTCTGTTTCCATACTATAAATGTAATTAGAGACGACTACACATCACGCTCTTCACGAGCGAGATTAACGTCAAGTGATAATCCTCGCAACTGATTGACCAAGACGTTGAAAGCCGCTGGTGTATGCGGATGTGATATTTTCTCACCGCGTACAATCGAATCAAAGGCTGCACTTCGTCCGACAATATCATCTGACTTGATGGTAAGCATTTCTCGCAGGGTGTAGGCCGCTCCATATCCAAGGAGTGCCCATACTTCCATTTCCCCGAATCGCTGTCCTCCAATCTGTGCCTTTCCTCCGAGTGGTTGTTGAGTGATAAGTGAGTATGGTCCAATCGAACGCATGTGAATCTTGTCTTCCACCATGTGGTGCAGCTTCAAGATATACATGTAACCAATCGCTGTTTTCTGTGCAAATTCTTCTCCAGTTCGTCCATCACGGAGCTGTACCTTTCCGTCAGTTGGCAGACCAGCTTCAGTGAGTTCCGCTTTCACTTCATTTTCAGTTGCTCCGCCAAATGGTGGAACGACCGCTTGATAGCCGATAGTGTTAGCTGCCATTCCAAGGTGAAGCTCTAGAATTTGTCCCAAGTTCATACGAGACGGCACACCAAGTGGTGTCAGAAGAATATCAACTGGCTTACCGTCTTCTGTGTATGGCATGTCTTCCTCAGGAAGAATTCGTGAAATAACTCCCTTGTTACCGTGTCGTCCAGCCAGCTTGTCACCGACTGATACGTTTCGTACCTGAGCAACGGTAATATGAATGCGCTTAATCACGCCACTTTCGAGGTTATCGCCATTTTCACGTGAGAAGACTTTGACCCCAATCACCCGGCCACGCTTCCCAGCCTCAAGACGTAGCGACGTATCTTTTACGTCCTTAGCCTTTTCACCAAAGATTGAACGGAGTAGTCGCTCTTCTGGAGTTAGTTGCGTTTCACCCTTTGGTGTCACCTTACCAACTAGAATATCTCCCGGCCGAATTTCAGCTCCGATACGGATAATGCCGTTCTCATCAAGGTTGCGCAGCTTCAGTTCTGAGACGTTTGGAATGTCTGGTGTAGTTACTTCTGGACCAAGCTTAGTGTCTCGTACTGATACATCAAGTTCATCCATGTGGATCGTAGCGAACTTACTTTCTTTTACGAGGCGCTCAGAGATAATAATCGCGTCTTCGTAGTTGGCTCCAGACCAACTCATGAACGCCACCATCGCATTTTGTCCCACGGCCATTTGACCGTTGTCAGTCGAAGAGGTGTCGGCGAGTAAGTCGCCTCGCTTCACCTTATCACCTACCGTCACTGCTGGACGATGATAAAACGCTGAGAAGTCATTGGTTCGCTGGAACGTTGTCAGTGGATACTCTTTCTTCTTACCATCTTTGTTCTTAACAACAATCAAGGTGGCGTCACACTCAATCACTTCACCAGCATCGTGAGCAGTAATTACTCGACCAGTATCAAGGGCAGCCATTTTTTCTACTCCAGTCGCTACAATCGGCGCTTCCGGGATAATACACGGAGTCGCCTGCTTCTGCATGTTTGAACCCATAAGCGTACGGTTGGCATCGTCATGGTTCAAAAATGGAATCATTGAAGTTGCAACCGAGAAAGCTTGGTTGGTAGCAATGTCCATGTAGCTAATTTCTTTTCGTGGCACTACCCGTGGTTCACCGTTGAACCGAGCTTCTACCAAGTCTGGAACAATCTTACCCTTGGCATCAACTTCAACCGCTGCGTGTGCAATGTTGAATTGTTCTTCTTCGTGGGCGTTTAGATAAACTACTTCATCAGTGACTACTCCTTTCTCTACCTTTACATACGGCGCTTCAATAATACCGAAGCGATTGACCCGAGCATACATAGCGAGGCGAAGAATCAAACCAATGTTTGGTCCTTCTGGTGTATGAATAGGACAAAGTCGGCCGTAGTGAGAGGTGTGTACGTCACGCACTTCAAAACCAGCTCGTTCGCGCGTCAGTCCACCTGGTCCAAGCGCAGACATAGTCCGCAGACCTTCGAGTTCAGCTAAGACGTTTTGCTGTTGCATAAACTGTGATAGCTGGTTGGTGGTGAAGAATTCTTTAATCGCCGCCTGGAGTGGTCGTGGATTAAGAATCTGAATTGGCAGTGAGGTTTCGGCCTCAATCGTACTCATACGATCTTGAATGTTTCGCTTCATGCGTGTCATACCAACACGTACTCGTTGTTGCACCATTTCACCAAAGTAACGAATCCGACGGAAACCTAGGTGGTCAATATCGTCTGGTGTCGCTCCTGGAGTGTGGTTCTTCTCCATAATTGCGGTGAAGATAATGCGAAGATCTTCGAGCGAAATAGTTCGTTCATCAGTCGCTTTTTTATCGACTGGTCGGCCGTTTCGTTCATTAAAGTGATGGCGACCAATCTCTGAAAGATCGTATCGCTCTGGAGAAAAGATTGAGTTCACAAACTCCTTAGCGTTATCGACAGTCGCAAGATCGCCGTCACGTAAACGCTTGTAGATTTCGATATATGAGTCATCAGTTGTTTTGGCTGGGTCTTTTTCAAGGGTGGCTTTAATGTACGCTTCGCCACGCTCAACATCCTTAAAGAGAGCGAGCATTTCTTTTTCTGTCGTTAGACCAAATACACGCAAGAGTGACGTAATTGGGAATTTCTTCTTGCGATCAATTTTGACGTAAATAACGCCGTCGTGTTCTGACTCGATCTCAACCCACGCACCACGCGCCGGGATGATTTTAGCGCCAAAGTAGGTTTTACCCTTTTGTTCTTGAGAGGTGTAGAAAATACCATATGACCGGGCAAGCTGCGGCACAATCACACGTTCAACACCGTTGATGATGAAAGTACCATTGTCGGTCATCACTGGAATATCAGCAAGGAAAATTTCCTGATCTTTTTCTGATTCGAAGGTTTTGTTCTTCAAAATCACCGTTGCATGCAGTGGTGCATCGTACGTGAGCTTGTTTTCCTTTGCGAATTCTGGCGTGCACTTTGGAGCTCCTAGTTCGTACTTTTTGAAGACAAGTTCAAATTTTTTCTCAGAGTAGTCAGTGATCGGTGAAAACTCAGTGAAGACTTCTTTCAGAGCTGTTTCAACGAACCAGCGAAAACTTTCGCGCTGTGGTTCAATCAAATCTGGTAGCTCTACCAGAGGAGCGCGGAACTTAGAGAAAGTACGAGTTGGCAAATTACCAACTGAAACACCTGATCGGATAGCGTCGTTTTGTGTGCTCATAACAAATATGAATAAATTATTGTGCAGTCACCTAACACGTAAAAAGCCCGCTCGTAGCGTTCTTTATGCTGTGTCTTTAGTTATACACGGTTTACTAATGACATCACCTCTAGATGATAGATGGGGTTTCCCAGGCCCCGTTTTTATACTCGACGTTCCGTGACTCAATCTGAGTAAATAGTGGCGAGATTATACAGGATATACAAAATAGTGCAACCAGTTATTTTGATAATTCAGGGTAGCTGAGCGGCGGCTTCGCCGCCGCTCAGCTATCCTCTCCAATTTACCTAATTCTTTTGAAACTCCTTCACTACCGTCAACAAATTTTCAAACAGCGAAATGACCGTCATCGGACCAACTCCGCCCGGCACCGGCGAAAGCTTAATATCCAGATCTTGTACCGATTCAACATCAACATCGCCGACAATTCGTTCGTTAGCGTCAGCCCCAATACCGACGTCGATCACTGTCTGCCCGTCCCGCAAATGTTTGCTCGAAATAAACCGCTGCTGACCAGTCGCCACAATCACGATATCAGCCATGCTCGTATGAGCGGCCAAATCAGTTGTCTTACTGTGACACATCGTGACCGTCGCATCATGATTCTGGAGTAAGAGTGAGACACTTTTCCCCACCAAGCGTGAGCGGCCAATCACCACCACATGCTTCCCTGCAACTGGCACATCATAGGCCTTAAGCAAAGACAAGATTCCTCGTGGTGTTGCCGGCACGACCCCTGGTTCGTTAGCTGCCAACTTGGCAATGTTGTGATCGGTCAAACCATCAACATCCTTACGCGAATCAATCGCGTTGATAATACGATCACTATTGACACCCTCTGGTAGCGGCAACTGCACAATCATGCCGTGTGTGTCGCTCGCTTGGTTGTGCGCTTCAATACTGGCGAGTAATTCTGACTCACTGACACTCGAAGGCATATGCACCACCTCTGCCTGTACTCCCAAACGCTCTGCCATCGCCACCTTTCGCTCGACGTAGCTCTTTGAATCCGCCCGCTCCCCCACGCGAAAAATCACCAACTTTGGTGTGAAGTCTAAAGCTGCGAAGGCTTCCTTAAGTGTCTCTGCTTGGCTATCGGCGACTTTTTTTCCATCAAGAATTTCCATATAAATACTCTCAGATACTAGCATAGAACTGTCTCTCGACAATACAAAAAAGCGTACTGCTAGCTTTGCGTACGCTGTTTTGTGTTGTGCCTTATTTTAACTAAAAAACCAGCCTTAGGCTTTGCTGCCGCCACGACGCTTTTCAATCTCTGCGTGATTGCCACCCACAAATACTTCAGGGACTCGGTACTGCTTTTTCTTATAGACAAATACTTCCGGCCGCGTGTAAGTTTCACCAGTCGTTACTCGGTCATCCTCGAGTGATTCTTGTTCACCGAGTACTCCAGGAATCTGTCGCGCAGTCGCATCAATGATAGCTAAAGCGGGCAGCTCGCCCCCAGTTAGAATATAGTCACCCACACTCACCTCTTCGGCGTTGGTGATTTCTTTAATTCGCGCGTCGAGTCCTTCATAGCGACCACTGATTAGCACTAAGTGGTCGTACTTTTTAGCATATTGTTTGGCCAGTTCATTGGTGAATTGTTGGCCGCGCGGCGACATAATCAACGTCTTAATCTTTTTTTGGTCCTTTTTTCGCCCCACTGCTTTCTCCCAGGCTTTGACCACTGGCTCTACGGCCATCACCATTCCCGGTCCACCACCATACGGACGATCATCAACTTTTTTGTGTTTGTTTTTTGAGAAGTCGCGCGGATTGTAATAACTGACCGTCATTTTTTTACCGCGGACTTTCGCCCCCATGCCTTTCTCAGTCTTTTGCGCCCGCCCCAAAACACTCGCGTCCGTGTACGCTTGGCAGACTTCTGGAAATAGGGTGATGACGTGGAAATTCATAGTAAGTATTTTTTAGATTTCTCAAGCTCCTTTTCAAATTGCGAATGAAGTGGCGACGGTAAATTATCGAGTCTAAACCACTGCAAATCATCATGCTTTTCCGGTTCTGCGTTATATACCGTCTTCGGATCAACTTCAACTACAAAGCGGAAAGCAATCCAATGTGTTTTGACGCCATTATGCTCACGAAATACCTCGTCAACACCAATCTGCTTTTGTGAGATTATATCAGCACCAAATTCTTCTTTAATTTCACGTCGCACCGCATCATCTAATTTTTCTCCAAATTTTACGCTGCCCCCACCGCAATCCCAGCGGCCATTTTCATCTCTGCATTTTTCCCCACGCAAATGCATCACGTAATTCCCTTTACCATCATGACAGTAATACGAAACGGTTATTCCTGTATAATCAATTCCTTTTTTCATTCTTAAAATCCTAGCATAGAAAAAGCGTGGCGCCGATAGGCGCCACGCTTTTTCTGCTTTATTTTCAAACTAGATCTTCAGGTTTCCTCAAGCTAGAAATTGAATGAAGTGCAAGGAGTCTAAAGAAAAACAGCGCGAGCGGGACATGGTAGTCCAGCGAGCGCTGTTTTTCTTGTAACGACGATGCTATTCGTCAATTTATATTTTGAGGTCGTCGATGGCCTGGTCGAGACTCTTAGGCTCAGCGGCTTCACCTGGAGCGTCCATTGCGCTGTCATCAGAGCTATCAGCTCCAGCAGACATAACACCTCCCATACCCTTACCTCCTTCTGGTTCATTGATCTTAAGGTTCACCCGAGCGTCGTGCTTCATACCAACGACGCGAAGTAGGGTGCGGATTGCCTTTGCTGTATTACCGCTGCGGCCAATAATTTTACCCATGTCCTCAGCGTGAACGTCGAGTGTTAAGAGCACACCCATCTCGTCAACGGTGCGATTGATCTTAACGCTGTCTGGGAATTCTACTAATGATTTTACGACCGTTTCTAGAAATTGCTGATCTTCATGCGTATCCATAGTATGTTTTATTGTATCTATCTGTTAAGCGTCCGGTACCAGTATATGGTTGGAACGAACTACCAATAATAGTACGAGAGAATGGTAAGGTGGTCAACAAAAAAGTCGGACTAATTGTCCGACTTTTTTGTTTGATAAATTATAGTCGCTTCGCTCGTTAATTTATTTAACTTCTTCAGCTGGAGTTTCCTCTGCTGGAGCGGCTGCTTCTTTAACTTCTTCAGCAGGAGCTTCTTCAGTCGCTGCTTTTTCTACTGGAGCTTCGTCTGTAGACGCTTCTTCAGCTGGTGCTTCGGCAGCGGCTTTTTCTGCCTCTGCTTTAGCGGCTGCTTCCTCTTCAGCTTTCTTCACAGCTTCTTCGTCTACAATCGGTGACTTCTTAGGGAGAGCGTTAATTTTTTTGCCCTCTATCACTTTTTGACCGACGAGAATATTGTGCACGGTATCTGAAGGCTGCACACCCTTTGATAGCCAGTCCTTGGCACGATCAGCATCAATTTGGACATGATTCATTTTCGGGTTATACGACCCAAGAATGTCGATGTTCTTGTTGCTTTTCGGACCAGTCCGCTTATCGACGACCACAACTCGATAACTAGGATCGTTTTTGCGGCCGACTCGTTGTAATCTCATCATTAACATACGCGCGCAACAATACTATAAATAGGTCAGTTTGGCAATATAAAACGCAAAGCCCACCAAACATGGCGGGCAACAATACTACACAAAACGAGTACACGTCCAAAAATGGACAAACGAATGAAACTAAACTTTAGAAAGAACTTGACGAATGTCGCCGCGGCATCTCAGAAAAATTGAGACAATATTCCGCCGCGGCGACACCTCGCCCACTGCTCACCCGAGCAATATACTTAGTATAGTATCCGACCATTATTTGCCAAGACATCCTGAAGCTGGTTCTTAGGAATAGTAATAAAAAGTATCTGTTGTCAATAAAGTCTGAAAAAGGTACAGTAAGCGCACTTTATGACTACAGAAAAAACCTACCAAGGCGTCATCGCCGTGCGCGGCAAAGGCACTGGCTTTGTTGCCCTTGAAGACTTCCTTGAAGATATTGTTATTCCTAATGATCACCTTGGCTTCGCTCTCAATGGCGACGTCGTCGAAATCTCGCTTGCCTCAGAAAAAAAAGGCGAGCGTCGTGAGGGTAAAGTCCTTCAAGTAATCGAGCCAGCCAACACCGAGTTCATCGGAACCGTCAAAGAAAAAGAAGTCGCAGGTAAAGCTCAGTACTATCTTTCACCCGATAACTACCGAATTCACATTAAACCAATTCTCCCTGAAGCCACTGCCGCTGACCTTAAAATGAAAGTGGTTGCCAAGATTACCTCATGGTCTTCCCCACACGTCGATCCGGTTGGGGCTATTACCGAAACACTCGGCAAAGCCGGCGACCACGAAACTGAAATGCAGGCGATTATTAGAAGTGGTGGTTTCTCAGAAGAATTTGTTCCGCAGATCGCAGAAGCAGCACAAGAACTCTACAAAAACCAAGAACAGATTTTCAAAGATGCCATTGCTGACCCAAAACGGCGCGACATGCGTGGCATTACCACCATGACTATCGACCCAGTTGATGCCAAAGATTTTGACGATGCTCTTTCGTTTGAAAAACTAGACAATGGCAACTACTCAATTGGTATTCATATCGCCGACGTCTCACACTACGTCACTGAAGGTGGCCATATTGACATGGAAGCTCGTGACCGTGGCACAAGCATCTACCTCGTTGACCGCGTTATTCCTATGCTTCCCGAGGTACTCAGTAACGACCTCTGTTCGCTTCGTCCTAACACCGACCGTCTGGCCTTTTCAGCCGTGTTCGAAATGAGTCCCCAGGCTGAGATCGTAAATGAGTGGTATGGACAAACTGTTATTCACTCTGACAAACGCTTCAGCTATGAAGAGGCCCAGGAAGTGCTTGATACTGGTTCTGGGGACAATCTCGCTGAACTCACAACCATGATGGATCTCGGACGTATCCTACGAAAGAAGCGTTATGCAGCAGGCGCAATCGCTTTTGAACAACCTGAAGTTCGCTTTGAGCTCGACGAAAACGGTACACCACTTCGTGCCTACACCAAAATTCGTACCGAAACCATGATGATGATCGAAGACTTCATGCTCCTCGCTAACCAACGCGTAGCCACCTACGTACACAAGCTCTGCGAAGACCAGAGCAAAGATACAGCGTTCATCTACCGGATTCACGATGTTCCTAACCCTGACAAGATCGAGGAGCTCTCGATCTTCCTTAACGCGCTTGGATATGAATTTAAAACCCATAAGGGCGTAGTCAGTGCTACCGATATCAACAAACTCCTCGAATCGATCGAAGGAAAACCAGAAGCCAACCTAATAAAAACCGCTACCATCCGCAGTATGGCCAAGGCCGTCTACTCAACCAAAAACATCGGACACTTTGGTCTCGCCTTCAAGTTCTATACCCACTTTACGTCACCGATCCGTCGCTACCCCGACCTCATGGCCCACCGCATGCTGCGACGCCACCTTGATGGCTCAACGATCGGCGCTAAAGAAATGATGAAATACGAAAAGCTTTCCATACAATCCTCAGAACGAGAAATGGAAGCGGTCAAAGCTGAGCGCGATAGTATCAAATACAAACAAGTTGAATATATGCTCGACAAAGTCGGCCAAGAATTTGACGGTATTATCACCGGTGTCGCTGACTGGGGTATTTATGTAGCTGAAAAGGAATCAATGTCTGAAGGAATGATCAAGCTCGCTTCGATCAAGGGTGACTACTACAACCACGACGCCAGTAAGTACCAAGTAAAGGGTGAAAAGAAAGGTAAAGCGTTTGCTCTCGGTGATGTGATTCGAGTAAAGCTCGTCCGTGCTGATTTAGAAGAACGCCAAATTGACTTTGCCCTTATTTAGGATTTTCTCTGAGCCAACGATTCACCTCATCTGTCAGTTGTCGTTCCGACGATTTGCTGACGTTGTTTCTTCTTAGATATAAACCATACCCAAAGAGCTCCCCAGTATCCTGATTTATACTGTCTACCCTATTTTCGATGGTAAAATAGACCATTAAAACGTGACCGTATTGTTTTACTGTTTCTGGTCTTACTGGGAATAATCTCGCTTCACCACCGGGTTTGAGAATTCGTGCAATCTGCAGTAAGGCCTGAAGCTCTCCTCCATTATCAAGCCTTGTTTTGTCGAGTGCCCAGCATGAAAAAACTCTATCGAAACTCGCGTCCTCATATGCTAATCTCTGAGCAGTATATGGGTCTAGATGGTTTCTAGTTGCCCATTCTTCATCAAGTTCATCACGCCCATATGCCTTATCGACTGGCCCAACCTCCCCAGCATACATCGGGTCAGCAGCTCTCATCTCAATTGTCGGATTCTCACTTCTTACGGTATTCATGAACGAATCTGGCTGACGGTACGTTTCTCCTGCACCAACGTCAAGCCACCGCTCATTCTTGGCAGCCTTAATGTAAGCCAGCATATCTTCTGGAGCAAGATCTACGAAAAGTAATTTCTGATATGCCTCCAAAGATCTACTGGTTTCGTAGTCATAAAACTGCCCACGAACATTTCTATCAGGATCATCGACACTAACGTTTGGATGTAATTCAGCTGCCAGACGTTTTAATTGGCTCAACATGGTTTTTACCACTCGAGGTAGGACCACCCTGCTTCCGTATCCAGCTTTTGGCTTAGCTTCTGAAATCGCATCCTCAATTCCTTTAACAATCAAAGGATCTCTAAGTAAACTAATGACTTTATATAATGGATCATAATTACCACTGCGTAATTGCTCAACAACAGTGTTAAACATTCCAGGATTTTGAGCCAGAAATACTCCCAACTGCTGCAGTGGGCTCGTATCCAATCCCCGCGCTCTAATTTTTCTGACATCTAAACTTGTATATAAAGTATTCAAAGTATTTAATATCTCTTCTATTTGTTCCGCTGCCTTATTACTGGCTCTCTCTTTTCTTTCCTTATCAGTCTTCTTTCTTCTGATTGGCCGGCGTGTTCGCTTTGGTTTCTTTACTTTTTTTTCTGGCCCCTGTTCTACACCTTCAGGCTCCTGATCTGATTCATCGTCATCGATCTCATCTACTTCAACCGACGGGTCGAACGGACAGAAAGTTACATCATCAGTACGTAAGTGCATCGTCTCTTGAAGCCATTTGGCAATCGGCTTCTTGGTGGTTTGACGAAAAGATGGTCGCCTTCCGCCCATTGGTTTACTAGAAAAAAATGTCAGATCCTCTCCCCCTTCAGTGGTAACCGTTGTACTGCGGCCATCATCTACAACTGCAAGCTCGGCCAGTAACTCTTCAGATTCTCCGTTATACACTGCCAAAACTACTCGATCTACACGCTGCCTACGCATTGCTGGAATAAGCTTGCGCTGAATATCACGCAACTCTAAATACTGCATTTCATCTGTTCCAAAGACAGCTTCAAAACGAGCGTACTGTTCGCCACCTCTTGCTCCATCGACTGGTGCTTGTGCGACCTTAGTACCTAAAAATTTTTCAACCATACTCTGTCTCTAGAAATCATATTAACAAACAGTATACCGTACACACGTATCAGGCTGACAGTACATTCGTCGCCGCCATAACATTAGCGGTGTAGCTTTGTGAATCTGGTCCATACTTTTTCAATCTACCTTTGTCACTATTCGCAGCAAACCGCGTAATCGCAAAATACATATCATATCCCTCATAGCGTTCTGCAGCCTTGGCAAAGTCTCCCTCGTACGAATCAACAAAGGCCGCGCAGGCATCGGCTACCAAGAGCGAACCGCCGTTATACGCATTCAACATTAGTGGAAAAAGCATGTATCGCTGCCAGTCTTCATCAGAACTAAACGCACCCCGAAGGTCATTAAACACATACTCTCGATCAAACGTAGCAGTTGAATCTACTTCCTTCCCTTTTTTGAGCCACACATGTAGACGTTTATAAATATTAGAAAAATGTTTGGCTGCTATCTCTACTTGTTGTGGAAACGAGAGTCGTGCATCGGCAACTGCTTGTTTATTCTGGGCATTTTCGGCAGCACTTGCATTTGGATCTTTTTTAAACAGATGCTCAATGCGGACTGAATCTGTCAGCTGCAGTGCTTGCTGCGCTGAAGCACTATTCTTACCCAACTCGTCATTAAACTTCGATTCTTTGGCGACCAGACCGACAATATGATCACACAAGAGCTGCTTAATAAACGGATCGGGTATATCAAGGTGCTGCGGAAATACCTCCAGTAAGCACTCCATGCGACTCTGTGACTCGCCTTCAGCTGCTGGTTGCGCGGCATGATGCTGTGCAATACCAGCAATCGAATTAAAGGTTAGTCCCGGAAACTGATCTTCAGCGGCAGCAAAATCACTGCGAACATTGAGCTGTCCGACCAATTCTGCCGGCACATCATACATACTACTTATCTCTGCCCGCATTAACTCCAACCACCTTCCGGTCAACTTGCCATCACTACCAATAGCCTGAACCAATATTTCCTCTTGGTCGGCTGTTACATCAATAAATGTTTGTTCAAGCGGAAACGGATCGTCTAGCGGCTGTCCGTGCTGGTCAATAAATATAATTTCGTTCGGAGACATACCCCACTGCATTTCAAACGCGCGCACATACTCCTCAAACTTAGGCACTTCTGGTCGCGGTAAGGGCTCTGGTGACTCTATTGGTCCATGGGTCTGCTCCCCGTCAGCTAATTTCTCTGGTCGCAAGACAACCGTAGCTCCTCCAGTTGCGATAAGCACACCAAGCGCCCCACGCAAAAATCTGCGCTTAGCTGGATCATCCAAACGTTCTGTACGTGGTGTAGGTACTCCTTCTTTCATAACCTAATTGTAGCTGATAAGAACTGCTGATTACTGAGTTCCAAACAGTTTACTTTTTTGGATTTTTTGGTACTGTTCTTTGAACGTAACCAGCCAGAGGAGGCATCCATGAGTATGATGCTCGTCCATATCGGAGCTGGTGAAGAGCGTAAAGATCTTTTCCACAGCCTTATCCGGCAACCAGATGGACACATTTATGATGGAGTTAAGTTTGTCAACGAGTACGCTTTCATTGAGGATTTACCCCAGGATTTTGATTTTGAAAAGATGAAAAATTTTCTCGGCCGATTTGCTATGGTGACCTGGGTTATGTCCAGGAAAGACAAAGACGGTCACGAGGATTTGTTTTTCCTCAGGAAAGGAAGACGCCAAGGTGGTATTGACGTGTACAATCAATGTGTAGAAGCTTTGAATGACTTAGAGCAGTCAAAAAATTGAGTCCCGTGTCAAACGGGCCCGACGTGTGAGTACGCGTTATGCAGGGTCTGGTATGTACGGGACTTTTGCTATTTAGCGACCGCGACCGCCTCGTCGAGCTTGACTGAAAGAAGCTTTGATACTCCGTCGCCACTCATGGTGACACCATAGAGAATCCCCGCCCGACTCATGGTCTCGCGGTTATGTGTTATCAAGATCAATTGTGAACGTTCAGCCAATGCCTCGATCATGTCGCCATAGCGACGACTATTCGCTTCATCAAGCGCGGCGTCGGTCTCATCAAGAATAATAAACAGTGGCGGATTTACCTGGCTCATCGCAAAAATCAGCGCGATTGAGGTAAGTGCTCGCTCACCACCAGAAAGCATGTCGAGACCTTTCACGCGCTTGTTGGGTAGCTTCACATCAAGTTCAATCCCTTCTTGCGCTTCCTCGTCCTCTACCTCTTCATCGATCTCGGTCATTTCACCCAAGTCATCCTCCATTTCTTTCTTTACTTTTTTCTTTGGTTTCATGCGCACTAATTTGGCTGTACCACCACCAAACATCAGCGTAAAGAAACGACTAAACTCTGCATCAATTTTCTCGATTCCTTCTACAAAGCGTTCGTTAAGCTGCTCATTCAACTCCACAATCAAGGTGTCCAGTTTGGCAATTGATGCAGTAAGGTCAGCAATTTCTTTCACTAAAAACTCGTCGCGTTCTTTGACGTTTTTATATTCTGCGGCAATATCACCATCAGTCCCTGAACCTAGCTCTTCAAGACGAATCTTCATCTTCTCAAGTTCTCGGCGGCGCTCACGCTGCTTGGAGCGATCCTCAGCGACAAAATTTTTTGCCTGTAGAATCTTTCCTTCTTCCACAATTTCGTGTGAGAAGTATTCGGCTGCGGCTCGGCCAATCAAGGACACTGCTTCTTGAAGCTCACGCTTAAATTCATTTCGTTCACGCTCAAGCACCTGTAACTCATTATCAATTCGTGTCAGAACGATTTCTGTCTCACGTTGTTCGCTCACAATCCTGAACACCTCACGTTCAGCCTCACGACTCTGGCTAGCATCAGCTTCAATGTCCGCTTTCACTGTCTCGTATTCTCCCTGCAGCCGACTTTCAGTCTCAGTCGCGACAGTAAGCTTCGTATCAACCTCGCTTTTTTCAATCTGGAGTTCAGATAACTCAGCCTCCTCAGCACGTGTATCAACCGTGTCGTTCTCCTCAGCTTTACGCAAAAAAGACTTCAGTGTGTGCACGATGTCTGATAGCGCTCGCTGAAGCAACGGGATGTCATCCTTTTTAGTTGCACGCTCCACCTCGACCGCTACTTTCTCGATCACTGCTGCCACGTCCTCATAAGCAATTGGTAGACCTGTTTTTTTCTCAGCTTTGGCACGCTCAGCCTTAATGCGTCGCTCAAGAAACTCAATCTGCCCTTCCAACTGACCACTCTTGCGCAATAGTGTCTGTCGACCTTCACGGGCCTCAGACAAGGTACGCTCAACCGCAATCAAATCGTCGCGTTTCTCGTCTTGTTCTGCAGTAGCTAAGGTTTCTTTTGCAGCGGCCAGCTCTTTCGCCAAAACTTCGAGCTTAGCAACTGGCTCATGTCGCTCAGCCTCTAGACGATCATGGTTGTGGGCAATGAATACATCTTCACGTCTGAGGTATTCCTTATAAAAGGTTTTAAGAGTTTCCTGAAGTTCAAGTGACTTTTCAATCTTCTTTACCTGACGTTCCAAAAACTTTAAATGGGGTGCTACTTCACGACGCAGCGACTCAACTCGCTCGACGTTTTCTCTGGTTTTTCGGAGCTTCTTTTCGGCTTCTTGTTTTTTGAATTGGTAGACCTTCAGTCCAAGGGCATCTTCAATCATCTCGCGTCGTTCCTTAGCGCTCGCAGACAAAATCCGGTCAGCTTCACCTTGGGAAATAATATGATGCCCAGTTGGACCAATATTGGCTGCTACTAAGAGCTCCTGCACGTCTTTAAGTCGAACCTTTGAACCATTAATCGAGTATTCATTTTGACCATCGCGATGTACGAGTCGCTCTAATTCAATCTCGTCGAAATCCATCGGGAACACGCGTTTTTCATTATTTAACGTGACGGTGACCGAAGCGCGGTTGCTCCGTGAGACACTGTCCGATCCACCCCAAATTAAATCTTCTCCTTTCTTACCACGCATTGACTTCACTGACTGCTCACCAAGGACAAACCGAAATGCTTCGGCAACATTGCTTTTACCCGAACCGTTCGGACCGACGATTGACGTAATCGGCGCAGAGAACTCAAGTTCGCTTTTTTTAGCAAATGATTTGAAACCAGAGATGGCGAGGTGTTTGAGATGCATAAAATATTACCAACAAGCTGAGTCAGTTGTTACATCATTAGTTCCATCGGAACCGCCATACACAGCATACACGCCCGGCTGAAAAGGGTCTAAACCGTACAAAGGATCAGCTCCTGATGGATTAAAACAAGCATTTGACCGCCGAGCATACTCATCATCATTAGATGTTATTTGAGCTTTTTCAACAGACAGATGTGCCATCACCTTATACGCAGACCTTGCACCGTTGGTTCTATACAGATACCCCCAACCCGGATTACTCGCATCATCTTCAAATTTAGGGTCAATTGGTAATGCCGGTATATACACAGGAGCTAAACCTTCAATGTATTCATCACACCCATCAGTTAAATTAGCGGGCTGTTGGTATTCAGCATCAATCACGCCTGGACCTGTCCATCCACCAGTTGCTCCGCAACCTTGTGGAGGATATTCATTATTAATCTCATAGTAGAGCGCGAGGGCGAGTTCTAGATTTTTTAAATCAACCAAGCGTTGTTTATCACGGGCACTCGCTCGCGCGTCACTAATCGAAAACAATATCACTGACGTAAGAATACCAATAATGGCTATCACCACCATCACTTCCATCAATGTGAACCCTCGAGTACGATTTAATAGTATTTTCACTCAGTAATTTTAGCACGCACAAAGGCTGCAAAATCGAAGATTTTGCAGCCTTTGTGAGTAATCTTAACTATGGCAAAAAGATAACATAGGGGTTTGTAGCTGTATTCATTTCACCGTCACTGCCAAGTCCGCCACAAGCAGTTGCATCATTAGCTGGAGGAGTATCTTCCATTTGTCTAATGGCAATAATTGCTTGACCGCTACCACAAGCGCTGTGATCACTGTCATAAAAATATACATAATCTGAAGGACCAGAAGCGTCATCTAAAGGATCAGTAGGAAGTTCCCCAAACACTTCGTCGAAAAATGTCTGCATAGTGGCTAAATCAGTACATGTTGATCCAGCATCGACAATTCCTGCCCCCCGAAGATATGCGCCACTACCACAAACAGGCAAACTCCCATATTGTTCACTATACAGTCGAAATGCTAGCTGATATTGTTCAATATCAATAATTCTTTTTTTATCCCTCACTTCTGCACGAGCTTGACTGACAGAAAACAGGACTATGGAAGTCAGGAGGCCAATAATCCCTACCACTACTATTACTTCAATAAGAGTGAAGCCCAACTTAGACGATCGCAGTGATTTCATTTAGTAATTTTAGCACGCACAAAGGGCGCAAAACCTTTGGTTTTGCGCCCTTTGTGCGTAACCTCCTGTACTTTACCAGCCTTTCTGCTCAATGGCTGCCTCAGCTGCTGCCTGTTCGGCTTCCTGCTTACTGCGTCCAGCTCCCTCAGCTACTTGTTCTTTCCCTAAGAAAACACCGATAGTGAACACCCGATCATGATCAGGACCTTCTTGGCCAAGCAACTTGTAGGTCGGTGTCACTGAGTTGTGCTCTTGTGCCAATTCCTGAAACCGACTCTTCCCGTCTTGCCATAATCGCTTCTCAACGATCCGGTCAGTTTTTGCAAAAAGTTGATTACCAATGAAATCACGAGCCACTTCATATCCTAAGTCCATGTAAAGAGCTCCGATCACTGCTTCGAAGGCATTGGCTAAAATATACAACCGGGCACGTCCAGTATCTTTCGCCTCCCCTTTTGACATCAGTAAGAAGTCATTAAGGCCAAGTTTTTGCGATGCTTCGGAGAGTGAGTTGGTGTTCACTAGCGCTGCCCGAACTGACGTCAGTTCGCCCTCGGGTTTTTCTGGGTATTTTTTATACAAAAAGTCTGTTACGACGAGTTCTAAAACTGCATCGCCCAAAAATTCTAAGCGCTCGTTGTGTTCCCAAGTTGCTTCACGGTGTTCGTTGAGGTACGAGCGGTGCGTCATCGCCACTAACAAAAAATTTCGGTCGGTAAACGTGACGTCTAAAATTTTGCATAAGTCATTAAGACTTTTTTCAATAGTTGCATCTTCTGCCATGTAGTAAGGTCTTACTTAGTAAACTAAAGTTGTCGAATAGATGGGTGTTAGCTAATTGCCAACAAGTGCGATGGGACGTGCCGTACCACGTACGGTGAGTCTCATCGAACGCCGTCCATATGACGGCTCATTTCTTCGAAACAAGAATGGTCACTGCTTTGGTGACTATTGGTAGTATATCCTCATAAAAGTTCAAATCAAGGATATCGGCTACTCGAAACCACTGAGCATCATCAAGTCCACCTTTTTTCTCCAAGGTGAGTTCTTTATACTCAGATTTGCCGAGGAAGTACGTTACTTGTTTACGGTGCTTACCGATATCAGGTTTACTCGCCACATATTCATTTTGGCCGAGTTCGTTCTCAATCTCAATATCCAGGCCAATTTCTTCTTTAATCTCCCGAGTTGCCCCAGCCTTCAAATCTTCACCCTCTTCAATCTTACCTTTCGCCAGGGTCCAGTGGCCAAAAATGTCATGCACCAACGCCAAGTAAATATCTCCCTCATGTTCAGCATAGACTACTGACCCTGCAAGACGGAGAACCGGCATCTCTTCAAACGGCACTTCTTTCTTTTTCCGCTTACTCACTTCATTCTTCCCTGGCTCGCCAATCTCCTTGTACACCGCACCAAGAACGCCGTTTACAAACCGACTACTATTTTCACCACCAAATTGCTTCGCTAACTCAATTGCTTCATTAATAGCCACTTTTGCTGGTACCTCACCCCGATCGGCAAATAAGAGCTCGTAGAGTCCGAGCCGCAAGATGTTGCGGTCAACCGGGGAGATCCGGTCAATCGGCCACTCGGGAGCAGCTTTTTCGATGACTAAATCGAGTTCAGTTTGTTTTTGCAAAATACCATCAAGGAGTTTCGCCATGAAGGGCATGTCAGTTTTATTTGGTGCAAACTCTGTGACGTTGCGTTCCAGCACCTCAGGAACGTCTTTTTTAGCTATATCATTTAAATCCCACTCAAAGAGTGACTGAAGAACGATCGATCGACTAAGATGCCTGTTTGCCATAAAAATAATGTACTAACCTATCTACCTACAATAGTAGCAAGGTACTGCGTATTTGCAAAAGGATACAATCCACAAAAAAACCGCCAGAGCGGTCTTAATGCTTATTTTTTATCCTCTTTGCTTGTCACTGCTTCACTCTCATCAGCTGCTTTTTCTTCAGTTGCTACTGGCGCTTTTTCTGCTACCGCATCAGCTTCAGTCGGAGCGATTGCTTCTTGCTGGCCTTTAATCATTTCGCGCTTTGCGTTCATTCTTGCTTCACGAGCGTCTTTCTTAGCAGCGAGGTCGATTACTTGACGACCATTATAAAAGCCACAATCTAAGCACATGTGGTGTGGGCGGTGGCTAGCTCCACAATTCTTACAAGTCGCCAACGTTGGCGCTGTAAGAGCGTGGTGTGAGCGGCGGTTCTTTGTATGAGCCCGCGTATGTCGCATTCGAATTACCATAGTCGGAGAACTATACCAAAACCTAGCCAAAACGCAAGAGAAACCGGGGCGGAAATGGCTAAGGCCATTTCCGCCCCGGTTTCTACCACCCAACCACCAGACGCAGACAGGGCCCAACGCAATAAAGCTGATTGGGCCCCATGTCGGCACTGCTCGTGCCAATGAACTTATTCTTTTTAGCTTGGCTTCTTGTAGTGGGGACAGTCCTTGTAATCCTTGAGGATCACCTTTACCTTTATCAGTATTGTTCCACCTTGGTGACGCGGGCAACGAACTCTGACCCGTGCATTCTCCAGTGCAGACTGTAAGGTTGGACGACGTGATGGGAAGTCAACAACAAGTTCCTTACCTGTTAGGGGACAGTCCACACACGCACCACCCTTTGCTTTTACGATTTCTCTTTCGTCCACTTTTTTTACCTCGATTCTTTTGTCACATACAACTGGCACTAATACCAGCTTGTAATCAAACCTACTCCTCATCTGCATAAAACGCAACTAAGTTGAAGACCCACAGTCGCGCTGCGAAAGGGGTCTTTACGAATGCCGCGGTTTGTTCGCAGTCTTTTTTGCGGCGGGCCGTAAGGCCCCATCCGTTAGGCGGCCAAAGCCACCTGGGTTTTCGGGAGCTGATCAACCAGTTTCAGGTAATCAGCCACTGTGATTCCATGCCCCTCATCAATATCTATGAGATCGAGCGCTTCTTCGACACCAAGTATCAATTCGGTATAGTCGTAACCGCACAGAAATCCGTCTTCAAAGGCATAGTGCTTTGCACCTCCCTCAAGAGGCATATCTGGTTTATCTTGGGCGACTTTACGCAACTGAGCAATGAGCTCAGCGTTTGTTGTTAAAAAGTCCAAACTAACTCTCCCTCAAGAACTAAAAACGCCCGTGTTCGGGTCGTTACGAACCTACCATTAGATCCGATCGAGGTATTCTACAACACTTTTATATTTTTACAATAGCTGGCGCGATGTTCTGGGGATAGGCCGTGTTCGGCGATGGCTTCGCGGTGGGCTTTGGTGCCGTAGCCTTTATGAATATGAAAATTGTAGGGGGCGAAGGCGGATTGCGTAGCAATCCGCCTCATGTAGCGATCACGGGTCACTTTGGCACAAATTGACGCTAACCCGATCACCTGCTCCTTACTATCCCCTTTTATAATCGTCTCTTGATCAACAAATTCAGCTAGCGCCTTGAGTGAACCATCGAGCTTAACTGCACACTCAGTAGACACTGCATCAATACGTTTCAATCCCCGATCCATCGCTTGCTTGATTGCCACTG
The DNA here is from genome assembly GCA_964350645.1 of uncultured Candidatus Saccharibacteria bacterium. Lineage (GTDB taxonomy): Bacteria > Patescibacteriota > Minisyncoccia > Phycocordibacterales > UBA918 > OLB19. Next base: position 127,601 of record CAYGJY010000001.1, on the reverse strand, counting down.
AAATCCCGATCCGGTCAATTGTCTTCGCACCCACCATTCCGACCATAAAGTTAAGTTTTCCTGCTTTTTGCAGTTCTTTGGCTCGGACAAAAAGCTCCTCGCGCTTCGCTTCACTCAGCTGCTTACTATCATTCACCCCCGGGATCAGCTCCCAGTCAAAATCCGGCGGTATCTTAAGCACCCCCACAGATACAGGCCCCGCTAGGGGGCCACGCCCGGCCTCATCGATTCCAATCAACCATTTTTGCATCTCAGTATTGTACCTCGACTACGCTGATGCCTTTCGAACGACGTCGTAGGCGATAGCCGGAGCTTTAGTGAAAAAGGTGTCAATGAAGTCACCCACTATAAGTTTGGTATAATGCAGGTCATGTCTACACTTCAGGCTGACTTCGTCCATCTGCACGTCCACTCGATGTACTCCCTTTTAAACGCTGTTCCCACTCCAAAGGAGCTCGCGGCCGCCGCGAAAGCCGATGGCCAAGATGCGCTGGCTATCACTGACGCTGGTGCCCTCTATGGTGCAATTGATTTCTATCAGGCGTGTCAAAAAGAAGGTATCAAACCTATTATCGGCCTTGACGCCTTTATGGCACCGCGCACTCGCTTCGACAAAGATCCGATCGACAAGCCGCGTGCTCGCTTAGTGCTCCTGGCTAAAAATTTCCAAGGCTACCAAAACCTGATTAAGCTCGTCACCCGCGCCAACATCGAAGGCTTTTACTACCGTCCGCGCCTCGATCACGAACTCTTGGCTGAACTCAAAGAAGGTTTAATTTGTATCTTGCCATCGTTTGCGGCGGAGACCAGTCAACACTTGAAGAATGGTGACCTCGAAAAAGCCGGCGCTAGCCTCGCTTGGTACCAGGAACAATTCAAAGATGACTGCTATTTAGAAATTACCCACCATCCAGAAATTCTCGATCACAGCAGTCTGCAGACCAAGATCAGAAATTTGGCACACAAAAGTACTGTCCCTTTGGTCGCAGCACAAGATATCTACTACTTAGAAAAAGATGACGCCGTTGCTCGCGAGGCCATGCTTAAAATCCAAAGCGGTGGCATTGTTGATATCAATGAAGAACGCAGTGAAGATTTTTCTTTTACGACGCAAGTACAAATGAAAGAACGTTTTGCTGACACACCCGAAGCACTCAGCAATACCATAAAAATTGCTGACCAATGCAACGTCGAAATCACTCTCGGGATGGAAGCCTGGAAATTCCCTAATTTTATTATTGAGAGTGGTAAAGAACCAGACGATGAATTACGAGATACAGCCTACGCTGGAGTCACGTGGCGCGGACATGATATTCATGATGCCACGGTCAAACAACGTCTCGACTATGAACTCAAGGTAATTAAGGACAAAGGCTATGCCAAGTACTTTTTGGTAGTGGGTGATTTGCTGCGTGAAGCCCGCGATCGAGGTATTCTCACCACTATTCGGGGCTCGGTCGCTGGCTCGTATACCACCTATGTCCTCGGTATTACCAACGTAGACCCACTCGAATACAAACTCCCCTTCGAACGCTTCCTAAATCCTGAGCGGCCCTCAGCGCCTGACATCGATATGGACTTCGCTGATAATCGCCGCGATGAAATCATCGAATACGCTAAAGAAAAATACGGTGAAGATAAAGTAGCCCAAATCGGTACCTTCGGAACAATGATGGCGCGAGCGGCCGTACGTGACGTCGCTCGTGCTCTTGGCCATTCCTATGCTACTGGTGACCGGATTGCCAAACTTATCCCTATGGGCAGCCAAGGCTTTGCTATGACTATCGATCGAGCACTCGACATTGAACCCGACCTCCAAAAACTCTACAAACAAGACAGCGAATCCCGTGAAGTAATCGACCTCGCCAAAAAGATCGAAGGTCGTGTACGTCACGTTGGTGTGCACGCAGCTGGTGTCGTCATCGCACCCGAGCCACTCGACCAATTCGTCCCCATCCAGGTTGACTCCAAAACTGGCAAATACATCACTCAATACGAAATGCATTCTGTCGGAGAAGACGGTGTTGGGTTACTGAAGTTTGATTTCTTGGGAATCAAAAACTTAGCGATCTTGGCTGACGCGGTGAAGCGCGTAAAAGTAATCCATGACGTTGATATTGATATCGAAAATATCCCTCTCGATGATCAGAAGACTTTCGACATGTTGGCTCGCGGTGAGACCATGGGTCTCTTCCAACTCAACGGCTCCGGCATGACGTCATTTTTAAAGCAACTGCAACCCACTTCAATCCACGATATCAACGCGATGGTGGCCTTGTATCGACCAGGACCAATGGAATCGATCCCACAATACATCGAGCGCAAACACAATACCAATCTTATTACCTACCTCGACCCTCGACTTGAAAAAATTCTTGACCGTTCATACGGTGTTATTACCTACCAAGACGACGTGATGATGACGTCAATTGAACTGGCCGGTTACTCCTGGCTCGATGCCGACAAACTGCGCAAGGCGATGGGTAAAAAAATTCCTGAAGTGATGGAAGCTGAAAAGCAAAAATTGCTCGATGGTTTCCGTGATTACGGCAAACTATCACCGACCATCTCTGACAAACTCTGGAGTCTGATTGAGCCTTTTGCGGCCTATGGATTCAACAAAGCGCATGCGGCGAGCTATGGTCGTGTTGCCTACCAGACGGCCTATATGAAAGCTAATTTTCCACCTGAGTACATGGCAGCTGTTCTCACTGCTGACTCAGGCGACACTGAAAAAATCTCCGAGATCATTAATGAATGTGAGCGCATGGGTATTGAAGTACTACCACCTGACATCAATGAATCCTTCGCTGAATTTTCAGTGGTCCCCAATAAAAACCAAATCCGCTTCGGACTTACGACGATCAAAAACTTCGGCGCTGGCATTGCTGAAGCAATTATTAGTAACCGTAAAGCTGATGGTAATTTCACGTCCCTCAACGATTTCCTCACTCGCATTCATGACAAAAATCTCAACAAAAAATCCCTCGAGGCTCTCATTATGACCGGTGCCTTTGATCGTTTTGAAGAGCGTGGTGTCTTAATGCATAATCTTGAAATGATGCTGTATTTCAACAAGGAACACGTGGCCGGGAAAGAAGCCAACCAAGACTCCCTCTTTGGTGGTGTTGAATCAAGCATTAATGACCTTGTGCTCGAAGCCGCAACCGCGGCTGGTAAAGAACAAAAATTACTCTGGGAAAAAGAACTCCTTGGAGTCTATGTGTCTGGTCATCCACTCGACCAATACAAAGATGAACTCAACAAACGCACGGCTGTCACCGAGATCAAGCGCGCCGTCGAAGATGGCCAACAAATTTCAATTGTCAAAATGAAGGGTGAACTCATTACTGCTGGCATGATCGAGACTGTCCGGGAACTTCTCACTAAAAAAGGCGACCGCATGGCTTTTGTACAGCTTGCCACCCAGACTGATTCAATTGAAATGGTCGCCTTCCCTGAAGTCTTCCAAGCGAATAAAGACCTGCTGGTACCCGGTACCTGTGTGGCCGTTAAAGGCAAACTCAGTATTCGTAATGATGAGCCTAGCATCTTGATTGATCGCCTAAAAAATCTCGCCCCTGAAGAAACTGCAATTGACACTGCTTCTGTATCGGCGTAGGATATTTGTACTCAGAGATTGCTTCGGCTACCAACCGAAGGCAGCAATGCGCACAAGCCTAATCTGATAATGAAGTGCTGAGTCGGTATACTAACTCAGAAGCTCGGTGGAACCGCGATTAGATCGTCCGAGCAAAAATTCAAAGACATTGAATTTTTGCTCGGACGTTTTATTATGTAACCTCTCAAGACTTCCAGTGCCTGCCTCAGCGGCTTCGCCTACAGAAGCCGGCTGCAGATGCTTCGGCACACACTGGAAGTCTCTCGATCTTAAAATTTTAAGCACTATAGTGAAACATCTGCAGCGCGGCAGCGCGAAGCCGTTGAATCTCAGGGCTTATGATTTTAAGATCCAACAAACACCCTACTTATGAACACAAACCTAGAACACAAACGACACACCCTGGCTCATCTCTTGGCAGCTGCAGTTTTAGTGGAGTACCCACACGCTATGCTTACCCTCGGCCCTGCCATCGACAACGGGTTTTACTACGATATTGACTTCTCAGCCGGCGAAGCGCCCGGTGATGATGACCTAAAGTCAATCCAAAAACAGATGCGAAAAATGCTTAGCGCCTGGACGAGCTTCGATCATAAGGAAGTTTCTACTGACGAAGCCCGCGCTGTATTTGCGAACAACGAATTTAAACTTGAACTCATCGATGAGATTGCAGCCAAAGGTGAAACTATCACCCTCTACACAGCAGGAGCTGGCACTAAAGCTGAATTCACCGACCTCTGTCGCGGTGGACATTCAGAGAATCCAGCCGAAGAAATTGCTGCTGACAGCTTTAAACTCGACAAAGTTGCTGGCGCCTACTGGCGCGGCAGCGAAGAGAATCCTATGCTCACTCGCATCTATGGTCTGGCGTTTGATTCTGCTGAAGAACTCGCTGCCTACGAAACCCAGCTTGAAGAAGCCAAGAAGCGAGACCATCGCAAGCTAGGCAAGGAACTAGGTCTGTTTACCTTCTCAGAACTTGTTGGACCTGGACTACCTCTCTGGAGTGCAAAGGGCACCACTATGCGCCGACTACTTGATGAGTTTGTGACCGGCTTACGTCGCGAAAAAGGCTATGAATGTGTCACGATCCCTCACATCGCCAAGAAAGCGCTGTACGAAACTAGCGGTCACTGGCAAAAGTATAGTGAGGACCTTTTCAAAGTCCGTGCCAAAGAAGGTGACGATCATGAAGAGTATGTCTTGAAACCAATGAACTGTCCGCACCATACCCAGATATTCGACTCAGTCCCCCGTTCATACCGAGACCTTCCGCAACGCTACGCTGAAACAACCATGGTCTACCGGGCTGAACAGTCTGGTGAGCTATCTGGACTGACCCGAGTACTCTCGATCACCCAAGATGATGCTCACGTTTTCTGTCGTGAATCACAGCTCAAAGATGAGCTCGAAGCAATTTGGGACATTGTTGATGACTTCTACGGACCATTTGGGTTTGAGCTGTCAGTCCGACTCTCATTCCATGATCCAGAAAAGAAAGACAAGTACCTAGGTGACAGCGCTGTCTGGGAAAAGACCGAAGGACTCATGAAGGAAATTGCCGAAGGTCGTAATACAGAGTATTTCATTGGGATTGGTGAAGCAGCTTTTTATGCTCCTAAAATTGACTTCATGGCGACAGACTCGATTGGGCGCACTCACCAAGTGGCTACTATTCAACTTGACCGACTCTTACCCGATCGTTTTACACTCGATTGTACCAATGAAAACGGTGAGAAAGAACGCATCGTAATGATTCATGCAGCCATCGCTGGTTCATTAGAGCGTTTTTCAGCAGTCTTGATTGAACACTTGGCCGGAAATCTCCCACTCTGGCTGGCCCCGATACAGATTGCTGTGGTACCTGTAGCAGAAGCTCATAATGTGTTTGCGGGTGAGATATATACCAAATTAAAATCGGCTGGGTTACGCGTCGAATTCGATGACAGTAACGAAAGCATGGGTAAAAAAATTCGCAACGCTAAAAAAGCCAAACTCCCCTACTTCCTCGTCATTGGCGATAAAGAAGTCGAGCGCGGTGGAGTCACGCTTGAAGATCGTGACGGAAGCTCGGAAGAGCTATCGCTTGATGACCTTATGAAGCGTCTGCTAGAAGAAATTGAGACTAAGAAATTATAAAGGTAAGACGCACGAAAAAGCCGCCCGTACGGGCGGCTTTTTCGTGCTTTAAACAGCTTGTTGAGGAATTGCTTAAGCAGTTGCCTTAACAGCCTTCATAATCGCCATCTTCACAGCTGCAGCTTCGTCCGTGTATGTACCATCAATCGCTGAAGTCAGAGCGGCAATCGCTGCTTCAATCTGTGCAACCGACAAGTCAGCTGATTCAGTTGCGAGCATGTTTGAAATACTCACGTCTTCACCTTTTCTGGTTCGGTAGAGCGCATCGAGATCAGCGGCTGCATCGGCCAGTGAAATCATTGGACGATTACCAAGTAGTTGGTACGCCGCTGCAATATTACCCGTCACAATCGCTTCAGCAAGCGAACCAGAACCTTCAGGTACGGTCACGGTATCAGTTGCTGACATGACTTTCTTGTCTTCAGCCACCATTACTGACTCAGTGCCAGTATTCATGTACGCCATTCGTTTATCACACAATTCATGCATTCGCTCGAGGTTAAGGACCACCCAACCATCTTCAGATGGGTACGAGACCTTAGCTTCGGCAATCACTTGATCTAGAAACGTTAGGCGATTGATTTCTTTTGGACACATAGTCAGGAAATGTCGCATTGCGTCACTTGAGAGCAAAACCTTGTTCGCGTGTGCTCGATCTTCTAGCTCTTTCATTTCTTGACTCGCTTCGTCTTCAGCATCAATTGCTTCTAGAGTGTCATCAACTGGAGTATTAGCATACCCAATGATCGGGCTCGCGATTGGTAGATTAGTTGGGATAGCTGGAGCCGATGTTACTGGAGCAGCCGTAGCGAGTGGTACTGTCGCAGTTGTTTGTGCTGTCATTGACGCTACATACGCTGCTGCTTCTGACGTTTCAGTGTGAACATCAGTAGCTATAGTACTGACATCATCAGTCAAAATCTTTTTCTTTGGGAACGCACCAGCGAGTGAGATACCCAATACTCGATCTTCTTTAATCACAAGTAAGTAAGCGATGAACAAAGCCCAGACAGCAAGGATCGCGTAGAAGAGAAGAGTAAGCATCGGGCCAGCTTCAAATCCTGTGTACGGTACAGATGTAAGCGAAATACCAGCAACCTGACCTTGGTTTCGAACTGAGGTAACCACGACATTGTCTTCAACCTTAATTTCTACATCACATTCTCGATCTCGTGAACCTCGCTCTACCAAAAGTGTATAGGTAGTATCTTCTGTCGGCCGAACCTTAAGTGAGCCCTCATCAACCGTGTCATCATCATCGGTTTCGAGAAGTTTCTCACCGTTGCGCACTGAACCTTCAAAAATACTGAGGTCTCGTCCGCTACGGGTTGTCCACGTTAATTCAATTTCTTGTCCAGAACGGATTGAACGGTCAGATGCAGTAAACGTACAGCGTGGGCTTGATGAACCACCACCCCCACCACCTCCGCCACCATCAACTCGAATAGACAATGGGCAAGTCACTGAGTTAGTACCATCAGTAGCCGTCAAAGTATAGTCAATTGTTTGTTCATCATTTGGAGCAGTAAGTTCAACTGAATCATCCGCCGCTACGATGCCAACACCCTGATTGATTGTGACGAGTGTCGCTCCAGTTGTATTCCATGAAAGAGTATAGTTATTTCCGGTTCCAACCTCATCTCGATTAGAGGTAAAGCTGTCACATGAAAGGTTACTCGTGCCTGGATTCGATACCGTCACAGTCTTAGTACAGGTATCAGTCTTACTTCCCTTCGTAGCTACAATCGTAAAGGTTGTATTTCCAAGGGTGGTAACGTTTTTAGTAATTGTATCGTTTAGGGCAACCTCGACACCGTCGAGAGTAACTGAATCAGCGTTGGTTGAGCTCCAATTGAGTGATACTGATCCACCAGTTCCATTGGTGAAGTTCGTCGGAGTAACATCAAACTGACAGACTGGATCAGATGATCCGCCGCCGCCAGTTGCTACATCAACAAGCAGTGGACATTCAATTGGGGTTGTTCCTGCCTTGAATGCCTTAAGCGTAAAGGTCTTGTCAGCCGTAATTCCAGTCTGAGTATTGTCTCCAATAAGTGTCGCTGTATTTGCTAGAACACCGTTGTTGATCTCGATTGAGTCAGCGCCAGTTACTGTCCACGCTAGAGCAACATCGCCACCGCTTGATGGCAAGTTCACCGTTCCAGCTGAACCATTACCCGTGAAGGTAACATTAGCAGCACACGTTAGCGGTGTAATCGCTGGAGCAACCGTGACCGTCAAAGGACACTCAACTGGAGTTGTACCTGCTTTGATCAGCTTAAGTTTGTAGGTAATTGTTTGAGCTACTGACACTGTGTCATTACCGCTTAGAGTTGTGGTGTTCGCCAAAACGCCGTTATCAATTTCGATTGAATCAACTCCAGTCGCTGCCCACACCAACGTAGTATTACCACCACCAGCTGGCAGATTACTTGGTGCTGCCGTAAATGTTGTTAGGTTAGCTGCACATGAGAGTCCTCCAACAACAGCTGGCTTAACCACAATCGTTGCGTTACATTTTACATCTGTCTTACCCGCTTTTACTGCTGTCAGTTCGTAATTAAAGGTTCCAACCCCGAGTGTCTGAGCAAAATTAGTTTCATTTTTAGAAGTTGAAATTGAACCACCGTTTCGCTTGACCGTGACTGAGTCAGCGTTAGTAGATCTCCAAGTAAGCTTTGCCGTTTCACCCACAGTTACTTCCTGAGTTGCTGGTGAAAGGGTACAAGTTTGGTTAGGAACAACTACCGGTACTGGAGTAGTCGTCAGATCTGCTGTACAAGATCCAGTAAGACCTTGGTTGTTAGTTACGGTTACGGTGTAGGTTTTCTTTCCAACGGTTGTTTGGGTGACTGACTTGCTACCCGCATTATTTGGAGCAACAGTTACTGCGCCAACACCGTTGTTTACAGAAGCAGAAGCTAGGTTTGAACCATTGATCTGCAGGGTTGCGGGAGTATTTACCTGCACAGAAGTGGGAATAAATTTTGCTGTACATACTGGAGCAGGATCTGGTGCAGGCTTTTCGTTGACATTAAGGGTTACTGAACAAATGGCAGACTGACCACTCGCGTTAAATACCCGAGCACTAATCTGACGTCCCTGTCCTGCAGTAGTGATCTTAGTTACCAATGGTTGACCATTGATATTGATCGCTCCCTTACCTGTCAAATTTGCTGAAACAGCATTTTTTGAGGTCAACGTATACGTGACTGTGTCACCTTGAGTGATAGTCAGTTGATTTTTATTGTTCACCTTAAGGACACATGAAGGAGCTGGTACTACACCAGGATCGTCACGACCAGGTTCATCATTACGACCACCGCCAATGTCGCCGCCGCAACAACCGCCTTCAGATCCACCAGGACCATTACCACCATTACCACCTCCAGGACCATCGCCACCAGCTCCACCACCGTCTGCACCGCCGGCACCATCACCACCGTCGCCGCCTCCAGGGCCAAATGCGCCAGCTACTGCGTCAACGATTGATCCAGTCTGATCATTAGTAAATGGTGCACTAAAAACTACCGCTAGTGAAAAAGCGATAATAAAGACTGCGATTGTTTTTTGAGTAAACATAATTGAAAATCTAGTTTTTATAATACCTCAGATATTCTTACCTACACCAGTACGCAAGAATATTAGAAGGGCGAAACTGGGTGCATCACTGCGGCCAGTTTCGCCTGAGTCAGAGAAGAACAGGTCTCACTTCTCCTTGGCCCGGAGCACGCCATACATTGCATGCTCCCAGCCTTTTTCGATCAGCGGAATGTCGATCCGCAGACCCTCATCGGATGTGATCCGATTCGGGAAGATGATCGTGCCGTCCTCGCTGCACCAGAAGGCGACGAGCAGCTTGTCCCGCATCGCCTTCGGAATGTTCAGCGCAGTCCCAACGGGACCGGCTGGTGCCCAGATCTTGAAGTCCGGGTCACCGTAGCCCACGGCGTTGGTGATCGTCGGGCAGTCGCCCTTCATAAACTCTGCGTCGCGAACGATGCCGGACGAAGTCGTCATGAAGGAAGTGGTGTGAATGAGATCCCACGGCAGCTCATAGGTATTCAGAGCCTCCTTGTAGAACCACACGCACCAGTACCCATCGATCGGCTTCGGAATGGCCGCCTCGCCTTTGTTGAGGGCGTCGAGCACGACCGACCCGCGCGGGGTCTGGCCGTCGTTCTTCCGAAGCTCCGCGAGAAGCTCGGGTGTTTCGACGGCGGTGATGATCTGCAGCGAAAGGCACTCATCGTTGATCGTGTCGCACGGCGTGCCAGCGACCGGCTCGAGGCCTTCCGTCGAGATCACCAGATCGGCGGGCGCGAATTTTGGCTCTCCGGCATGCACCATTGAACCGAGTGTGACGGCCAAGAAGGCCGCGATCAGAGTCTTCAGCATGGTTTTTTACCCCTTGGCTGTTGGTTGTGGTTGATGCAAGGATTTAACAAATAGTCTGCTGCGGGCCGGTGAATGTTCCGGCCCGCAGAGCTCCGTTCAACCGCCCTTGCAGCAGCTGAACTTGAGGCGATCATTCGCCGCCGGCGGCGTCACCGGGTCACCCGGTGACGGGCATGGGCCCGATGCTGGGCACACGTCCTTCTCTTCTTTCAGTGCGGCGGCGGGCTTGGCAGCCCGCCGCTCGCTCTTGCTGGCGTGGAGCCAGATGAAGTCCGCCCCCCCGCAACCGGTGGGGCAAAACTTCGCCTCGATCATGAGGTAGCGGCGTTTCCCGTCGGTGCTTTCGCACCGCCAGGTCATGAGATTGGCCCGGCCGTCGATGAAGGCCTTCACGATCGCATCGCCGTCGTGGTTGTGGACCGAGAAACCGTCGAAGAATTCCGGACCCGTCTGACGCAGACCGTCGGCGATGCCCGGCAGCATGCACGTCTTCAGATCCCCTTCGGTGAAGAAGACCCGGTCGTGCAGGCGGTCAGTGAAGTGGGCTTCGGCCCAGTCCGCCGCGGCCCAGTCGGCCGGGGCAAAGGAGAGCGGACAGATATAGTCGACCTCCTTGCTTCCGGCGACGAGCTTCCCGCCGGTGAACGCAACCTTGAAGGTGCGTCCGCCGATGGTGTACTGGACCTCCGTCGCCTTCACGGTGGGGTCGCAGAAAGCTCCGAGATCCAGGAGCTCGACCACCAGGTCGACCCTGGCGGCTACGTCCTTCCCGACGTAGCCCATTTCGTCGGGCTCTGTCGGAGCGGGAGCCGGCGCGGTGATAACCGTGCCGACGGCGGTCTGCGCCAACGCCGGCAAGCCGGCGGTGGCGAGGGTGAAAGCGGCCGCGAGGGCCGCGAGGTGCAGTTTCATGCCTTAGTCCTTTCGGTTTGGCCGGCGCGAAGCGCCGGCCGGGGTGGAAGTCAAATACAACAAAAGTCGTAGCCGATCCCTCACGGGATTCCCTTTCGGGTACCCGTTGAGGAGGTAGACGGGGGCCAGTGTGCCAAGAAGGCAAGTTTCCCTGCACACTGGCCCCCGTCTTTTCCGTTTCCAATAACCTGTTCTTTAATGACAAAGATCAGTTCGTCCATCTGCCTGTTACTCCACTGAGCAACATCACGGCAGCGAGCTTGGTACTAAGAAACCTCGGATCATCCACGGATGATTTCCGAGCACTAAGCTGGCTATCGAGTTGTAAAATAAGGAGATCTGAGCACATCTACTGCAACCAGGTACAGTGTGCCACAAGAACAGAATTGACCACAATCATAGCAGAAAAGTTGACAAAAGTCAATAGTCTTGCCTAATCTCTGTTTAGTTTGGGTTACTGGTTTCTGAGCCTAAGGAGCGGGCTTAGAAAGGTACAACCGAAACTAGCTACGGTTCATTACAGTATCCGTTCAGACACGAGCTTGGCCTCAACGATAAAGCGATCATCTTTTGAACCAAAACTATTGCAGGTCGCCAAAGTTAGGCGAGATTTCCCCGGAGTCATCGGGACAATTACATCTGCAGCAGCAGCTTTATACACCTCTTCGACAAAGTAGGTGTATTCCTTTCCGGCTGACTGCAGCTGAATCTTATCCCCCCAATCGAGCTCTTGGATGCCATTAAACGCCTGGAAATTCTTATTAAACACGTTTGGCAAGTAGCTGGAATGGCCTAAAATAAAGATATTTCCTGGTTCACTGAAGTCGGCTGAGTCAGGGTGACGCACCACACCACTTAAAAGCGCGGCATCAAGTGACGGGATGTCACGTTCTTGGGGGTTTAATACCGTCACTTCTTTGGCTAATTTTTCAATAATAATCTTAGTTGGCAACACTTCTGCTGGCGGGAGAGGTTGGCTGTCACCGGTAGCTGGCACGACCGCAATGGTCGTTTCAGTTTCAGATGTCGTCCCAACAGTAAGCGGCTCAACCGCCGGAATATCAGCCGCTTCAATACTAAACGGTTCACCGTTCGTTTCAACAACCGCTACAACACCGTCAGAATTCACTTCATCGGTATCAGAAATTGGTTCTGGGATAAAATCAATAATAAACAGCACGGTGTAGGTCAATAAAACCACCACAAAAAAAACTCCGAAAAACGGTAGCTTGCGGGCCCACATTCGATCAAATAATCGTTCAAGTGAATACATACAGTGTCTGGTTAGCCGAATTAGACTAACATAGATTCGAAATATTATACATACAATAATCTATTTGTCAAACAATACGCCTATAATTACTTGACATTAGCTTATAGTGTGATATGATCATGGAGTTATTTGCCCCAGTGGCTTGTTCTCCAATGTATGTCGCTCATTCCCCTACTTCGATCACACGGGTAGGTGTTTGTTGCAACGGGAGACATCACCGTGGTGAAGATTATTATTTTCAACTTTTTTATGAACCAGGTACACGATTCACAAAAAGACCGACTAATGAAAACGCTTGCTATCTTCGGATTTATGGCCGTGATCATTCTCGGTGTCTGGCTCGCGGTGCAAATCGTTAGTCTCATGCCTCAGGCTTTCACCTCGCTGGCATCAATCGCTGACGGTGTCTACAACGCCAACGGTACTCCTGAGCTAACCGTCTCAACTGACAATAGCTCAGTCATGTCAGGTGACTCCTTCATGATTAACTGGACCAGTATCCCTGGCTCTGGTGCATATACCTTTATGTACACGTGTACTGATGGTGTTGCCGTGACTATCACTGAAAACACTGGCAGTCCAACTCTCGTACCTTGTAACGACTCAGTCACCCTTGGCAACAAGATGACATCGCTAGAAGTTATGATTGATTCAGAACGCGAGCGAATGAGCGACGTCGAGTACGCTATCGCTTACTTCCGCCAGGGAGAAGCCGAGCCAGTGACTATCTCCAGTAATTCTATAACTGTTATCAACCCCAGTATTCCTGATGGCGATACTGTTGCAATCGACGAATCAACTGAAGGCGAGGACGAATCGGAAGATACTCCTAAACCAGAAGTAGCCGGTGAATCGACCGAAGTTGATCCTGAACCAGAACCAGAAGTCAGTACGCCACTGCCGCCAGCACCAACTGTGATTGAAACAGTAGTGATGGAAACACCCGTATCTGACCCAAATGGCCGAACTGATCTCGCAGTGCGTCTCGTCGCCGTCGGTCACCTCGCCAGTAACGGAAACTTTATTCCACGTGCAAATGTCGACAATGACGCTCGTGGTGCCTTCCAGTTCGAAGTGCGCAACATCGGTACCAAAACTTCAACTGCGTGGGACTTTAAAGCAATGCTTACCTCTGGTACTGAATACGATGCCCCTGCGCAAACTCCACTGAAGCCACAAGAGCGCGTCCTCTTCACCCTTGGCTATGACAATGTTGGTGAGAACGGTATCAACCTGATCGGTGTCACCGTCCGCGGTGGTAGCGACGTAAACAGCACCAACAACAGCTTTACCTGGGCTGTCAGTGTTGTTGAATAATAATCACTCTCCATATAACAAACGGCCGGCCCCAGAGGGACCGGCCGTTTGTGTTATTTTATTTTGCCCTTACAAAGTAAGTATGGCTGGCTAAGTAAGATCATGTTCATTTTCAGACCTATCACAGGTTCAGAAAATTTCACTGATTTGCACAAGAGAAATATAGCCACAGCCGTGCTGCTTCTTATTTCTCTAAATATCTAGCGTCGCGTTTTGGGCATTGCTCTGAATAAAACTCTTACGAGCAGCCACATCTGTCCCCATCAGAATATCGAACACTTTATCGGCTGCCTGGGCATCATCAACTTCCACCTGCTTCAAGAGACGGTTTTCGTGGTGCATCGTTGTTTCCCACAACTCTTCAGCGTTCATTTCGCCGAGCCCCTTATACCGTTGAATACGGAATTTGGTAGTGTTCTTTTTAGTTGTTTCCTCGCCCTCTTCTTCACTCTCTTCATCACCTTCTTCGACTGTATCTCCCGGTTCATCATCACCAACGATGGCAAATTTCTCAGCATCTGTGTACGCATACCAGGTCTCTTTGCCGCGCTGGATTTTATAGAGTGGCGGTTGAGCAATATAGAGATACCCCCCTTCGATCACTGGTTTAAAGTAACGATAAAAAAGTGTCAGCAGAAGCGTTCGAATGTGCGCTCCATCGACGTCTGCATCAGTCGCAATAATAATCTTGTGATAGCGTAGTTTTTCAACATCAAATACATCCCCAATCGCCGTTCCGAGCGCAATCACTAAGTTCTTAATCTGTTCCGAAGCCAACATCTTGTCGATCCGTGCTCGCTCAACGTTAAGAATTTTCCCTCGTAGTGGCAAAATCGCTTGCGTCTTTCGGTCGCGCCCCATCTTGGCTGACCCGCCAGCAGAGTCTCCCTCTACAATAAAAAGCTCAGAATCAGCCGCACTCTTACTCTGGCAGTCTGCCAATTTTCCTGGAAGCGACATCCCTTCGAGCGCACCTTTACGCAGCACTGAATCCTTAGCAGCCTTAGCAGCCTTCCGTGCCTTCACCGCGATGATCACTTTATTAATAATCGCCTTGGCGTCATCGGGATTTTCCTCAAGGAAATTATTGAAGGCCTCACCAAAGACAGACTCGACTGCCCCACGGGCCTCAACAGAACCGAGCTTTCCTTTCGTCTGCCCTTCAAATTGAATTTCAGGCATCTTGACTGATACTACTGCAGTAATTCCTTCAAGTACGTCATCACCCGTAAAGCCCGCATCTTTGTCTTTCACACTAAAGAAGTTGTTTTTCTTGGCGTAGTTGTTGAGAGTTCGGGTCAAGGCTGTCTTGAAACCAGTAATGTGAGTTCCGTGTTCTGGGTTGTAAATGTTGTTAGCAAAGGCAGAGATGCGTGACGAGATATCATCAACGTACTGCAACGCTACTTCAACCGATAGTACCATCGGATCAACATCATCTTTTTCAATATAGAAAATGTTTTTATGGACTGGTTTTTGATACTGGTTGTTAAACGCCACCAGTGACTTAAGGCCACCTTCAAAGTAGAACGTCTGGTGTGGCACTTCGAGTTTTTCATCAGCGAGATAAATAACCGACTCAAGCGACTTCGGATCAAGCTTGGCATCACTGTCACGTGCATCAATCACCGTCATCCGCATGCCTTTAACCAGGTACGCCTGTTGACGCAAATGTGTTACAACTCGCTTCCAATCATACTTTACTTCTGGGAAAATAGTCGGGTCAGCCTGGAAGATCACGATTGAACCATTATGCTTCGTCTTGCCAAGCTTCTTTACTTTAGCTTTGGCCTTACCGATATTGTATTCTTGCATGTATTGGTCACCATCCTTGTGGACATCAACGCGAGTGTGCGTTGAGAGGGCATTTACTACCGAGACTCCTACGCCATGAAGGCCCCCTGACACTTTGTAACCTGACTCATCACCACCAAACTTACCCCCTGCGTGGAGCGTTGTCATAATAGTTTCAAGAGCTGAAACCTTGGTCTGTTTGTGCATGTCAACCGGAATACCGCGACCATTGTCGACGACTCGAATATAGTTGTCTGGCAGTAAAGCCACTTCTACTCGATCAGCGAAGCCACCCATCGCTTCGTCGCGTGAGTTGTCGAAGATCTCCCAGATCATGTGATGTAGACCATCAGGACCGGTAGTCCCAATATACATCCCTGGTCGCTTACGAACTGGCTCGAGCCCTTCAAGGACCGAGATAGATGACGCGTCGTAATTTTTGCCTTTGTTAGCTGGTT
This sequence comes from uncultured Candidatus Saccharibacteria bacterium, assembly GCA_964350645.1. GTDB lineage: Bacteria > Patescibacteriota > Minisyncoccia > Phycocordibacterales > UBA918 > OLB19. Next base: position 111,688 of record CAYGJY010000001.1, on the reverse strand, counting down.
TCTTGGCTGGCATGCAGTACTACTGTTAAGAAATAATGCGGTTATTATAACAGATATTTTGACTTGCTAGTTTCACAAATTATTGCTAGATTTCGTGTGAAAAGGAGGAGTTCAATGACAAAATCACTGATGTTCGTCATCGCAATCAAGGGGTCTCAGCCACCTCTCTACTTCCGCACCAAGGGATTAAAATCCCTCAGGCCTAAAGCCTTTACAGAAGTAACGATTCGCGGAGTGACTGGTATCCTGCATCCTAGCCAGCGTTTTGCGAGGCGCTATATGCGACGGCGTGGGTCACCAATATCTAAGATCTTTGAGTTTGTGCCAGTAAATCCGGGCACAACCAAAAACGGTCGTGCCAGGAAAAGGAAACGGGGGGAATAACTTTTGGAGTGGTGCGCTAATATAAGAATATTAGTGCACCGCCTCCTGAGTTTTTTATATTCAAATATTGCTCTTGAAGAACGACCAAGTGATTATCAGCATCACTTGCCAACCATTTATCCAGAGAGTACTCTGGTCGCAGAAAGGAGCCAGTAATGAAACCAGAAAGGCATCTTCCCATCTATCAACAAGAAGTCGGCCACTTCGGGCATCGCGCTCCTCGCCCTGGCGAGGTAGCAGTTTTCAACCCCAAAGGGGACTTCCTCCGCTGGGAGAAAAAAACCGACACGGAAGGAGCGGTTGAAAAAGAGTGAGCGGGGACAGACTCATGCACTGCCCCTTCTCAAACTTACCGGACCTCCCAACCTTCGTTCTTCACGGCTTCATACACCGCTTCCATGTCAGCGTTTACCATTTCATCGGTGAGCGTTTTTTCGTGTGACTGAAACACAAGACGAAAAGCGTACGACGTTCGGCCGTCTTTACTAAATTCATCAAATTGCGTCGTGAGCACATGCAACTCCCCAGCTGACTGATCAATGACCTCGATCACGCTCTCCACTGCAGTCTCGTCGCTTACCCAGAGGGCAATATCACGACTGACGTGTGGGTAGGTCGAATATGGCTGATACTGAATCTCAGTTGCGACCAAAATGGGATCGTACGCTGCCGGCACCGGTAAAACTGCGATTAATTCAGTCAGATTAAGCTCTGCCACTCCATCAAAAATATCAAAACTAAGACTAGCATCGAGATCATTGGTCAACTCAGCAATAACTGCTTCGAGAACGACATCATCAGTCTTGCTGTACGCCTTCCCTTTCGTACGTACGCCCACACACAACGACATATGCTCAGTCACGCCATACTCCCCACCTTTTTTAAACACAGTCCCAATCTCAAAAATCCGTGTATCTGTAGCCCCAAGCAAATCTGCAAAACCTACATTGCGTTCGAGGGCCTCAGAAATATTTTTCACCAATGACGACCGCATGCACCCTTTGTCGCTTGCAAGTGCATTGTAAAGCGCAACCTCATCTTTTTTACGAAACGACGATGTAATTACTTCCGAGAAGCCTTGCCTAATTAGTGCGGTCCGGATCTTCTCACTGTAGTAGTGGCGAACGTTTAACTCTTGCAGTGGCACAGTTGCTGGCACCACTGAAGCCACTTTGTCGTACCCGTAAAGTCGCCCAATCTCCTCAATGAAATCTTCTTCAATCAATAAGTCAGTTCGTTCAAAAGGTCCAACAGCAGTGATCGTTCCCTCTACACCAGTACACTGACAACCCGCGCTGGTGAGGAGTTCTACCATCTCTACTTGGTTCAGTGACAATCCAAGCAGCGCATTAGCTTTGTCTACTGAAACAGCTACTGCTGGGTTCGATTTTTCTTCCAAAAATGTATCAACATACCCTTCACACACGCCCCCGGCTATGACTATGATGAGCTTGATAATTTCAGCTTGCGCGTAGGGCGGCAATTCGCGTGAGGGTTCATTTTCAAAACGCTTACTTGCGTCAATAACAATGCCAAGACCGCGGGCAGTTTTGCGAGTTATAAGTGGATTCCAGTGAGCGGCTTCGATGATTACTTTAGTCGTACCAGCATGTACCCCTGCAAAACGACCCCCTTTTACTCCGGCTAGTCCAATCGGTGTATTGGACGAACTATCAACCACCAACACTTCACCGCCGCTAAGTTCAATTACTCGATCTTCATCTTTGCCACCTTCTGCCAAGAGACTGACTGTCTCACCTGAAGTGGCTGTACGTACACCAAACTTCCATATACCATCAACTTGCGGAAACAGATCGGCATCATAGGCGTGCAGTGGTTGACCAAGAGCAAACATCACATAGTTTGTAGCGTCGACGATATTATTGATTGGCCGTTGTCCAATTACTTGTAAACGTGCTTGAAGCCACGCTGGCGATTCTTTCACTTCAATTCCAGTGAGAAGAGTAGCTGTGAAACGGGGGCAGATTTCAGCACTTTCTATTTCAACCTCAATATTAGTAAACCCCGGTAACTGTGGTGCGACCGACAACGGATCGTGTGCCAGCGGTGTCTTCATGATTGAAGCAACTTCGCGTGCTATGCCACGATGACACAAACAGTCAGATGATCGATTCGGCAAAATATCGATATCGATGACTGTGTCATCGTCCTTCTCGACAATCTCGTCAATTTCAAATGCATGAAATGTCAATAAATCGGCCATCGCTTGTGGCGCTGGCGCAGTATCACCTAAATACTCTTTTAGCCAATTGTGTGAAACTTTCATATTTAAAATTGGTTAACGAAGCGTAAGTCACCTGAATACATATCTCGAATATCACTAATACCATATTTCATCACCGCTAGTCGATCAATTCCCATCCCAAACGCAAAGCCCGAGTACTTAGTATGATCAATTCCCGCAGCTTCGAGCACATTTGGATGCACCATCCCAGCTCCCATGATTTCGATCCATTTGTTAGCTAGCTTGCTGTCGCTATTTTTGAGCATCATATCAACTTCAACTCCTGGTTCAACAAACGGAAAGAAGCTCGGTCGAAACCGTACTTCAGTTTCCCCACTGAAAAACTTTGAAAAGAAATATTCGAGCGTGCCCTTAAGATGTCCCAGGTGTACACCCTCATCAACATACAGACCTTCGAGCTGGTGGAACTGGGCTTCATGAGTCGCATCAGTCGCTTCGTTGCGGAAGACCTTACCTGGCACGATGACCCGGATTGGTGGCTCATGGTTTTCCATGTAACGACTCTGAACTGGACTGGTATGTGTACGCAGTACCATCGGCTCAGTCGTATCACCACGTTTGAAGAAAAACGTATCCTGCATGTCACGCGCTGGGTGTTCTGGGGGAAAGTTGAGCTGATCAAAATTATAATGTTCTGTTTCAGCTTCGGGGCCTTCAGCAAAGACAAATCCGATTTCTGCAAAAATACTATTGATTTCTGCAATCATCTGCGAAAGTGGGTGTTTGTGTCCCTTAGTACTTGAATCATCCATGAATAAATATACTACTACAAAAGTCTGAGCCGTGCTTATTCTGGCAGCACTGTTAAGACTTCGATGTACGATGTACCGTCTCGTATATAAATCTGACCACCATCGACTATAAATTGTAGCTGTGTACCCGGATACAAAAGCTGTGTATTTTGCCACGAACGATCATCAATCTCACCCACGTATAAACCGTCTTCAAGGAGAAGTAAAACTAAATCAGCGTTATTTGGGAAAAAATCAAAATCATAGACAGACTGTCGTTTGTCGTCAAGTTTAATCTCAGTGCGACAAATCAACGTCCGACCATTCTGCAATAAAATACCTTCGGTTGATGTCCCTGTTACAATTGAATCAATCGCATCATACACATGCTCGCCATAGCGTTCTTTTGTTGAAGTGGCAGACACGTAATCAACGCAATAATAATATGGGATGTCTTTAAGATTACCGCCATAACGAGCCCGCACCTCAGCACCCTGACGATATAACGTGACATCACGTATTGCTACTGTATCAGTTGCAGTTTCGATCGACGATGTACTAACAGTGCTGCTAAACTGAAAAGCTTGCTCCACTTCAGTGATCACTCGCCCGACAATACCGCTACTAGTCGCAGTTGTTGATGCAAATAGAGCTTCAACGAATTCATACTCTGGATTTATTCTATATGTAGATGTTGCCGTCGAAGTCGCTTTATAAAATACGTTGGTAGTCGAAGCAAATGGTAATACAGTTTCACTCGTTGTTGCTACAAAAAGAACTGACTCATTTGCTATCGTAAGATATGGTGTAACCAAACGTACCTGCGGCCGTACTGGCATATTGAACGATTGCGCTTCAGTTACGATATGGGGGAAGACTGACAGTTGCTTAACCCACGTATGTACCCCCTCACGCTGCACCACCACTTTGTGTACGCCATCACTTAGATTTTGAATATACGAAGCGCTCCGAAAAATACGCATATCATTGACTGGTTCGTCATTAATAAAAATTTCAGCATCAGTCAATTCCGCTGTTACATACATACCGCCAGTACCAACAATACTACTGGTGGTCTCGTCTGAAAAATCGAACCGATAGCCAATGGCATAAAACATAAATACTGGAAGCGACAACGCAAACAATGACACCAGCGTTCCAAATAATAATCGGCGGCGCTGGTATGGTAGTGGTTTGACTTCTGGTGTTGGTGTCATAGGTGGTTATGATCGTATTTTTGGCGTTACCCAAAAGCCCATATAGCGCCCGAGCATAAGACGAGTCTGTGCATCTAATCCTGGAATCGCACTAAATATAATCATGGTAGCCGGTACCAAAATCCACTGAACAGCCATAACGATGTAACGCAATCGACTCTTCTCTTGTGGACGTTCGGGGATAAGGGTTAAAGAAATAATAGATGAAACTACCAAACCAAACATAGCCAGAATCAACAAATCTCGAACCATGATTGGTAAATTATATGATAACACCGTTTGATGAAACTCCTGACTACCCAAAAAGATCGGAGCCCAACCGAGAATAAACAGCATGATTGGGTTAGTTACTAAACTCCAGTACCCTTCTGCTTGCTGTAGACCGACGACGATGCGCTGGCGAAGTGGAATAGCTTTGTTCTGCTTAAAGTGATACATCAGGTACACAAAGTTTTCGACACCATACGTCCAGCGGCGATGTTGTTTATAAATCTGTACAATCGTCCGCCAAATATTTTTACCGACGTTGGCATCCATCGATACCGGGTACGAGAGCGGCACCACATCAAATTTACCATTGTTAGCAATCATTAGATTCCAGTAAATCCGTGAGTCCTCACTTACCATGTTCGGTTGCCAATAACCAACTTCGTGCAGTGCTTTAAAACTCACGGCATGAGAAGAAAACGTCGCCATTCGTTCTGGACGTTCTTGTTGCACCATTTCCCAAAAAGTACTGCTCATACCGACCACACGGGAAATCGCTGGCGCATCCCACATATTGTTGTTGAAAATCGGCACCGGTTGGAATGAACTCTTCAGTGGATTTTCAGTCGTCATAAAGTGCCAGATGAGACAATTGAAGTAATCTGGGTAAATCACCGTATCAATATCAAAGATCGAAACAATTGTATGGTTATATCGAATACCGTGTGGATCAAGCACTTTTGTACGCACCTGCTCTGCCGCGTATGAAGCATTTGATCCTTTCCCTGCCATTTCACCAGGAACGTCCTTAGGGTGCGTCGTAACCAGAAACGTACTAAAGAGAGAGCCGTATTTTTCTTTCATTGCTCGAGCTACTTGTTGCGCCGGCTCTCCGGCACGTTCTTCAGCTGCCAAAACAATTATAATGCTCTTTTTATCGTAGTTTGCGGCTGCAAATGAAGCAAGCGTCGCGTCAATCACTGACTCTGATTCTTCGTAAAATGGCAAAATAACCACGTGATAAAAATGGTCATACGCAAACCGGTCAATGAGTGTCCGCCAGTCAAGACTCATGTGGTGACGCAACCGCTTCCAATTATAACGTAAGTGGTACGATAGAAACGCTGTCTTTAAAACCCAATACAGCGCAAAAGCAATAATAAAATACGCCGCCACAAACGGTGCGTAAATAGACAATAACACCACACCAATCAACGTACTCCAAGACGCCAGGCCAGGCAAAATCTCAAGGGCACGATAAAACCGCCGTTCTTTTCCAGTCAAATCTGTGGCTCTTCCGACCTGAAAGTCAGCCCGTCTCGCATACGGGAGCAGGTGCGAATCCTCCATATTCATAAACGTGAGTATACCCTTTGGAAACAGATTTTCATAGCCTCACAGGCTGCCTGAGATCTATTGCTACCCCTCAGTGGTTCTCCTTTAAAATAAGTTGCTTTTTTGGCCATTTTTGTTCATAATGCTGCGACTTTCCTAAACAGGATCGCCACCTTAGCTCAGTTGGTAGAGCATCGGTTTTGTAAACCGCAGGTCGTCAGTTCAAGTCTGACAGGTGGCTCAGATATACATATCTACTCATAACAATCTACGGATTGTTTTAGGTTTTGTGAGGCGTCAACTGACGTTGACGATAAACCGCAGGTCGTCAGTTCAAGTCTGACAGGTGGCTCACGAGAAACCAAAAGCCCTGGGTATTACTTACTCAGGGCTTTTGGTTTCTAGTGTTCTCGACGTTTTCGTTTCTCTTTCTCCGACAGAGCAGTCTCTTCTTTAAAAGACGCTAACTTTTCTAAATGTGACTCAACACTATGAGTCTTCTTCACTGCCTTCACCAAATAGCGATTTTTTACTTGCAGACGAGCCAGACGACCTTGCACACGATGTAAAAGAGCGATCAAGTAACCTAAGACCGAGTGTACAATATAGTGGAATGTCACCCGAATTACCCGAGCATTAACAAAGTGTGTGACACGCATGCAGAGTAATTCGACAGTTAGAACTAGCCGATCCAATTGCGTGCGCAACCCACTCAATAACAGCCGGCTCCCCCGAGCCTCTTCGACTCGAAATAGTATAGTTAGTACACAAAGCACTAATCCCGAGGTTACACTGACCAGCAACCCACTTAGCATAGTTATTTAATAGACAAACGACTGATGGTAACAATTGAAATATTTTCACCAAACTTCTGTACCGCTCCAGTAATCATCTCACCAATTGTCGTTTCAGGATTTTTAATGAAATCTTGTTCAGCAAGAATTTGTTCTTTAAAATACGAACTCAGCTTACCTTCGAGGATTTTCTCTTGCATTTCAGCCGGCTTATCCTTGATCTCCCCAGCAAATACTTCTTTTGCTTTAGTAATTGCCTCGTCAGACACTTCACTGCGTGAAATGTACTTTGGATTTTGTGCGGCAACATGCATTGCTATATCACGCGCTAAGGCTACAAATTCCTCATTCTTGGCAACAAAATCTGTCTCACATGAAAGATTAACGAGTGCCGCTACTTCGTTAGTATTATGGATATACGCACCGATTACACCAGCGCCAAGTTCACGATCTGATTTTTTGTCAGCCGCTTCACTGCGCTTCTTTTTCAAGATGATAAGCGCCTTTTCCATATCACCGCCAGCTTCTTCCAAAGCTTTTTTACACTGCATGACCGAAATACCAGTCTGGTCTCGTAATTGTTTAATATCAGCTGATGAAATTTCCATAGATTTTTATTAGAACTAATAAACGGCACTACACCGTTACATATCTGCTTAGCGGCGTGGAGCTGGAGTACGAGCTCCATCTGGTCGACGAACACGATTGGCTGCTGGTGCCTTTGGCACATACTCAGCTTTACCAGCGATAAGCGCATCTACCAATTCTCCGAGAACCAAAGTAACGCTTGATTGTAGTGAATCATTAACCACAACTGGATAAGTCACTTGTGACAAATCCGAATCAGAGCTCATAATACCAACAACTGGAATATTCAACTCTTGTGCTTCTGTTACAGCAATTGAATCATGTCGAGGATCAACAATTACCATCATTTGAGGTGGACGCTCAATAGTTCTGATGCCACCAAAGTTGTGCGTTAGCTTTGCAAGTTCACGTCCAATAACAACTCGCTCTTTTTTAGTGTATTTTCGTTCTAGTTCACCTGACTCACCTTCTTTTGTTAATGAATCTAGACGTGCGAGACGCTTCTTAATCTCACTAAAGTTTGTGAGCATACCCCCAATCCAACGGTTAGTGACATAGGGCATCTCTGCCTTTTCTGCTCCTTTAGTAACAATTTTAGAAATTTCATCTTTAGTAGCAACGAATAATACTGTTTTCCCTTCTTTCCCGGCAGCCATCAGAGCTGCCTTAGCCTCTTCAACTAAGGTAGCAGTTTTTTCTAGATCGAAGATGTCAGTACCTTGTTTGTTACCAAATAGATACGGCTTTACTGTTGGGTGGCGTCGGCTTTTTGAGAAACCAAAATGCGACCCGGCTGTGAAGAGACGTTCGATGAGTGTTTTGTTTTGTGTTTGTAATTCCATATTTAAAAAAGCGCTACTGCGCAAAGTGGGATGATGCTACCACAGGCAAGATTATTCTGCAATAGATTCTTCTCCATCACCGGCTGCAACCGCCTGCAATGCCTCAACAATTGGATCAAGAGCCCCTCCAAGGGTTTGCTCTATCGTATGCCATGACTCTTTAATACGGTGATCGGTGATGCGATTTTGCGGGAAATTATACGTTCGGATTTTTTCTGATCGATCGCCGGTCCCAATCTGATTTTTTCGGGTTTCGGCGTGTTTTTTAGCTTCCTCCTCTTCGTGCATCATTTCGAGCTTTGCCAGCAACATAGTCATCGCTTGCTCGCGATTCTTCTGTTGTGAACGACCAGACTCACACCGTACATCAATCCCTGTTGGACGATGTACCAGCCGCACTGCAGTCTCAACCTTGTTGACGTTCTGTCCTCCAGCCCCTCCTGAGCGCGAAAACTCCATATCAATGTCCCCCTGATTAATTTCCACTTTTGGCTTCTTACGAAGCGGTAACACAGCCACTGACGCAGTCGATGTATGGATACGACCAGCCTTCTCAGTCACCGGAACACGCTGGACTCGATGAACACCGGTCTCATAGCGAAGCGCATCGTACACGCGACCACCCAAAATCTCAAAGCTCGCCTCTTTATACCCACCTTGTGATGACTGCGACTCAGACTCTTTACGCACTTGCCACCCTTTAGTTTCTGCGTAACGTTGATACATCTCAGCCAATTGATAGGCAAACAACGATGCTTCGTCACCACCGGCACCAGCCCGTACTTCGAGTACAACACCGTATGGCCGCTCCTCCTCTTCTTTAGAGGATTCAATAATGGTGTCCATCTCAGTGAATTGGGTATCAAGTTGCTGCTGGAGTTCAGTTAATTCTTCTGCTGCTAAGTCGGCCATAGCGGGATCATTCTCAGCCAAAGCTGTGGCTTCAGCAATTTTTTCTGATACTGCGTCATATTGCGTCATCAAAAACTGCGTTTTTTGATTTTCACGAAATGACTGTAATTTTTCTGGTGAATGATCCATATAATTTGCTTTAGTATACCTTTTTTTGAATAGCTGAAGATAGCTGCCCTGCCACACAAAAAGCCGCTCTTTTTCACAAAAGAGCGGCTTTTGTCGCTACGCCTTTTTTGTACCAGCTTTCTTTTGTCGAGCCTTAAACTTCTCAACTCGTCCAGCCGCATCCATTACCTTCTCTTGTCCAGTATAAAACGGGTGTGAAGCACTTGATACATCAACAAACGCAATCGGGTATTCAGTACCGTCAGTCCACTTGTCTGTCTTATCAGTCTTAATTGTCGAAGCAACCAAAAACCGCTCTCCATTAGTATTGTCTTGGAAAATAACAAGACGATGATTATTTGGGTGAATATCTGTTTTCATAAAATATTTGGCGATCACGACTGTTATACGCGATCTTATCAATAAGTGCGGAGAACTATACCAGAAAGTACAATTAGTTCAATAGGCTACCCGCCGCCCAAGATAACGATTTCGTTGGCAAGTCGGGACTTACGATTCATCACACTGTCGCCATAGAAAAAGTTTGCCGGGTTAGTGGCCCCACCCCAACCAGCATAATAGCGGAGTGCAGCTAATCGATCACCAGCGTATGTGCCATTAGCTCCGTTATCTCGGAGTAGTAATGCCGTCGCAATAAAAGCATCCTGATTATTAAACGGACTTGACGGCCCAGGGTTACCGTTAATTTGCCTGATTGCATCAGCAGATTGATCATACTCCCAACCATTACCGCGGTTCACAATTCCGCCATAAATTGCCCACGTTGAAGGAATGAACTGTGATGGACCCATCGCTCCACCCCACCCCACACGACTGCCATTTTGGATAATTGGACACGAGACCGTTCTGCTATAGGGATCAAAACCCAGAGTATTTGCAATTGCTAAAAAGACTGGCTCATCTCGATCTGGATGCATAACTGGTCGGCTGCTTCGGTTATCAGTGAACAAGCAGCTGCCTAAGTTTGAACCGAGATTAGTTTCTTGTTCAAGAATCGCCAAAATCAAGGAGGCATCTACGCCAGTCACACCAGAAGCATATTGTGATAATCGGACAGCCTCAGGGAACGGAATACCTCCCCCACCACCAAGAAGCTCAAACAACGCATTACGCAATTGCGCTGCTGTCTTTCGTTGCGAGTCAAGGAGTTCCTGATACTGCTCTTCCTCGCCCTTGGTGACTGTGAGGATCTGTTCTTTCTCACGTTCTTTCCTTTCGATTTCTTGCTTTTGCAACTCTTGTATCCGCTTCATTTCTGCTTCAGTCAACTTTTTTTCTTCTAGAGAATTTTTTTGCAACTCTGTATCAGATTTGATTTCTTCAAGCGCGACTAAAGAATTTTTAAGTGATTCATTAACAGCCCGAAAGCTTTCAAAATCAACAAAGAAATCAGAGAAATTCTGATTACTGAGTAATACTTCTACCAAAGAAAAATCATCAACTGACTGCGTCTGCCGGATCAACTCAGCTAGTGACGTGCGTTGGGTCGAGAGACGGTCAGTTAAAATGTCAAGCACAATCTCTTTATCACCGATCTGGTCTGTCAGTTGATTGATCGCTACCGCCCGGGCCTGAATACCCAACTGGGCTTTTTTTACTTCGGCATCAATAATATCTAAGTCACGTTCGAGTGATTGGCGCTCGAGCTGTTTATCTTCAACCAATACTTCCTGCTGGAGGATTTGACGCTCAATAGCTTGGAGTTCGGTCTCAATTCGTTTGCGGCGCTCTGCATCACTTTCTTGGCCCGAAGAAACAAACGGCATAACCGCCGAACCAACTAATACGACACACAAAACTGCAAGAATATATCGCACAGGGCTATAGTATACCTTCATTTGCCGGGAGTGTCAGGATTTCTTTTGGATACTAAAAAAGCCAGTGGTATACCCTGGCTTTTTTATAGTGGCTACTCTTTTTCTGGTTCAGCTGCCTGCTCTTCTTCCGCCTTACCTTTAGCCTCAACTTCGATTGCATCCATATCAACTGCTTCTGTCGTCTCGTCTGGCTCTTCTTCTCGTGCCGCAGAGATACTTACCACCACATCTTCTGGATCATTAGTCACTGTGACACCTTCAGGGATCTTCAAGTCTTCGATCCGAATTTGTGAATGATCATCTACCAGCACACTAATATCTACATCAATATGTGACGGAAGTGCACTTGGCTTACAGGTGACTTCAACATCATGCAACACCTTATTAACGGTTGCGCCAGTTTTTTCTGCTGGTGCTTCACCAATAAATTCAAGGGCTACATTAGTAGTTAGTTCTTTACCGCGTTCAATCGCATAGAAATCAACGTGCTCAATCCCTCCTCGTTCAGGATTAAAAGACACATCGTGAATCAATACCTCAATCTCTTCACCAAGGCCCGTCAGGGTGATGATAGTTGATTCTCCAGCCTCGCTAACTGCCTTTTGTAGTAAACGGGCATTAATAGCGATAGCGATGGATTCTTGTTTTGGTCCGTACACTACGGCTGGTAGTGTATCTGGGTCTGATTTTGCGCCACTGTCTCGTTTGGCGACGTCTAAAGTTACTGTCATATTATTTTAAATTATGGGCGTTACGATACCACATATATCTAAAATCTCAATGTACATATGTTCTGATTTTAAAATAAAGAGTACGGTATACTCTAATCATGTCAGAACAATATGATTTCGTCGCCTTTGGCGACATAGTAGTAGATGCCTTTATTGAATTAAATATTGACCAAGCCGATGTCTCCGAAGACATGGATACGGGACGAAAAACCCTACACATGCCTTTTGGAAGTAAACTACCCTATAACGATGTCGTCGTAGTTGACGCAGTTGGTAATTCACCAAACGCTGCAGTCTCAGCTCACCGCCTCGGACTTAACACTGCCCTAGTCACCAATGTCGGCAATGATAGCCGTGGTAAAGATTGTCTTAACGCTCTACGCCAAGAAGGTGTACACACTGATTATGTAAAGGTCCACGAAGACAAAGGGACAAATTATCACTTCGTACTGCGCTACGGACCAGAACGGACCATCCTGATTAATCACGAAAAGTACCCCTACATTATCCCAGATTTTGCGGTTGCTCCTCGATTTATTTATTTCTCATCGATTGGCGAGCACGGAGTAGATTTTCACTTTGAACTTGCTAAATACATCAAGGCTAATCCAGAAACAAAACTAGTCTTCCAACCTGGCACCTTCCAAATCAAACTTGGTCCCGAAAAACTTAAGGAAATTTATGAAGTGACCGAAATATTTTTCTGCAACAAAGAAGAGGCCCAGGAAATTCTCGGTAGTGACGAGCAGGATGTCCCAACACTGATCCGCGCCTTCAAACAGCTTGGACCAAAAATGCCAGTGATCACTGACGGACCGAACGGCGCCTATGTTGTCGACGAAGACGATCAAGGCTGGCACATGCCAATGTACCCAGATCCAGCTCCACCAGTTGACCGCACTGGAGCTGGTGATTCTTTCTCATCTACCTTCACGGCTGCAATCGCGCTTGGCATGACTCCAGCAGAAGCTTTATCATGGGGACCAATTAATTCAATGTCAGTGGTACAGCATATCGGAGCCCAAAAAGGACTCCTGACTATGGACCAACTTAAAGAATTTCTAGCGAACGCTCCAGAAGACTACAAAGCTAAGCAAGTGTAAATCAGCTTACGAAACTAAAAAGCCGCTGCCCTAGGGCAGCGGCTTTTTAGTTTCTACCGTGCATTATATCTACACAATGTTGCGACACCGGCGTTACCAAAGTCTGACTCAACAACAACTCCCCATACGCAATCCTGACCAGTACCTTTCAACAAATACCACAAGCTATAATGTCGCTGTAAATATCCAGGTTCGCTTGGATCAATATTGCCTGCGTCACTATTATTTTGGAAACCAGATCCCAGAGGTGACACACAGGCACTATAAGCTGGTCCCGAATATGGCTCAAATTCATGACGTGGTAACGATGACATCGCTTCACGAAGTACAGCCTCAACCTCATCAGAATAGGTCACTTGATGAGAACCACCCTGAGAAATATTACCCAAACAATCTGGCCCACCATTCACTAAACCATCTCCAAAACAGGCCACTCGGCAAAAATTATTATTACTCGCTAATCCAAGCCAATTATTTGGAGCCCGATTGAAAGGACTAGCCAAATGCAAGTCGAGCACCCGTTGGTATTCTTTCATTTGCTTAATAATAGAAGTGTTGGTTGCTTTATCACGACCCGGTCCTGTTATCGCCGCTACTCCAGACGCTAAAATACCAATGATCGCTATTACCACCAAAAGTTCAAGTAGCGTAAAACCAGATTGTTGATTGCTATAAAACTTCATGGATCTTACGCACGATACTCGCGGCATCTAATCCAAAGCGTTCGTACAACTCCGTGATAGTACCAGACTCCCCAAAGGAATCGTCAACGCCCACGCGAAGCATTTTCTTTGGCGTAGTATCAGCATAATATTCAGCCACCGCACTACCAAGTCCACCGATTCGTTGGTGCTCTTCTACTGTTACAACCAGTTCATATGTAGCCGCTAGCTCAGCCAGTATAGTGGTATCGAGCGGTTTGACGGTGGGCATATTTACTACTGTTGTCCCCACACCAGACTCATTGAGTTGTTTACCCGCTAACATCGCTTCATACAACAATGGCCCGCAACCAATGATAGCAACTCGCTTAGTGTCCGCATCTTCAGGTTCGAGATACACCTCTGCCTGACCAAAAGAGAACGGTGAGTCCTCGGTTGTCATAACCGGTGTCGCTTCACGCGCAACACGAATATACACCGGCCCCTGATGCTCAGCTGCCCAGACAACTGCTCGTCTAGCTTCATGCACATCACAGGGCGCGATCACGATCATATTTGGAATGACGCGCATAATAGCCATATCTTCGATTGCTTGATGGGTAGCGCCGTCAGGCCCAACCGACACACCGGCATGAGCTCCAACAATCTTCACGTTAGAATCATTATACGCAATCGTTGTGCGTACCTGTTCCCAGCTCCGACCCGGAGAAAACATGGCGTACGAAGCAATAAAAGGAACCTTGCCCATTGCTGCCATACCTGCAGCGACTGACGCCATATTTTGTTCACCAATACCAATCTGCACAAACCGTTCTGGAAATTGATTAGCAAAAAGGTGAGTTTTGGTCGACTCAGTTAGGTCAGCACAGAGTGCCACGATCTTATCGTTAGTTTCGCCAGCTGCAAGTAAGCCTTCGCCGTACCCAACGCGATTAGCCTCCTTTGGAACAGTAGTAGAAAATATATCTGGTTGTAAATGTTGTGCTAATTTCATAGTCTATGAATCTGAAGGATCAATTGATCCACTTAAACTGCGCAACTTTTCTAAAGCTACTTTTGCTTGTTCACTCTTGGGTACTCGATCCTCTGGACCTTTACCCGGAGGGTTACCATGCCAGCGAAAATCTCGCTCAAACACATCCACACCTTTAGCCGGAATCGTGTGTGCCAAAATAATCGACGGCTGCCCGTACACCGACTGAGCTTTACCGATTGCATCATTCATACTTCTAATATTGTGACCATCAACTTCTTGTACATCAAAATTAAAGGCTTCTAGTTTTTCCCGGAATGGCTCGAGCGGCATCACGTCTTTGGTGTACCCATCGATCTGAATACCGTTACGATCAACAATGACAATCAAATTATGTAATCTTTCTTTACCAGCCAACATAGCAGCTTCCCACATCTGTCCTTCGTTCCATTCACCATCACCAGTAATACAGTAAATATATTTTGAGGAATATGGATTATCGATCCGTTCTGCTAGTGACATACCGACTGCTTGGGACAATCCACTACCAAGTGGCCCAGAACTAGTTTCGATACCCGGAAGTGCTTGACGATGTGGATGTCCCTGTAGGCGTGAACCCAATTTGCGAAGTGTTAGTAATTCTTCAACTGGGAAGTACCCTGAGTGGGCCATCGCAGCATATAAGACTGGACAGATATGCCCAGCCGACAAAACCAATCGATCGCGCTCTGCCCAGTCTGGATTTTGTGGATCGTGTTTTAACACTTCAAAATACAGCAACGCAAACACATCAGCCATACCAAGTGGACCAGCCGTGTGCCCACTACCAGCTTCAACCAGCATCTCAATGATGCTTTGTCTGATTTCGTTCGCTTTAACCTCTAAAGTACTGACGTCTTTGGCGCTTAAGTAGTGCATACGTAACAACAGTATACGATGACTCGCTGGTAATAAAAAACCAATTTTGTTTATAAATTACGCTTCGGCAATAGCTTTGAGGGCTAGAAAAGCCGATCGAGGGTCTGTTTGCTTGGCGATCGCTGATCCAGGAGCAAATCGATCTGCCCCGGCCGCTTTCAACAATGGAATCGTTGTTGCGTTAACTGCCCCATCGACAGCTACTTCAAGTGCTGGATATTTGGCGTTGAGAGTGGCTATTGTATCGAGCGTTCGCTCATCAAATGCTTGTCCTTGTTGTCCCACCGCTGCAATCCCCATTACCTGCACATAATCATACAGCGGCAATAAAGCTTCAACCTCAGTTAGTGACTGATCATTGGTAAACGCCAAACCGAGTTTATAGTTGTGCTGACGGGCATGTCGATGTAGTTCTTCATGGGCAGTAGTACTTCCAAGATGGATAATAACTCGCTTTGGTGCAATTGTTGCGAATGCTTCCAAGTATTGTTCGGGTTCTCTGACCATACAATCAATCTCTAAAGCATACTCACTGGTAAGCTCACCCAACTGAAGCAGTGCCTGCACTGGATCAGGCTCTGTGAATGGCCAAGAGACTAGTGGGACGAACTGCCCATCAACAAGATCGACCTGTAACTCAGATACGACACCACGAAGTACCTCAGCGAGCGCGTTAATCTCAGCAAACGACTGAGCTGGCAGGGATGGCAAAATGGTGATGCTCATACTTATATAACGTCCAACTTAGCGAGACGCCGAGCATGACGTTCTTCCTCTGTAAATTCAGTCTCGAGCCAAAGCGCAATTGCTGCTTGTGCACGTTCACTATCAATAAACCCAGCCCCGAGTGAGAGCACATTAGCGTTATTATGTTCTCGCGAAAGAGTAATAATTTCCGTTGGACCACCGTAGTAGACGGCTGCACGCACACCAAGAAAGCGGTTGGCACACATCGCCTCGCCTTGACCAGACTTACCAAAAATAATTGCCCGACTGTGCTCTGGGTCTGCGGCTACCAATCCTGCTGCTTTTTGAATAAAATCTGGGTAATCGTCAGTCGCATCATACTCATATGGGCCGCAATGTTCGGTTTCATAACCAAGAGTATTTACAAACTCAACGAGCTGCGGAATAAGCTCAAACCCCCAGTGGTCTGCAGCAAAATAAATTTTTGGTTTCATATGATTTAGCCTTTGGCGTTAAAGAATTTGGCTACTGAGCGTACGTGCTCGACAAGTGTGTGTGTATAGCTCGTTTCATTGTCATACCAAGCGAGGACTTTCACCAAGTTACCATCTACGACGCGCGTCATTTGCAAGTCAGCAATTGAAGCAAATTCTGCACCAATAATGTCAGACGACACAATTGGCTCATCGGTCACAGCAAACAAGTGTTTCCAGTGGTCTGATTCAGCGGCTTTCTTAAGAGCATCGTTTACTTCTTCAGCTGTTGTCGGTCGACTAGCAATAAACGTAATGTCAACAATTGACCCAACCGGCACCGGGACACGCATGGCAATACCATCAAACTTCCCTTCAAGCTCAGTATGTGCCTGGGTTGTTGCAACTGCTGCTCCAGTTGATGTTGGAATGATATTTTGTGCTGCAGCCCGACCGAGGCGGAAATTCTTTTGACTCGGTCCGTCAACAATTGCCTGAGATGCCGTGTAGGCGTGGACAGTATTTAAAATAGCTTTATCAATACCAATACTCTCCTTCAAGATAGCCACGAGTGGACTCGTAGCGTTTGTCGTACACGAGGCATTTGAACTAATAGTACACGTAGCGAGTGAGTCATCATTAACACCCATGAGAATGGTCTCTCCTGTAACTCCAGCCGCAGCTGCACTGTCTTTCACTGGAGCCGAGATGACCACCCGCTTTGCACCAGCTTCAAGATGCATTTTAGATTTTTCGTACGATGCAAAAAATCCAGTGGCTTCAACCACAACATCAATATCCATCGCTCCCCAAGGTAGTGTCTTTGGGTCACGCTCTTGTACGAAGGCAATTTTTTTACCGTCAACCAGCAATTCATTTTCGACAACCGCCACCTCCATGTCACTCCGACCATAGGCAGTATCGTAGCTTAAAAGGTAGGCGAGGTTTTCAATGTCACCCAAATCATTAATAGCCACCACTTCAAAATCTGGATTACCGTGGGCCATTTTGAAAAACGTACGACCAATTCTCCCAAAACCATTAATTGCTACTCGAGTCATTGTGATATATGCCTAAATTAATATAGTACAACTATACGCCACCCCCAGGGTTTTCTAAAGACCTTTATCCTCAGCAGTATACCGGCGCTTAATAATAAGTAATGTGATCAGCAATAATAGTAAGCTTAATCCAACCAGTGGCAGCAGCTGCATCAACCACGTTGTCGGCCGAATACCGCTACCTGAACTGATACCCCCTTCAGAAATAACTACCTCAATCTCTCCTTCAAGATTCGCTAGTGCACTAGTCTTAAAATCAATCACAGTCACAGTCACATCATACACACCAGCTTTTTCTAAAGCCCCTACTCGAGCCTCATAATAACTTTTGTCTTGGTTTATTCTCAACAAGAAAGAGAAAAGTGCATTCTCATCATCAGGATCACGCAACGTCACCATAATAGTTTTTAAGTGTTCTGGTACTTTATCGTACGCCAGACGGACTAACGTCTCGCGCGAACCTGAAAGTTGTATGCGATTATGATCTACTAGTTGCTCACTCCCATCCTGCATGAAAATCACATCAGCAAACTGTAGCTGCTCTAAAATAGCTTGCACCGCTGGCGATATGTCATCAATTGGTGTCAGGGTGATAGTTGGAAATGAAGTAGAGATTGTCACTGCTCCATTTTCATCTCTCGTAACTGCCACAATTGCACCAGAAGAAATATTACCTACGGTGTCATATACAAAAACAGTGTAATAGCGAGTGGCTCCTGAAGCTAATGATCGTCGATCAATTACTGTCTCACCTGTACCGTCATATACTAACCAGCCATCCGCACTGTGAATCGGATAAAAATAATCATTACTTAAAACGCGCACCTTAGCAAAATCATCTAACGGCGGGTTTTGCCAAGTAAGTTGTAACACTTCATCCAAATCAAAGACGGTCAACCCACTTACGTTCGCTGGCGGCTGGTCGTCCGGTCTTGGTTTTGTGATAATTTCGGTTTGATACCGCAACTGTGACAAACCAAATTCATCTAGCAAAATGATCTCAATCTGATACGTGGTACCGGGTGTCAGTGAATCAATAAAAGTCCGGTGTTCTTTTTGAAATACATCTGTACCGGTATACCCGAGTTCATAGCTATTCGTCCGGCCCCACCTGATAGTGAAACGAGCATATCTATTAGTGGTAAATTCAAGAGCAATCGAATCCTCACTCGACTGACTGCGTATATCAATAAGTTCAATATCAGGAAGATAATAGCCACTCACTCCTCCAGTACTGGTAGCCGTCGGTGACGTAGTCGTTGCTATAAAAGGCAGTGTCGTTGTCGACAACACTGCGGTTGAAGTTGAAAAATTACGCGCCACGTCAAACGCAATTACATTATATGCGTACGTTGTGCTGGGAGTAAGGCCTGTATCAAAATAGGCTGTAGCACTAGTAGTAGCAATCTGAACACTATCTCGAAACACCTGATAGCCATCAACGCCAATATTATCTGACGACGGATCCCAATCTAAATTGATTTGACTACTCGTTACTGGCACCACAGTGAAATTCAAAGGAGTAGTTGGCGGCACTGGATCAAGGGTATTGATAGTTTGTGTTACCGTAAACGAATCATCAGTTGCCGCAAAAAGACTCCCTGGCAATACAAAAGCCAAACAAATAAAACTACATACTGTGCCTACGCACGCTCTAATCATAATGACAAAAGTGTCAGGGTGGTGGTGGCCACATAGTCACCTGGAGCTTGATTCGCTGAACCACCAACCCCTACTCTATAGTATATCGTAGTGTCGGAACCGGTTGGCTGATTGGCTGAAATACTTGAAGCAATCACGGCTGCTGTCGTAGACAGCCCGTCCCAACAAGCAGTCGTCGATGCAGAACCTGATACTCCACAATCTAATCCGTCAGTCTGGAACCGAGTCACCACGTCACTACCAAAAGGAGAAAACGCAAAATGAGCATCAGCTCCTGCTGTCGTAAAGAGAAGATCTGGCACAACTCCCACTGGAACATAATCGGCTATTGTATTTGCCCCACTTACCATCGCTGGGCTCGCTGACGCTTCAATAGTGAGCTGATACCCTGACGGGCTATCAGTGAGGGCTGTTACCGTTGTCGAGCCATTTGATTCACCCCCAGTAATACCTGGAATATTCGGACTCATGGTTACATCAGCTCCACCGGCTAAGGATAAAAATACCTCCTGCATCTGCTGATATCCTGCTCTTAACACATACGAGGAACTGGTTGATTCACCAGTACCTACCTCCCCAGCCGTTGATTCTTGCACATAATTAGTTGACGTCGAACGGCCACCAGCAAAATTAACGCTGTCACTTTGAATTTGATAATTTGAACTGCTCCGAACTTGTGCCTCTGCACCATGCAAGCCAGTTATAATCGTCAAACAAACAATTGTACTAATGAACATCCGCTTCATAGGTCTGCGGTTATGAATCTTTACGTTTAAATTCAAATTTCTTAAAGAAACTACGTAATAAAAATAACAGTACAAACACCAGCGCAAAACCTCCTGCTACTGGCTTCCATGGAATAACCCAAAAACTGTATGCCAATTCGTCGACTATGTCTTCGTAACCACGGTTAAGAGATATAGTTGCCGTATACTTACCATACAGCATACTACGATTCCAGGTTACTTCCCTAATGCGGACCGACTGCGGTAAGGCAAACCAAGGCTGTAATTCAACGAAGCCAACCTCTTCCCCAAGTGTATTAGTAATCCGAATTTCACCATACGGGTTCAAGTGACTCAAACCAGTATTTTCGTATGTAATTAAAAAATTGAACGGCCCATCATTAAACCACTTTTTCTCAGGAATAATCCTGAAATCCTTAAGCCCCCCCTCATAGATAGAATCACCTGGTACTGTGACAAACATCAGTACCCCGATTCGCTGTACAATTGGTGAACGAACAGCAGCCTGTCCAGCCTGAATTTCCTGCTCTATCGGAACCGAAACAGTATTGATTAGGACGCTACCATACAGACCTCCTGGCTCAGCATCTGGCGGCACTGTGATAGTAACGGGTACACGAGCACGCTTTCCATGTCGTAAATCAAAAGATAACGTTGGTGCATCAATATAATCTTTTATAGAGTATGGCCCCCGGTCATCTCCAAGCAACACAATCGAATCAGAGCCATCAACTGAACCAGCGGCATCCTCAATCTCAATATTAAATCGGCGATCAATACCTGTGCGATTTGAAATTAATATCTCAGTAGTGACTGACTCACCTGGTTGCAACGCCGTCTCAAACTTACCTGGTCCAACTACAAAATCTCCAATCACATCACTAGCGTTTGGTAGCGTCTCGACCGAAATACCGAAGTCAGCTGGATCAAAACTTCTGGCTGGCGAACTCGCAGACATGTCTGTTGCTGTAGCCGATTCGACTGCAATCTCATTTACCTGAGCCTCAGCAAACAAAAAAGGTGCCCCGAGGGCAACTAACCCAATCAGTGCACCACTTATGCAAAGTGACTGCTTAATAAAATAAAATTGCACAGAAGCCATTACCACCAAAGTCTAAGCTATTGGGTAGCTGCAGTCAACGTGACAGTTGCTACGTAGTCTCCAGTTGGTAAGGCCGGATTCGGAGAGCTTGGCACTGCTACGACAAACTTCACCGTCGTTGTGGCGCCGTTCGCTGGTGTTGAGGAAGTGGAGTTAATAATTTCACGTGCAATAGTACTTGGTGCTTGCCAACACTGATCTACAGTAAATACTCCTCCTGCCCCAGTGTTACAAAGAGTTGTACCATTACCTCTAAATTCAGGTGCAACATGATAACTAGTTGATGCTGCAACGGTATAGCCAAATTCACCAGCTGTACCAGAACCACCAATAGCAAAGCTTACTGTCGGCGAGGTCGTTCCTGCCGGCGTGTAATTGCTAATAAAATCAGCTCCACCACTACCATTTCGATTCATTGCTGGGGTATCTGAAAAATCAATATCAATAGTATAACCAGTGGCACTGTTGGTCGTGACAACTGCTACTGTTGTTCCCGTAGCCCGACCACCGGTCACACCAGCAATTGCAGTGCTCATAGCAACGTCATTTTCATTAGTTTGGAAAGAAACTTCACCTGTGATTGATTGTGTGACGGTAAATTCATCGAACAACTGGGCCCGACTGATACCTGCTTCGAGGAACATAAAACCGATTGTTATGAGTGCAAATACAATCAACGACTCATACAGTGAGCCCCTGATGATTCTAGCTAGTCGTTCGTAACTCATAACAATACACTAAATTGGTAATTGGCTAATATTTTAGCTTTATTATATATAGTATAGCTTATATTAGTAGCCCAATCGTAGTATCAAATCAATTCTGTGGATTACACACAAATCAAAAACCACCTTGCGGTGGTTTTGATTGTGGCGTTGCCCAGTTAGTTGGTTAAATCTCAAACCGCCCCACGCCCTCTAACTCCACTGCTCCTGTATCACACCCAGCAAAGTAGTTGAGGAATAAGTTGGTCGTCTTGTACTTGTAGCCGGTACCTTCTGTGATATTCCACGGGTCGAGCATCACTTCGCGGAAGGTTTCTTGGAAGGTAATCAGCGCTTGATTAGTGCTAGCATCCCAAGTGTTATTGATTCCTCCACGATACATACCCAGATCTTTGAGGATCGTTTGCGTCTTGCCAATCTCAGGTGAGAACATGATGCCTGAGAGTCCACCGTTGTATTCCACGAAAGCCGGACACTCGGCGGTCGCTCCCTTGATGAGGAAGTTCATTTTAAGACGTGTCGTAATACCAACGTAGCCGGTGGCTTCGGTCAGATTCCAGATGTCGAGGATTTCTTTTTTGTACTTCAGTTGGAAGCGTTGCACGGCTGCATTGTCGGTGACGTCGTAGCTACCATCAAGTGGAAGGTTCTCGCCTTCAAACGTATTGAGGAAACGCAACACATTGTTAACGGCAGTTGGGGTGTTAATACTTGGCTGATTGAATGAGATGTTGGCAGAGACGAGAAGAATGGTAGTACTTGCTGGATTAGTACGGGGTGTACTTTCAGTTGTCGCGACTGCACCTTGTTCGTCCTCTTTATCCTCATCATCACGTGATGACGAACGACCACCATTGGTACTCGTCACTATCGTGTCTTCAGTTTCATCCACTTCTTCTGTTTCTTCGATCACCACTTCTTCGCCATTAGGTAGTGCTGGACCAGCTGGGTCAGCAATGAAGCCTAAGCGGTCGTCGGTATCGAGTGGACCATTATCTTCAATCTCGTAGGTAATAGCGGTGACTGTCTCCCCATTGCTGGTGACGGTGCCGTAGGTCACTTCATCCGAGATGTCAGTGTAGCGGTCAGTGATGGGGTTGTATTTGCGGTACGTCCAGTCACTAGTTTCAAAGAGCGCGTCCAGAGTGATGGTGACAGTTTCGGTACTGCCTGGCTCGACTTCAGCGGCGAAGTCGTAGAGTCCGAGTGGGTAGCTAAAGCGTGTATCACGCTTGAGTTCACTCTCGCGGCGATTTAAGAACTTGGTGATCTTAGTTTGTACTCGAGCGAACTCTAAGCGATTCTCGCGGACCTTATCACGCAACTCGGCGTTGATGACGGTTTTGAGGCGGTCGGTAAGCGGAGCTGAGACCACGACCTCCGTATCCTCCGCCGCGTCGTTAGACACCGGTGAAGTTGGGTTTCTTGGGACCGTTGGGACCGTTGGAGTTGGACGGGCTGGAGTGGTTGGATTAATAATGACGGGTGGTGTTTCCGTAAACTCCGGCGTCACATCCACTGGTCGTTCCACTGGCACTGCTACCGCATCGTTTTCAGTCAACGTCGCAAAGGCGTTGTAGCGTCGCGCTACGTCAGTCGCTGACAGTTCATCACTTCGGAGCTCAAAGTATCCAATATCCGCTGTTTGTGAGCTACCAAAACTACTACCGAGCACGAGACCCCACGACTGCGGCCCTTTGGTGAGACCACCGGCCGGCCTTTCAGCTACCTTGGTACCGTTTACATACAGCCTGATCGTGTTAGTGATGGTCGAGTACGTAAACACAATGTGTTGCCACTCACCCGCTTCAATCACTCCAGCAGGGCTAGAAATTGAGTGGTTGGCACCAGCCCTATCGGTAAGCACCATATTGATTGATCCATTTGAACCATATGAACCGGTTAACGCGGTATGTAAGCGCATAAACCAATTGCTGAGTATTTCTGGCTTAACCCAATACTCAAAGGATAGTTCTTGGTGATTAAAGATATGTCCGTTGCCACGCGAGATTTCCAGTAGTTCACCGGTTTTAGTTCTGAAGACTTGGTCATCTAAGCCAGACAATAAGTTTCCCGTATCACCGATAATGCTACTGTCATAACTCGATTCGTCTTGCAGCTCGTCTGAGAAATCAAGCTTCACGAGTAGTGGATCAACAATTTTCACGTTTTGTGTCACACTGTCGGTGCGTCCATTTTTTGTCACTCGAAGCGTTACGTTATACGTACCGTGTGTTTCGTACCGATGCGTCACCGTTCGTCCTGTCTCCGTTCTGCCGTCACCAAAGTCCCAACGATAGGTAGCGGTGGTGCCAAGTGCACCACTGGCATCAGCCGACAAACCACCATCAAACTGAATGGCGTAACGATCGTTCGTAGCCGGACTAGCTTTAAATAATGCGGTGAGCGAATCAAAACCAGTCTTCCGGGTTTCGGCAGCACCATAGCCTCGCTCCATGATAATACTACCCGGTAGAGCCCGTAAATCAGGCAGGGTAAGCTCGGTGCCACCAAGCGCATTCACGAAGAGATCACCATAGTAGTTTGCTTGATTTAATGAACCCCGTTGGACAGTTAGATTGTCGCCACCCCACTCAGCCTGCACACTGTGGGCGATATTTTTATCTACTACCACATTCTTTGATTTAGTACTTACAAAAATACGTGGTGCCCCGAAGGTGCCGGGCGCTTGGTTATACAGCAAGGTATTGTTTTTTATCACTACCCCATTAGATTCTCCCAGGGTAATACCGTGAATATGCTGACCATAAATTACGTTGTCTTCAAAGCGGAAGTTTTGGTAATACATTGGCTCTCCGCCTCCACCAGTATCGACAGCTTCGTTTCGCATGAAGATAAGCTGCGAACCTTCTCCTGCACCCGGGTTAAGGAAGTTATTGCTGATGGTGAGATTCTTCGACGGCTTCGTGAGGCTGGCACTAAACACCTGAATGACGTCGGTGTGGTTTACTGATTGTGGTGTACCAAATACTGTGTGGATCGTATTGCCCTCTACCAATACCCCATCGAAATTAACGATTCGTATACCATCGCCTAAGAAGCGATTGATATCATTGTTCTTCACAATAATATTTTTGTTATACGGCTGATCGCCAGAACCAAAAATCGATATCCCAAAGGACGCGCGGGTAACAGTATTATTTTCAATGGTTACATTCTCACCTACCCGGATCTGAATACCTCCCGCGGTAGCATCAAGCTCAGCCCGAGTTTCTGCGAAGCCTGGTGCACCGGCGTCAAAGGTAGAATTCTTTACGACGATATCTTTCACACTACTTAGTTGTAATAACACGGCGCGATTACCAAGCTCACCAGGCGCCACTTCAAAATGCAGACCATCAAGCACGATGTTGCCGTCTTGTGCGAGGGTAAATTGCTTGATACGCGCCGGGTTATTTTTATCTGCGCTGGTGACAGTGACCGGTGCAGCATAGGTTTGCAGATCGCGCCGAAATGGTGAGCGATAGGTATACCCGGACGCGTTTGGCTGCAATGCAATCACCTCTCCGCCTTGTGCTGCTCGCAACGCAGCGTTGAGCGAGGCACTATCTGTGACAACAATCGCATCACTCGGTACTGGCGTAGAACTAGTTTGTACATCTGTTGGCGTGTTCGTTTCCGTTGGTGCAGGCGCAGGTGCAGGTGACGCGACAGGAGTATCATCGGTTACTTCAACAAACGCATCAGCTACCCAGCCATCAACACCGCTATCAAAATTAACCGGGATCCACGTGTACCCATCAGCTGTTTGCGGAGCAATGTTGAGTACGGTCCCCATTGCACCGATTGGTTGCACACCCATAAGAGTACCAGCCAGTCCAAATGGATCACGCACGTTGACGTTCTGTTCGACTCGCACCCGATCGCCAGCAGTAGCGATTGCAGTTGCGGGAGCAGGAGCGTCTACTGTCGGTGAACTTATGTTGGTGTTTACTCCTGGGGTCACTACAGCCGCTTCTGATTCAGTGACAGAATTTGCTTGACCAATTTTATTAGTGAAAAAGCTACTCGCTGGATCATGAGCAGTCACTGGAAGTACCCACATGAGAGGAAAATCTGTTGGTATTGCCAACAAATCTTTATGAACATCATCAGCAAGATCTTTGGGGTTTTCCCAATCATATCTAGCCACCTCAAGACCAAACGTGAGCGTATCACTAGTAGTCCAATGTGATCGATCGTTTTTTAAGATTATGATATTACCTTTATCCGCCAAGTTACCTTGATCATCAACAATACGCACATTACGAGCCATCTCCCCATTGATCATGAAGTGCGTCACGTCACCATCTCGCCAGGTGCCATCGGGTGTAAAGCGCGCTTCACCTCGGGCACGCCGCAGGGTCGTGTAATCTCGATTTTGATTAGTGATCAATACAGCATCGGGACGAGCCACTCCATTTAAGGTTGGAGCCCATTCAATAGCAGCACCTACAAACGGTCGTAGGTCGTGGGCTGGCACTTGCTTCATATGCATCAACAAACCATAGGCTGCCATACGAGCTGCTCGTACGGTACCATCTGGATGCTCTTGTCCTGGATGACCACGATCAATATATACTCCTCTTCGTAATTCCCCGGCTTGTTGTGTAAACCGATTTAGTCCTAGAACATTCGGCGCTAAGTGACGACTATAATTAGGATTTTCTGTCATTCGAGCAGCATTCATTCCTTGAGCGCGAGCATTAAATCCAACTCCTAATCGACTCTGTTCCCAGTCATAAAATTCTGCCCACGTATGGGCGTATGGATATTCACTCGAGCCGGTTACCACTGGTCGACCATCAGGAAATTTACCAAAAATCATTGGTCCATACGAGGTTTCAAATCGAATATGATTGTTGGATGAGGAATATACCCACGCCACTAAACCTGTGTCGGACATTTTCTGACCCTCAACAAAATAGGGATCGAAGGCTTTATGGAGACGCATCTCGTCTGGCCACCTACGACGCGAGTCAGAACTGTTTTCAAACTCACTGTGAATCCCTGTCCCCGAGACAGCAGCAAACTTAACCAAGAATTTTTCACCTGGAATACCCTGCATGAGCATATTCGCAAACGCAACAACACCGGATCGATTAATGACATCGTTTCCAAAATCACGCTGCGCATTTTTCCAAGCATTTGTAACTGCTGTGACACTTGTGGTGCTATCTGCCGGATCCGAGGCGCGATTAATCTCGACTATCTGCATCGCACTATCATCGATCACGTTTTCCATCGGTGTACCAGCAAACGCAATCCAGTGGTAGTCACTACTCTGCCCATGCAAAGCAATGGTCGTCCCCACCCCAAAGGTGTTGACGGTCGCAACTGTGCCGGATGTGCCGCGCACCCGGGCTTCAGCGCGGAGGTATTCACTCGAGCGACCACGCGTATAGGCACCTTGCCAACGGCCACTGGTGTCGGCGGTCGCAATGACACGCCATGGTGAGGTAGCGCGACTACCAGAGACTTCGACCGTTCGCACTTCAACTACTGATCCAGCTGGTGCCGTGCCAGAGAGTGGGATGTCAGCGCTATTTTGCCCGCGAGCCAGACCGCGGTCGAAGATATGCTTGTCACGCAAAATTGGATCAATGCCAAGTGTACCGTTGGTAGCTGGGGCGCTGGGAGCCGCTGGTGCTTCAGTAGTAACCGGAGTGGTTTCTGGTTCAGGGGTTGGTGTCGTAGGGACAGGATCAGCCACTGGTTCTGGCTCGGGAGTTGGGTCTGGTGTTGGGTCTGGTGTTGGTTGAGGACTGTTGCCCACCTTAGCAGCAAACGCAGCGGCACGATTTTGAATTTCACTTTCAGAGAGAGCGATGGAGTGCATTTGGAATTCACCGATCAAACCATTGAAGTTTTCACCAAATGGGTTACCCAAATGTAACCCCCAGCTTTGCATTCCTTTCGTTTTGCCTTTGGCGATCCCTTCACCCACTTTTTCTCCATCCACATAAATAGCCGCTCGTTCTTCCAGAGAATTCATTGTGATCACCACGTGGTGCCACGCTCGATCTCCAATCGATGCACCAGACGAACGAATGGTGTAGGTACTACCGTCACTACTTTGGTGTGAGTAGGTGATTTCATCTTTTACAAAGACCTGTTGTGAACGAAGGATACCGAATAATTCGCCGGTTCTAAATTTTGTTGGTTCATCATTTTTTACCGTAAAAACATAACTCACCTCTTCATGATCATACAGCTGCATCTCTGCTGTACGCGGGATTTGAAAATCACTGACGCCTGTCAGATTGTAGACGTATCCATCCAGGCCTTCTTGTACATCGAGAGCTGATCCACTGTTAAGATTCACTGGTGCTCCATAGCTCGAACGATCAGTAATCCCGCTCGGCGAAAAGGCTACATCAAGGAGAAGTGTGTCAGAGACACGTGAACCCAACACCTGCCCAGCTCGTGGCACAGAGGCTAATTGCAATTGCTGCTGGAGTTGTAGCAAGGTTTGTTCGAGCTGGTCGAGGGCTACGCGGAGGTCGGTGAGGTTGGTAGCCTGTGCTGGTTGAGAAATGAATGCCGAACACACAAAACTCATCACGAGAATGGTGATCGCTGTTTTCTTGTAGATATGTCTTGTGATACTCATAAGTAATGCATTATTATTTTTCTAAATCTCAAACCGCCCCACGCCCTCTAACTCCACTGCTCCTGTATCACACCCAGCAAAGTAGTTGAGGAATAAGTTGGTCGTCTTGTACTTGTAGCCGGTACCTTCTGTGATATTCCACGGGTCGAGCATCACTTCGCGGAAGGTTTCTTGGAAGGTAATCAGCGCTTGATTAGTGCTAGCATCCCAAGTGTTATTGATTCCTCCACGATACATACCCAGATCTTTGAGGATCGTTTGCGTCTTGCCAATCTCAGGTGAGAACATGATGCCTGAGAGTCCACCGTTGTATTCCACGAAAGCCGGACACTCGGCGGTCGCTCCCTTGATGAGGAAGTTCATTTTAAGACGTGTCGTAATACCAACGTAGCCGGTGGCTTCGGTCAGATTCCAGATGTCGAGGATTTCTTTTTTGTACTTCAGTTGGAAGCGTTGCACGGCTGCATTGTCGGTGACGTCGTAGCTACCATCAAGTGGAAGGTTCTCGCCTTCAAACGTATTGAGGAAACGCAACACATTGTTAACGGCAGTTGGGGTGTTAATACTTGGCTGATTGAATGAGATGTTGGCAGAGACGAGAGAGATATCTCCAGTAGATGAATTCACGCTGGTAGTGTTTGAATTTGCTGATGAACTACCGCCGCTTGAAGAACTCCGTGAACCGCCACCGCCGCCAGAAGAGCCGCCACTGTTATTAGTAGTAATTTCTTCTTCAATCACCACCTCCTCACCTTCTGGTAAGGCTGGACCAGCCGGGTCAGCAATGAAGCCGAGGCGATCATCGGTATCAAGGGGGCCGTTGTCTTCAATCTCGTAGGTGATGGTAGTCACGTCGGTGCCATTGAGGTTCGTGGTGCCGTAGGTGACTTGGTCTGAGATGTCGGTGTATCGGTCGGTAGTGCCATTATATTTGCGGTACTCCCAGTCGCTAGTGTCAAAGAGTGCATCCAAGGTGATAGTGACCGTCTCAGTACTACCTGGTTCTACTTCGGCAGCGAAGTCGTAGAGTCCAAGTGGATAGGTGAAGCGAGTGTCACGCTTCAATTCACTCTCACGACGATTCAAGAACTTGGTGATCTTGGTGGCCTGGCGAGCAAGCTCGAGACGGTGTTCGCGGACTTTGTCGCGTAGCTCGGCGTTGGTGACGGTTTTGCGACGGTCGGAGAGGGTTGGGGCAGGTTCGCTCGGGTTGTTGTTTTCAGCTTCTTGGTTAGTGACTGGAGTGGTTGGGGTCGGTGTTGGGGTTGGTGCTGGTGTTGGTGCAATCGTCACCTTACCCACAAAGCTCTCAGCTACCCAGCCATCAGCGCCACTATCGAAGTTAACCGGTACCCAAGTAAAGCCATTAGCTGATTGCGGGGCAATGGTGAGGACAGTACCCAGGGCACCCACTTCTTGAAGACCAATACTTGGACTGTTGGTGCCGTACGGATCGCGGACGTTGACACGTTCGGTTACCCGGATGCGATCGCCGGCGGCGACGGTGGCGGTAACAGGTGTTGGTTGGGTTGGGGTTGGGGTGACTGGTTCGACTACAGGAGCGGGTTCGGTTGGGGTTGGTGTTGGTTGAGTTGGATTTGTTGGCAAAGGCGCCGGCCCACTACTACTTTGACCAACTTTGTTTTCCAACAAATTACTTTGAGCAATCCCCATCATCGGTACCGTCAACAGTTTTGGAAACGAATTAGCGACCTGAAGATTCGATGACGTAAATACGTCAATGAAGTCATCCGGATTAACAATTCGTATCGATCGACTCGTCAGCGGAGCATAACTAGCGCGGTCATTGGCTGTCCAAGCTGAGCCGTCATTTTTAAACAACCAAACATCTCCTTTATCAGCAATATTTCCAGCGCGGTCACGAATCTGGGCTTTTTGTAATGGCACAGTTCCTTGCCAAAATCCATACACGTCGCCATCGCGCCAGGTACCATCAGGAGTAAGACGAGTTTCTCCTCTAGCTCGCCGCAACGTCGTAAAGTTGTGCTCTGGCTTTGAGATACGAATTACATCACTTCGCTTTACCCCGTTCACAGTTGGACCCCACTCAATTACAACCTTATCCCAGGTATTCTCACTCACATCTACCGCCCCCAACATCATCAGCGCGGAAAAAGCGGTAGTACGACCAGCTCGTGTAGTGCCATCCATGTGTTCAATACCAGGGTGGGTTAAGTCGGTATAGACACCATTTCTGAGTTCACCATGTTGAATACCATACCGACTTAAACCAATGTGTGGCGTTGCCAAAAACGGTGCGTAGTTTGTATTCTCAGGCAAATTCTGTATTGAGGTTGTTTGCGCGATTGAGTCTACATACGGAATAAAACCAAGCTTGGTATGACTCCAGTCATACATCTCGGCTAGTGTATGATCGTACTCACTGCCAGTTGGGGTACCGTTGCGTTTAATTCCGAGCATCATTGGTACATAATCTGCCTCCATATCACTGTTGTTGCTTGCACTGGTATATGCCCACAGCAATAAACCTGTCTTCGATGTTTGACCCGCTGTAAAATATGGATCAAACGCACGATGCAAATCTACTTCATCAGCCCAAAATCTAACAGGGCTTTCAGTACTATCAGTTCTATCCTGCACCTCATCTTGAATACCTGAACCAGATACCGTTGCAAACTTCACTATAAATTTCTCGCCTGGCACTCCACTAATAAGAGCATTCGCGAAGGCTTTAATTCCTGGTGTTGCGAGCGGTTCTGTATTAGTCACCATTCGCACCTTAACCGCATCAGCTCCAGCAGGACCACCCGACTGCCTGGCAATATCCACAAACTGTACCGCGTCATCATCTATAACAACTTCGGTTGGTAATCCGGTAAATTTAATCCAGTGCACTTCATTACTCTGCCCATGCAACGCAATCGTCGTCCCGACACCAAAGGTATTGGTAGTTGCTACCGTAGCGGTTGTGCCTTGTACGCGCGCTTCGGCGCGGAGGTATTCGGTCGAACGACCACGGGTGTACGTACCCGCAAAGCGGCCGTCATTACCAGCGGTAGCGATCACACGCCATGGTGTGCTGGCGCGACTACCAGAGACTTCGACAGTCCGGGCTTCAATCACCGCACCGGCTGGAGCAGTACCTGAGAGTGGAATGGTAGCGCTATTCTCACCCCGAGCGAGGCCACGATCAAAGATATGTTTATCGCGGAGGATAGGGTCGATACCAAGCGCACCATTAGTGGCCGGTGCACTCGGAGCAGCTGGTTCGGTTGGGGCTGGTAACGCCTCAGTGTTTGGTACATCATTTGGATTCACATTTATGTACATTGGCCAGAGAGCATCAGCAAATGGTATATCGTACGGGGTTTTTCGCTTACTAGCTGCGTCTGGATCACTTAGGTGCAAATTTGGGAAGCGTCCAATTCCGTCGCTCGGATCAGTATCAAGAATACAACCTCCCTGACCATCTGGCCCATAGGTCACACCTCTGTTTGCAGCCACTGCCTTTCCTTGAGCATCTCGCTCGACTGGCGCACACGGGTCCGGCTGGGTCCACTGTCCACCGCTCACATAGCGCTTCGTGACAGTCACAAAATCTTCATCGTTCCAGACCGGCTTCAGTGATGGCATTAGCTGCAACGCAATCACTGACGCTTTCCATGGCGCCACATTCAACACCAAGAGATAACTTTCAATTGGTTGTACACTCCCATCAATATATCCATATGGATCAGCTGCGGTACGAAAACCATTTCCAGTCTCAACTAGAGTCCAATACTGTGATTCGTTGCCCTTATCAGTTGCATCACCCATCAACACTATCCCTTGCCCATTATTGGCTTTTTGACTAAAAAGATGTTTACCATTTTCATTGAATTGATCTTTTGGAGCGTCTTTCACTAACGCAGTCATCTCAGGGTCGTCCAAGAGTACTGCAGCGAGAGTAAGTGGAAGTTTTCTCCCGCCAGCGTGGCCGCCGTTTGGCGGAAAATCCGTACCAGTCTCAAGCATCATTGCTTCAAGATCAATCGCATACTGCACCACCCACTGTAGGGTTGGGAGCTTTTGAGCAAGTGGGTCATTCATCATCAGTCGCAAAATGGCATTGCTAGTTTGGAATTGTAAAGTACCACCATATCGTCCCATCTGGAATGACGGGTGTACAATCTCACCCGGGTGACTCGTTATGAAATCAATCCAGGGACCATTGTTAAAGTACCCCTCCACCTCAGACCATGAAGGTACATTAATCGAGGACGGGACGGCGCTCGGCAACAAATTGGTACGTAATTCGCTCACACGGTACGTATCTTTTTTTGTACCTGCGTACGCTGGACGAAACGCATCACTTGGCGGCACAATATCTACTACTGTGAGTACCGATGCATAATCGGTGCGGAATCGTTGGTCATTGGAATTAGTAATAGCCTTAATCAATGAATCTCCTGGATTAGCCGTGTACGGCAGACTCGGCATGAGCGTTCGATCATAAGTATTTTTTTGAGTACTACGGGTAGAGCTATGAAAGGCTTGCTTTTTATCATCAAGCGGATTCACCATCCATCCATGCATATCATTACCGGCATCCGGTGTAATGCGAGTCACTTCAACTGGCCCCATAACCCAATAGTCTCCTGTGATGTAGCGACCGACAAGTGCGGGTTCTTTGAAATACCACGTGATACCCCGCTCGCTGACTGAGGTGACATACGAACCCGTAGCTGGAGGTGCTGAAACGGTTTCACTGGAAGGTGTTACAACGGGTTGCGAAGCAACTGGAGTAGCCACTTCTGAGACCCGTACTAGAAACTCATTAGCTACCCACCCGTCTGCTCCACTATCGAAGTTGACGGGAACCCAGGTGTAGCCATTGGCAGACTGTGGAGCCATGGTGAGGACTGTTCCTAAAGCGCCTACTTCTTGGACGCCAAGGATAGTACCACCGGTACCGTACGGGTCACGGACGTTGACGCGCTCGGTGACGCGGACACGGTCGCCGCTGGCAACGGTAGCGATGGTGGGAATGGATTGAGTTGGAGTTGGAGTGGTCGGATTCACAGAACTCTGTGGCACCGCAGGAGCAGCCACGCTTGCAGCAGCTTTATTACTAACTAATTCAGGTAACATAACACTATATACTGGAATTGCGTCTATCTTTCGTAAGTTTGAAACTACCGCCAAGCGGGATGCAAAGCGAAAATCAAGATAGTCATCCGGATTAAAAGAAGGGTCTTTTGGATTTTTGCTTCGGTTCAAGCTTCCTTGGCCAATCTCATTTGAAAGATTATCGGCGCTGGTCCAAGCAGAACCGTCATTTTTATAAATCCACACATCTCCACGATCGGCCAAATTACCGTTACGGTCGCGAATTTCGACTTTTCGTAATGGTTCATTATTTGCAAAGAAACCATCGACGTCACCGTTACGCCAAGTGCCATCAGGAACAAGACGATCCCAACCACGAATCCGGCGCAGGGTTGTGAAGTCTTGCTGTGGTCGTGACAGGCGAATCACATCAGTTCGACGCACACCACTAACTACTGGCCCCCACTCAGCTGTAGTCGAGTTCCAAATATTAGAACGTTCTGTGGTAACCCCCAGCAACATCAAAATATTTACAGCTGTAAGGCGTGCCCTGCGCACTGAGCCATCTTCATGCTGAACACTAGGATGAGCCGTATCTTTTATTGATCCGTTGCGGAGCCACATTAAACCACCAGCGGTAACATTCCCCGGTATACCATACCCAAGACCAGCGACAAACGAGGCGTAATGTGGATTATTTTTTATATTAACAATATTAATTTGTTGCTCGTGACTATTAGCCAATCCAAAACCAAACTTTGTGTGTGACCAATCGTACATCTCGGCCAACGTATGATCATACTCACTCCCCGTCTTTGTACCATCGCGATGAATACCTACCATCATCGGCACATAGATCGATTCCACATCAACCAGTGCGCTCGCAGATGTATACGCCCACAACATCAAACCCATCTTTGTTGGCGTACCAGCATTCACATAATATGGGTCAAAAGCTTTGTGCAAACGGATCTCATCTACCCATAGTCGCTTTGGGTTTTCAGTAGCGTCAGTACGGTCTTGCACTTCGTTCTGCAGGCCGGTCCCAGAGACCACTGCTAACTTTACTAAGAACTTTTCACCTGGCAGACTAGCCGACAGCATGTTAGCAAAGG
Organism: uncultured Candidatus Saccharibacteria bacterium; assembly: GCA_964350645.1. GTDB lineage: Bacteria > Patescibacteriota > Minisyncoccia > Phycocordibacterales > UBA918 > OLB19. Next base: position 76,825 of record CAYGJY010000001.1, on the reverse strand, counting down.
CAACCTTACCTGCACCATAAATTGTTCCGTTAGCCAATCTTCGCTGATTATCTTTCCACTCATTGGTTACAAAGGTGATTTCGGTAGTACTATTAGTAGGATCAGATGCGCGATCGATTTCTATCAACTGCACCGCAGTATCATCAAGCACGTCTTCCATGACTGCCCCTTGGAATTTTATCCAATAGTTTTCATTACTCTGCCCATGAAGTGCAATTGTCGTCCCTACCCCAAAGGTGTTGGTGGTTGCAACTGTCCTTGATGAATCAGTCTTAACTCGTGCTTCAGCGCGTAAGTACTCCGTTGAACGACCACGAGTATAGGTACCAGACCAATTACCCTGACTGTTAGTGGTAGCGATAGTTTTCCAAGCTGAAGCGGTACGACTACCTGAAACTTCAACAGTACGGGCTTCAATAACCGCTCCAGCTGGTGCTGTTCCTGAAAGTGGTACGTCAGCGCTGTTCTCGCCTCGGGCCAGACCGCGATCAAAGATATGTTTGTCGCGCTTGAAAGCGTCGATACTGAGGGCGCCGTTGGTGGCCGGGGCATTTGGCGCGGCAGGTTCGGTAGCCGTGACTGGTGTTTGATTTGGTTCAGGGTTTGGCGTTTGGGTTGGGGTTGGCTCTACCACTGGCGTTGGAGTTGGCGCTGGTGAGCTGCCGACTTTAGCTGCAAAGGCAGCTGCGCGACTGGCGATCTCGCTTTCCGAAAGAGCTAGCGAGTGCATTTGGAATTCACCAATGGAGCCGCGGAAGCGTTCACCACTACCAAAACCAAAGTTAGCCCCCCAAGACTCACGCGGCTTGGTTTTACCAGTCGCTATTCCTTCCCCAACCTTTTTCCCGTCAACATACAACGTAATTCTTTCTTCTAGTGAGTTATACGTCACCACCACATGATGCCAACCCTCACTCAGATTTGCCCCCGAAGAGCGCACCACGAATCTTTCTCCCGCAGTGTTCGTAAATTCAAACGTTACCTCACTCCGCACCAGAATACTTTGTGAACTATGAATACGAAAAACTTCTCCGGTACTAATGCCACCTGAAGTATCGTGCTTAAGAGTGAATACATAACTCACCTCTTCATGGTCATACATCTGTGCTTGACTACGGTGAATATTAAAATCGCTTGCACCAGTGAGGTGATACACATACCCACCCAGCCCCTCTTCTACATCAAGAGTTGATCCACTGTTGAGATTCACCGGTGCCCCATACCCCGAGCGATCAGTAACCCCACTCGGGGAAAAGGCTAAATCAAGGAGAAGTGTGTCAGAAACCCGCGAACCCAGGACAGCGCCAGTTGGCACTGGGGGCTCTTTACGCAATTGCTGTACTGTTTGTTCAAGCTTGTCGAGTGCCGCGTGCAGGTCAGAAATGTTTGCCGCAGCTTGAGACGACTGCGGAAGCAACATGGATAGCAGCAAGCCGCCCATGAGGACTGGAAGAATTACACTGGAACTGATTTTACTAAAAGACATACATTTTAATTTATTGCTAATTGCGCTTTATTTTTGGATACGAAAAGGCAGCCGCTAATCGCGGCTGCCCACCTCCCCTGATTCTCCCACCTATCACTAGTTACCACAACGCCTGTTGTGCACAAACTTTTTACCAGGAGTACTCATCTAAACCGGCTAAAAGACTCACCAGCTGACCGTACTGTGAATACGGCCACAGTCTCAAAATGCTATGCCTTGCAGCAGCTCCGTATCATACGATTAATCGTATGATACGGAGCTACAGCTTTATTTTGAAAACCTATGATGACAGAGAAATCTGAACAGGACCCTCCTTTTCAGATTTGTATCACGTCCACAATTTCACCGATATACCTATATTTTACTTAGTTATATCGGCTAGATTGAACCGCCCCCACCTCCCCCGCCCCCGGTGGCTTGGTGATAGACTCGAACTTCGATGCCATCAACTGTTCCTCCTCCTATACCAGTTCCTTGAATCCGTAGCCGAAAATTTGTGTCTGAAAATTCTGACGGAGTCCAGGCTCGACCCCATAAATCTGCTGGAGTGCCCACGGTATCAACCACATCAGTGATACCCAGACTAAGCCCCTTACTGCTCGTATGTGTAGTGCCACCATCCCATGACAAACTCACGTTCAGTGCATAAACTTCAGCGGTTCCATCAACTTTAACCTCAATACCAGTAATTTGATTACTAGCCGGTATGGTAAATCCAAAACCTCCGTAGGACTGTTCCAGTGTTGAAAATGAGGCGGTAGCTTTTATTCCATCACTCACATACGCATTGGTCGGATTTGTCCAGTCGTTGTCTGGATCCCCCGTCGAGGACGGCCGCTTGAAGTTCGGATCTGGCGTAATATTCTCTCCATCTGGTTCGGGAGCACCGATCTCTTCTCCACCGCTTTCTTCACCACCACCGACGTCACCATCACCGGGTACTGATCCACCAATTGCTCTGATAGCATTGCCACTAGAACCACTGCTACTTCGTGCGTTACGGATGTGCTGTACCGAGCTCACAGCACCAACTACTGTGACCACCCCTTCAAACACTACTCCAGTAGCTTGTACGCTACTGGTAGCTAGACTCAACACCAGCATTTCAGATTGTGAGACATTATTAAGATCAAATGTCACCAAGTAGTTACCCGTGGCCGTAACTATAAAATCATCCTCAAACACAATCGTACCTGACTGACCACTGAAGGTGAACTCACCACTGGCATCTAACACTTGATCGGTCGCATCATACTCAGCGTCGTTATCCGTATCCCGATATAAAACAATATTTGGAATACTGCTGGTTGAGACACTGTCGCTAATGCCTGTTACATCGAGTGTAAGTGACGTGACCGTAGCGTTTTCACCAGTTGGAGTTAGCTCAAAAGCAAAGGCGGGTTGGCTGGTCGCGTTCTTAAAAGTAAATGCACTCCCTACCTGGCCGACAGTATGATTAGCAATTGTAACCACGCCTGGTTGTGCCAGCGAATAGAAGTCGGTAGTGGTGGATTGGTTGAGGTATTCAGCTTTGATCCAAGCGGCGGAAAGCACAGCACCACTTCCTTCTCCATAGCGACGCACCTCGTCCAGTGACCCGTCAAATGAATTCCCTGGTGAGCCTAACAAATTTGATACATTACCAAAATTGTTTCCTCCCAAGCCAGCAGAATTATCGTGAGCATTCAACGTCGTTGAGCTAAACGTATCAGTATCATTCAATATACCGTTTACATAAATACTGGTTGTGCCGTTGTTGAATTGAAAAACTAAATAATTGTACTGATCTTCAACAATCGTACCGGTTTGTACAAACTGTTCTGGCGAACCGTCATTAGCCATCACAATTGAATACTGATCAGCGCCCGTATCATAGAGTACTGCAAAACCATTAGTCCCTCCCCCTTCTTCGAAGATAATATCTGGCCCAGTGCCGCCAGCATCTTTGTAAATCCAGGCTGAAAAATTAATTGTGCCCGTCTCTTGCTCAAAGCTATCATCATCGACCGTAATGACGTCCGTATTACCTTCCACAAACGTGCGCCCACCGCCCCCCAACTGCGTCGTTGCCGCTGCCTCAGTTCCGTCATCAGCGGGCGTAATTGAATTCGGTCCGACATCGGTCAAACCACCATCATGAGACACAAAATCATAACTGCTCCACACATTCTCTGCGCCATACGCATAACCATCTGAATAATCTGCTGTTGTCGTCCCGTTATACCAAATCTTAAAGACCGTATCAGTAATACTGGAAATACTATCAGCCTTGAAGTGTAGTTCACCAGTTTGGAGCGAACTTGATGCGAATACCAGCTCTCGTGGTACTTCAATATTAGCGGCAGTGGTCACACGAATATCATTTCCTACTGCACCAGAGGAACTTGCTGTCGTACTCCAAAAATTACTACTCAAATCAGCCAGATCAATATAGACCGGGAAATCACTTAAATCTTCATCAATATTTTCAGATTTGATAACAATTGCATCGAAGGCTACCCAGTCAGTAGCATTCCAAGACACTGGCGGTGTCCCTATCAAGAAATCCCAATTAGTGTTATTTCCAGAATCAGTTGAATTGTACGACACGATACCTCCAGCAGTTAGTGTGGCATCACTATCGCGCACATCAACGTACGAAATCGCGACCTGCAAGCCAGTAACATTTAAATTCCAGGCAGTTCCCAGATCAGATGATCGGAGATACACCGGACTTGTTCCAGCACCAGCCCAGTCAATGTTTTCAAAGGTGGCTGTTTGGCCAGCTAAAAATTGTGCCGACGTCGACGCTGTCATAGTGAAAGTCCCGGTAGTCTCAACTGGTGCCCCAAAGAGCACCGACTGACTACTACTACCCAAACCAGAAGTATTGGTAATTTTTAGTCCATCAAAAGCGCCAACGCCAGTCATCGTACCCGTGGCAATCTGCGTACCTGTGCCAGCAAATACAACCGTGCCGCCACTGCCATAAGCACCAGTAATACGATAATCACCAAGGACGGTTAATTCTCCAGATCCATTTAAGGTAGCTCCTGAATCAACTACCATTTGAGCGGTCGTGGCGTTAGAAAATGTGTAGTCACCAGCAACTACGACTGTATTATTTTGAGCATCATCAGTCAGCGAGCCAGAGAACTGCTCACCAATACCCGTGAGTGTCGTCGTACCCGAACCAGCAGTTACTTCTCCCCCACCACTAAATGAACCAGAAACTGACAGCTGTGCCGGTAGACCGATTAGCCCGTCAGTTCCTACGTTAATATCACTAGTGCTGGCATTACTTTCAAACATTATTGTTCCCGATACAATTACATCAGCCAAAGGCGACGAGCCAGTAAATGTCCCAACCGCAACCGGATTACTGAGATCGTACTCATTAATATCATCACCGACCGATCCAATTAGGAACAATTTTGTTCCCGCAGCATTGAACGCCATGCCACTTGGCGAAGTCTCTTCACTAGCAACACTATAGCTCGTAATAAAGCTCCCAGTCGAAATATCCCACGGCGTACCGAGAGTGTATTCGTTTATATCATTACCAAAATCACCCAGCACAAACATTGCCGTACCTGCTTTATTAAACAGCAAACCAGTCGGAACAGTATCCTCGGAACTAACGCTAAAGGAATCTACGTAACTGGCGGTTGAGATATCAAACGCAGTACCTAGTGTGAACTCAGCCACAGAATCTGGAGTGGAGCCAAGCACAAACATCTTGGTACCGTCTGGATTAAATTCCACATCAGTCGGAACAGTATTTGCAACTGCAACGCTGGTTGCGTGGGCAAATACTGCTGTTGAGACATCGAATGCACTGCCAAGATTGTACTCACCCACATCGTTGCCGGCGTCTCCTGATACGTACATCTTAGTACCGTCAGTGTTGAAGGCGACATCTGACGGATTTGTTTCCTGCGACGCCACACTGAAGGAGTCAACAAACGCAGCAGTTGAGGCATCAAATCCTTCCGCTAGGGTATATTCATTGATATCGTTACCCGCATCACCCGCCACAAACATCTTGGTACCGTCGGTGTTGAAGGTAACTCCACTAGGGATAAGGTCTTGAGCAGAGATTGAGAAAAGACCGTCAAAGTAGGCAGTCGAGACATCAAAACCAACAGTGAGCAGATACCGGTTAACATTGTTAAACCCATCTCCAAGAACAAACATCTGCGTGCCGTCGGTATTAAATTGCACACTGGTTGGGGTGCTGTCTTGAGCAGTCACAGCAAAACTATCAACAAAACTTCGAGTTGACGCATCAAATGCCCCGCTAAGAGTATATTCGTTGATATCATTGCCGGTGTCCCCAACGATGAACATTTTGGTTCCGTCGGTATTAAACACGATCCCAGTCGGAGCATTTTCCTGGGCATTCACAAGCGTTGCATCGACAAACACTGCTGAAGACACATCCCAGGGTGAACTCAGGGTATATTCGTTCACGTCATCACCACTACTCCCGACCACAAACATCTTGGTACCGTCGGTATTAAAACTCAAACCTTCCGGCGTAAGTTCTTGGAGTGACACACTCGTAGCGTGAGTATAGACAGCACTCGACACATCAAATGCCGACGCCAGGTCATACTGAAATACCGAATCATTTGTGGTTCCTAGAACAAACATTCTCGTGCCAGTAGTACTGAATGTTACTGCCGTTGGAGACGTCTCTTGAGACGCAATCCTAAAGCTATCAACAAAACGGGCGGTCGAAAGATCGAATGGATCTAGTAATGCATACTCATTAACATTATCTTCAAAAGACCCAATTACAAACAGTTTTGTACCGTCAGTATTAAAAGCTAATCCTTCAGGAACACTTTCTTGGGCCGAAATTGAAAACGTATCGTCGTAACTCAAGGCTGAGACCTCATGTGTAATCCCTGAAAACTGCAATGTTCCAGAATTGTTTTCGAATACCCCGTTATTGGTGAACGACCCGGCAATTGTAAGATCCGTAGCTGGAGCAGTGGTCGTAGCGCCAGCTTCGATAGTAATATTAGTGGTCGACGCAGCCTGTGAAAACGTCACTGAACTACCACTAATTATTCGTACATCAGCCAAACTTGATACGCCAGTGAAATCACCTGTAATAGTCGCTGGAGTTGTACTACTAAAGCGAGTTACTCCGTTGTTTGCTGTGAATACACCACTTTTAATCAGATCTCCTGTTATGGTCAAGACACTTGGAGCAGTTGTACTCCCTGTTGCGGTAATGACAAAATCTTCCACTTCAGCTTCATCACTAAACGTATACGAACCATCTATGGTTATGTCCCCTAGTTGATTACTGGCTACCAGATCACCAGAAATGGTATTTTCTAAGCCACTGAAATACAGTGCTGACCCGGCATCAAAACTACCATCATTGGTGAAATTTCCTCCAACCTCAAAAGCTGTTGTCGAAGCGATACTTACTGCTGCTCCAGAACTAATAGTGAAATCGGTAGTTGACGCTTCACTTGCAATCAACACATTTCCAAATGAGGCGGTGACCGTCGCCAAGGCAGATGCTCCAGTCAGTGAACCACTGAGTGTACTCGTCGAAACGACCGCTTCAAACGTAAACGGTGAGGCTAGGTCAAAACTACTAAAGGTACGACTATTAGTACCACTAACAAACATCGCGAAGCCGTCGGGACTTATATCTATTCCTGATGGCAAGGTTTCAATGTCAGATAAATCATACAGCCGACCATCGTACGATGCCGTAGAAACGTCAAACCCAGACGACAAAGTATATTCAAATATTGAGTCATTTTGATCGCCTAAAATGAACATCTTTGTTCCCGTGGTGTTAAAAACAATTCCCGACGGTTGAGTGTCTTCACTTGATACATCAAAACTATCAACAAACGACGCGGTTGAAATATCCCAATCAGTCCCGAGTGTGTATTCATTTACATCAATTCCCACAGTCCCAACTACAAACATCTTGTCACCAGTTTCACTCAAAATCATCGCTCTTGGTGATGTCTCTTGTGACCCAAGTGGCTCAGTGTCTACCTGAGCTGCGCTTGAAATATCCCATGGGATACTGAGTGAAAATTCAGTAATGTCATTCCCTGTATCTCCAAGTAAATACATCCGGCTGCCCGTAGCGTTAAACTGGACATCTCTCGGCGTGGTATCAAAAGCTTCAATTGAAAGACCCTTTTTGTACGTTGCGGTAGACAGATCATACGGAGTACTGACTGTAAACTGTCCAACTAGCCCAGCACTACGATATACGGTGTATACCTTTGTGCCGTCATCACCAAAGGTTACTGCTTCAGGTGTCGTGTCAGTTTTTACAAGTGACTCAAAACTTGTAAGTGACGACCCGCTAAAAGTAAACACTGGATCTAAACCATATTCATAAATGCCACCTGATGCAGATAAGATGTACGCTTTCGAACCCGTATCGTTAAAGGTAATATCAAAGACGTCACTGCCTGACAATTCAGCTAGCGCAACAGAACTCGGCGCACCACGGGAACCAATATCAAACGGTGTCCCTAGTGGATATACCCCGAGAGTATTAGCTGTACCGACGTCACCAACATACATTTGAGTACCAGCTGAATTAAAAGCTACGCTGTAAGAATCTTCACTAATTGAGTGGAAGGTGTCATACGAAGCACTTGAAACATCCCAGTTTGTAGATAGTGAATATTCATATATTGTGCCTGATCCACTTGCGACAAATAAAATTGATCCATCGTCATTAAAAGCAATCCCTAAACCGACTCCTGTATCATAAGAGTTACTATTATAACTGGCTGTTGATACATCCCAGGGGGTACTAACATCGTATTCATAGATAGTACCTGTAGTTAAATCACTAATGTACATCTTGCTACCAGTAGCACTAAAAGCAAAACCCCCAGGCGCAGTCGCTTCATTACTCACATCAAAACTACTGTTATAGCTAGCCGTCGAGGCGTCGAAGTCTGTACCCAGGTCATACTCATCTACTTCAGCCCCAGAATAGTCTAGGACAAACATCTTATCTCCAGTCTCACTAAAGCGAACCGCGAATGGCGAACTAGTATTCGCTGGTGCGGTGAGATCATTATAGGTGACACCACCAAAACTATATGCACTATCAAGTGCATACTCAGCATACCCGGCAGCACCACCCAGGATCAAAAACAACCGATCTCCATCACCATCAAAATCCACTCCCGTAATCGTCGTAGCACCCAGATCTCCTGAGGTATCAAGCGTCCCTCCGAGTACAGCCGTAGAAACATCAAAAGCGGTGCCCAAATCATACTGATAGACTTCCCCATTTGAAGCAATACCATCTGTCATAAACATCTCGTCGCCAGTTGAGCTAAAGGTTAACCCATAAGGACTGCTAGTCTGTGCACTCACATCAAACGCATCAACATAGCTTAAGGTAGTAATGTCCCACGCTGATAACGTAAATTCACTGACATCATCAGCACTTTCATCACCAACAAACAACTTAGTACCAGCACTATTAAATGAGAAACTAATCGCTGTAGACACTTGTGAAAACACGTGAGTATCAGTAGCACTCGCAGTCGAAACATCAAAGGCAGTGCTCAGGTCATAAGCATAGAGTGTATTATTTCCGCCCCCCAAGACAAACATCTGTGTACCAGCAGTATTGAATCTCACTCCAAAAGCAAAGCCGTCTTCCCCACTCACATCATATGTGGACGACAGTCCAGCGGTAGACAAATCGTACGCGGTAGACAAATTATACATTTCAATCACATCATTTGTAATGTCAGTGAAGGCAACTTTGGTCCCTGAGTCCACAATGGACATTCCCCAAAAACTAGAGTTAGCCACTGAAGTAGTGACTCCATTTTTATAAGACACCGACTGTCCAGACTGAATTTCCAACGTCGACCCTGTACTGTCATAGGTACCGCTATTAGTTAGGTTTCCTGCTAGCGTAAGGGTTGTTGGTGCTTCAAACGTCGCTCCGCTAGCAACAGTAATAGACCCCGGCAGCGTTGGTCCAGAAATTGTAGTAATCGCAGTACCTCCATTAAGGGTACTACCTGGCCACACGTACAGCTCTTTTCCACCCTGAACCGTAAGTGTCTCAGCTGCCGCTGAAGCGATGTACATAATATCGCTATCGTCAGCCGCGTCATATGTAGCAAAATCTGAAATTGTTGTTGAAGAAATACCTGCTTCGTGTCGAGTAATTATATGATCCTGATAAATATCGAGACCTGTAATATTAGTCGTTGATGAGTTAGCTACTGTAACTACTGATCCGCTGATAGTACTATCCCCGTCGACCCACACAACAACACCCTCACCAGTATCAATGGTATGTCCAGACGTAACTGCTACGTCCCAAAGACCTGTAGTCTGAGCTGATGAACCAGTATAGACCTGCACCGGATTACCAGCCGCCACTTTTATGACAGAGCTAGTTGCAACCACCGTACTTCTATCAGCTTGATATAGCGTACCTGAGAGGATGATGTAACCCATAGGTATAACGTTGAGCGTACCAGAAGTGTTAAACGTACAAATGGTATACGCGCCATCGGTAGTTTCTGTTCCGCCATCGGCTTCACAGTCAGTAACATAGTCGGCCGTCAGCCAGCGCAAGATCACAACACCATCGCCACCATCGCCCGCATCTTGACCACCAGCATTACCACCACCTCCACCACCTAAACCATCAACACCAGATCCAGCAGGTAAACTGGCAAACCCATTTGTTCCTTCACCACCTCCACCCAAGCCTCCATCTGTACGCGGTCCGTTTCGACTTCCACCACCGCCGCCGCCGGCGTAATAGGTCGGGGTACCAGTAATTGAAATTTCTAATCCGTCTCCCCCTGCGCCACCCACACCAGCCCCATCCACACACCCAAAGCCAGCTTCACCAGCACCACCACCGCCAGAGGCGTTACGGTCATTTACTTCAGACCCATTACACGTACCGGTACCCCCATCATTACCTTGCCCAGCTATTCCAGATCCACCAGCGCCACTATAAACACCACCACCACCTGAACCACCGTTTCCAGCAGGAGAACCGCCGCCGCCGCCGCCAAAAGCAGTCGAGGTAGCGACCCCAATACCAAAAAACGCTGAGTTATTACCATTTTCGCCAGCGCCTTGCGTACTCGCTGCTGTACCGCCCCGTCCTACCAAAATATTGTAGGTGGTAACACTGGGAGTAAACGAAGCATGTGCTAAGCCACCTGCACCGCCGCCGCCGCCAGAGGTAAAACCATTACCAGCACCACCACCCCCTCCACCGCCAACCAAGAGATACTCAATCGGTGATGGACCAACCTGGTCAGCTTCGGTAATCGCCGCAGCCCACGAAACAAAGATACCAGCATTTTCAGCACCGCTAGCATAATCAATAGTGATCGTACGATCAGTCTCTGTCGCCATGCCATAGTCACTCGCGCCAGAGCTGTACGTAAAGCTCCCTTCAAGGGTCGCGACAAAATCCTCTGGTAATCCACTCCAAGTGCCACTCACGTCACCAACTCCAGCTCCAACCGTTACTCCACCTTCTGGGATATCAAGATCAACACTTGGGTCACCACCGGTAGAGCTCGCTACCTGAAATGGGCTCGTACATGACTCGAGACCATAAGCAGACCATACTCCAATTCCACTACGAATCATTCCATTTGCCCACGTAACGACAACGGTGGTCGTAGCTCCCTCAGCTAATTCATAGGCAGTCAGAGCAACAATACTCGTATTTCCGTCTGTACCATTTGCCACATCAATAATAGTGGCACCAGTACCACCAACCGTTAGACTCGAGAGATCTGATGCAACCCCAAATTTTTTACCGTAGGCAGAAATAATCACACAGCGGTCAGCGGCTGGGGTGCCAAGGTCAACATCGGTGAAGGTGTACGTAGTTGAGTCTGATGAACTTTGTACTGAATCATTGAATTCAATGTAGCTGGTGGTGGTGGCGCCTGCACTATGTGGGAAAAAGAGCGCGAACGAAGCGAGCGCTCCGAAGAAACCCCAAAGCAAAACCGTCTGAATGATACCTATATATGTATGCAATTTTTTTATTTTAGTATTCATACGTTATGTGTTTGACTCATTAGGTACTTCATCGTCTACCACTGGTTCTTCCGCTGGTTCTTCTATTGGTCCTGGTTCCTCCACAACTTCTTCTATTATTGGTTCTGACTCTTCTGCTACCTCTGGTTCTGGTATAGGTTCTACCACTGACTCCTCAATCACCTCTTCGACTGGCGGCGTGGTGGTGGCCGGTTCGTCTGTTGGAGGCACGGCGGCTGGTGGTGTACTGGTTGCTACCGGGTCACTATTAGTAGCCACTGGTTCGGTCGTGGTAGCCGGTGGCTCGAGGGTTGGTGCTGGTTCTGGTTCTGGTTCTGGAATTAGGCTCGGCGTCGGCTCAGGCGCTGGGGTTGATGCTGGAGCTGGGTTTGGTGCCGGAGCGGGCGCAGTGTTTTGATTATTCAAGAGCTCGATCAATTGCGCTTCGTTCACACAGGTACTACCGATACACAGTTCCTCAGTAGTAACTGTTTCAGCTTTAATTCCAACTAGCGTCAGAACTCCGTCATAGAATCGGCTCACCAAATCGACCATACGGTCCATAAGACTCACATTCATTTCCTCCACGTCTCCATTGAGACTAAGTACTGTCGATGTGCTGTTCATTAGTAAGGCAAGTTTTTCTTCTGTAGCTTCATCAAGATACCGGTATCGTAAGTCAACAAACATAGTAATTTGTCCCACTCGTACTTCAGCACCATTCGGTGTCAGCACGCTCGCACTTGTCTCTCGTGCCAAGGCTCGTAATGCCCGATCTTTTGCTCTTTGCAGCGCTAATCGATTTGCCTCATCGACTGTACCAACTGAAGTAGTTGCTATAAGTGGCACACACGGAGCATCATCCAGTGCTCCGCCGCCGCCGTAATAACAACCATCATTAATGCGCGGGTCAGATATTTCAGTCACTGGGACGTACTCCGGCACAATAATATTTTCTCCGTACTGACTTACATAGGTATCAGAGTACGCGCGCGACTCATCAAAGTCTTCGAGTGCTACTCCAACCACCAGACCAGTCGAGGTGGCCCGCATCGCTACCCCTGGAATAGAGGACAACATCAGCTGGTCACCCTTTTTGATTGGACCATTTTCATTTGAAAGTTTAATTGGTACACGACCAGTAAGTGCAATCGGGTAGCCTACTTCCCCTGGGGTGGTTGGAATATCGTTAGCTCCTAACGTGAGACCTGGCTTAGTAGAGACTACTCCAAGTATCTGATCCTTGAAATCACCAGTCGCCCGACCAACTGACAATCCGCCCTTCATGTACACAATCTCACCTGGCTCAAGGTCTTCACTTGAGAAGTACTGCTCCGCTAAGTCTGAGTTGGCTGTATTGTATTCGGCAGCTGTGATCCGGCCAGAGGTGGTTGCAGTACATGAACCATCATCGTCAACACAGATACCTCCAAAACCAATTTGCAAACTAGCTAAGTTCGTCGTTCCTCCAACCTCACCAATAGTTACTGTTCCTGACGCGTTAACACTGAAGAGCGTGGTGCCGCCGTTTTGCAACTTAATAAAGTTTGATGCTGTCGTAGACGCAAAGGTCCCCCCAGCGTTGCCGAAGTTCATCAAGAGTCCCGTCCCCACAAAGTTAGACGTGTCCTGGAAAAGACTAAGTAGATCACCCGTTGTGATACTGCCTGAGTAGCCACGGATCGCGTTGCCCTGCGTCGTGCCTTCAGTCTCAAAGAATCCTCCCGCTGGCTCAAACTCGCCACCAGCATCACCACGAGTGGTACCGCGCACACCAAATGTCCGCGCAAAACCCGACAGCGCAGTATTTTCTCCAAGAGTGTTTACACCTCGATCAGCTTGAACTTCGAGCGCGCGCACCGTATTACCAAAGGTCGTACTATCCTCAATCCGCATGATGTTTCCAACAATCGTGGTAGTGGCTGTGTTGGACGCCTGCAAATAGAACTGATTGCCAAACTGCACGGCACTGGCGACACTATTTTCAGTTCGAAGGAACTGGTCAATGCCAAAAGTGTTAGAGCCAGAATATCCCGTACCATATATAGAGAGGAGTGAATCTGGCGTAGAGGTACCAATGCCAATGTTTTGTCGGGCCAGGAGATCATCCCCAAAGATGCTACTGCCATTCACGACCAAGGCTGGGGAGCTGGTGCCGTTAATCGCATTAGTGCCAGTCGCCACACTATTGACCGTCAGGCCGGCATTGACGAGCATCGCCTCAGCCGTGACATACCCCGCGTCAGACACGGCGAGGAATGGATAATCCTCATCATCCCCCACAAAGAAGGTTGGACTAGAGAATTGATAGACGCTGAGGTTTCTATTGGAGCTGTCTATAAACACTACCCGATTTGAACTGAGGGAGGTGAGAGCGGGAGTTCCTGGAGTAGATATATTAAGTACAGTACCAATTAAACTCCAGCTAGAAACATTAAATTCATAGACACTAAGATTGTCGCCCCCATCAAAAAGGGCAATTCTATTAGGACTAAGGGTGGTGAGAGCAGGTGTACCAGATCCGGAAATATTCAATTCTGTCCCAACTTCACTCCAGGTCGAGCCATTAAATTCGTAGACACGGAGGTCATCATTTGTACCGTCTATGAACGCTACACGGTTGGGTGAAAGAGTGGTGAGTGCAGCTGCGCCAGCGTCAGCGATATTAAAATCAGTCCCGATTTGAGTCCAGGTTGAGCCGTTGAATTCATAGACGCGAAGGTCGTCGTCGATACTGTCTATAAACGCTACGCGGTTGGGCGAAAGAGTGGTGAGAGCAGGTGTACCAGCGCCAGCAATATTAAGCTCGGTACCGATTTCACTCCAGGTCGAGCCATTAAATTCGTAGACGCGAAGGTCGTCGTTATTAGCA
>CAYGJY010000001.1:0-62332 GCA_964350645.1 uncultured Candidatus Saccharibacteria bacterium | reverse complement strand
TTCACTCCAGGTCGAGCCATTAAATTCGTAGACGCGAAGGTCGTCGTTATTAGCATCAATGAAAGCAATGCGATTAGGGCTAAGGGTGGTGAGAGCAGGGATACTAATAACTGGAACACTCGAGGATGACCCAATCAATTGCCACGTGGTCGCCAAACTCGCTGAGGAGACCGATAACCGCCCGACTGGCGCGGTGGTACCGACGCCGACATTGCCGGTGCTCGTTATCCGCGCTCGCTCACTACCCCCCGTCACAAAGCCTAAGACGTCCGAGCCAGTGCCGTAAAGACCGGTGTTGGTGTCAGCAGAGAAAGAGTAGGCCAGGGTACCAGCACCAACAGCACCGTTAGCGGTGAAGATGCGGCGAGAAGAATCAACTACAGTAGTGGCACCGACTTGTAGAGCACCGGAGACTAGGTTGAGCGAGTCACCGGTCGCCAAGTCTAGGCGGTTGGTGGCGCCGCGAGAGAGGAGCACATCACCACCGAGTGAGATACCCGTGGTACCGCCAAGCACTAGGTTGCTACCGTTGAAAGTGAAATTGGTATCTGAAGCCAGGGTATCAGCAGCGGTGGTATACAACACAGTATTGTTGCCCCCAAAGGTAGTGAGGCCTGTACCACCACGGTTCACTGCTAGCGTACCGGTAGTGTCACCAATCGCGATACCAAGAGTATTAGTCGCGACCGCGGAAAGCACGCCGCTGCTGTTAGCACGTAGAAGGCCGCTGGTGAGTGTATCAAACTGCACCGTGCCAGTCGCGCGGAGGTTTCCACCTATATATGTATCGCCAGCGACGGTGAGTTTAGAAGATGGGGTACTTGAGCCGATGCCCACGTTGTCAGCGAAGTAGGCGTTGCCGGCTGCAGCATAAAACGAGTAGTTGGTGTCAGCGCCAGCGACGTCGGCGTAGTAGCCGTAGCCAACAGTCGTGCCGATTGTCTCACCATAAATAATTGATCTATTACCATAAAAATTCTGTAAACTTGATGCATCGGCGCCGCCTGCTGCAGTTGCCATATAGAGCTCAGTATCATAGCCGACAGACGTAAGTGTTACAGCTGCGTTTATATCCGTTCCGTCAAAAAAAGATTCTGCATAATTGTTTCTAACAGTAGTATTACTAGAAAGTGTACCCCCTGTTGAAACTAAATTACTTGAAATTGCATCGTAATTGGTTTGGGTGAAAATATCATCACGGTTTAAATTGAAACCATACCCCGAAGTATTTCCTGTATCATTAATTTGAAACGCACCATCAACAGCACCCTGACCAGCAACTATAATTTTGAATGCATTGTTTGGATTAACTTCTAAAATTGGCACGCTACTCGTCCCCACCCGGAAATCTCCCCAGACATCGAGTTTGCTTGATGGTGAGGTGGTGCCAATGCCGACATTTCCAATCTGAGCTGTGCCATTATTTGCAAGAATAACATCTCCATCCCTATTGCCTAACGGCCCAACAACACCACCATACAAATACAAACTTCCTCCATCACTAAACGGTCCACCCGAACCAGCGCTAATTGTTAAATCAGCACCACTGCTATTTTGATTAGAGATACTTCGATCACTCCCAGAGGTAAATAGTATGTCTTTCCCGAAAGTGATACTGTCAACAATAGGCTGAGTTGCCAAACCAATGTTTCCATTTGCGTCAATTTCCATCCATTCATTACCACCAGTTGAAAAATTTAGTGTGTCACCCTCACCAAAGATACCTGTATTAGTATCAGCGCTAAATGAGAAGGCTGGAGTAGTAGCATCACCATTGGCTCCACGTAGTAAGCGACCAGAGGTAACCACATCAGTGTTTCCAACTCGTAATGCACCAGAGACTAAGTTAAGTGAGTCACCTGTCGCTAAGTCAAGACGATCAGCTGCACCTCGTGAAAGCAGTGCGTCACCACCAAAGAGAAGCCCGGTGGTGCCAGCCAGGCCAAGGTTGGTACCGTCGAACGTAAAGTTGGCTGAGTAATCGTAGTCAGTGCCGCCAGCGTTGGTGAATGGAATTTGATTATCAGTACCGAAGGTGACTGAGCTACCACCGCCAATACCCAAACTCGAGGTACTGGTCCAGTTGGTACCCGTAATAGTTGAAAGTAACACTTGACCATTGGTACCAACATCGCCTGAACTATCCCGGAAGGCACCAGTAATCCAGGAGTCGCCAGCGACGGTGAGTTTACTACTTGGGGTACTAGAGCCAATACCGACATTGTCTTCAAAAAACGACTCTCCATAAGCATTTATCCCCCCAAAAGTGTCTATGGAAAACACATCATTCATGTTATCTCGCTCGTATATGTTAAAGGCTTTTCCGCCATCGTTACCATTAACTGACAGTCCGAGTGCAACGCTTGTTTTACCATCTGGTCGCGCAATTCCCATGATAGTTCCTGAGTCTCCCCCATTTATTTGTAAACTTTGATTCGCAGTATCTGCTAAGATCAATGGTGTACTACTCGTCCCCACGCGGAAGTCACCCCAGACATCCAGTTTGCTTGCCGGTGAGGTGGTGCCGATTCCCACATTACCTGTCTGAGTAATCACTGTCGGCGTAGTATCGGTGAACGTACCATCGTCGTTTGCCCGGAAGACAAAGCCGCCGTTAGTAGAAGCAGTTGTGATATTGAGAGCCGAGCCGGTGTTTTGGGTCGAACTAGCTGACAATCGGAGCACATCGGCTGAGGAGATACACGATCCAAAAGGCGATACACACGTATCGATAAAACTAGCCATTGCCCCACTCACGGTAAAACTACCACCTGTTGAATAATTATCACGTATTACCTCAAAAGCATTTCCGCTAACAACTCCGCCAAAAGAACCAGTATTAAGTTCACTAATTAAAACCCCATCTCCTGACTTATTTACACCTGTTAGTGTTGACACATTTGTTAAGGCTACACTCGTTGAAGCAAGTCGACCACCACTACCATTTCGGCTGTCATGAACTGATAAAAGCGTATCTCGGATCAATTCTAGTTCTCCTATTCGTAAGCCTGTTCCATCATATGTCAATGAGCTCGATTGTGTCAGCGATGTCCCGGTACTACTCGCAAACATGATGGCATTCGCAGTGTACGAATTAGGCGTATCAGACAGCCCTAAGAACGTACCATTTCCAAGCCCTAGTGTCCCAGTCGCAATCTGACTCCACGTATTCCCCGCACCACCAATCAGCAGTTGGTTTTCGGTGATGGTAGAGAGACCGGTACCACCCCGGGTCGCGGCGAGCGTGCCGGTAGTGTCACCAATGGCAATACCGAGAGTATTGGTCGCAACCGCTGAAAGTACCCCGCTACCATTCGCTAAGAGCAGACCACTAGTCAAACCACCAAAGGTAATGGTGCCGTCTGCATCAAGGTTAGAGGCACCGATGTCAATGTTGCCAAAGCCGCTGGTGATAGAGCCAGCGTTTAAGGCACCCACCGTGGCGAGGTTGGCTAGACTAGTAACACTGGTAATGCTCGACGCTAAGGTAAGAGCGCCGGTGTTAGCTAAGGTGGCGTCGCCACTCAGGGTCACGTAGTTACCAGTACTAGCGCCAGTTCCGATGAAGATTTCGTTATTGGCGATGCCGGTGGCGATAGTTTCAAGGCTATTGGTTTCAGTGAAGGTGATGCCGAGAGAAGAAGTTGAGGTGGTGCTAACCACACCATTAACATCAGTGATTAGGATACCAGCCGCCCCCGCTGGGCTTGTTAGCGCATCAAACTGCACCGTGCCAGTAGCGCGCAGGTTGCCCCCGAAGTAGCCTGAGCCCGCGACGGTGAGTTTGCTGTTTGGGGTGGTCGAACCGATGCCGATGTTGCCGTTGGTATCTACAGAGAAGTACTCGCCAGCCACAGTGTTCCCGATGCCGAAGAAGCCGCTGGTGCCAGAGGTAAGGACGTTGAGGCCGAAAGCGGTTGATGTTGTACCGAGAGAGACCGCCCCATTCAATACACTCAACGCTGGAGTAAGCATAGACAACGTAGAGCTACTTGTGCCAGCAATTGAAAGTGCCCCACCAATTGAAGTATTTGAACCAACGATCAATGTATCCCTCAATACTGCGGATTCAGAATATAAATACTCACCGCTAATCCGATTAGCCAGTAAGTCCCCAAATTCTGCCGCTGGTGCTTTAACCGAAGCGATATCAAAAATTTCTATTTCATCGTTTTGGACGTGTGATCCAACATATAAGTATGACCCGTTAAACGTAAGCGCCCCCACTGACGCGCCGACGGAAAATTCCGTGATCTTAGTTGGACTGGTGATATCAGTAATGTCAAAAATTTCTACTTCATTGTTTCCAGTACCAATATATGCAGTATTGTTAACAATTTCTATCTCATTAACTGAACCTCCAAGAGTTGTACTGGCAACAAAAGACATATTGGCTGGGTCAGTGATGTCAAGAATATGCAGCTCATTGAGTGTTATCACTCCCACAAAGAGGTGGTTATCGCTAATCGCTGGCACTGTATGGGTTTGTGCTGCAGCTTGATAAAAATCAACCTCGGTTGGATTCGTTGGATCAGACACATCGAAGACAACTACTCGATCACTCGATCCATTAACTCCAACATACACATAGTTGCCGTCAACCAACACTCCCCCGGAAGCTGGTCCAGCAAAACTGACGCCTCCCACCTTGACTGGCTCACGCGGATTTCCAACATCAAAAATTTCTAAATCATCACCTGTTGTACCACTTATTACGTACAAGTACTGACCAGCGAGTTCCATACTTGATATTGCATCAGCTGCTGCTACTGAAGCTGTAGTAGTAGGGTTCGCTGGATCAGCGAGTGAAATCACCTGCACATCGCTACCGCTCCAGCCATATCCATATTGGCCACCCATCAGAGTCACGGCAGGGTTTGCAGAACTGACAAATGAAAGTGTTTCCGGATCTGAAATATCGTAGACAAATGTAGAGCCCCCCGCACTGACTGAATAAAGATACTTACCGCGAATATGAATATCAACGACTGACTGTCCATTTGAAAGACCACCGACTTTTGTTGGCACTCCTTGAATTAACTCCTGATCTCCATTATAGATACTAAATAATTTTGACGTATTGTCTGTACTGGTACCAATCGCCACTCGCGCACTACCAGGCGCCACCATGAAACTTGGCACCAGTGACGTTCCCACCCGGAAATCACCCCACACTGTCAGTAAACTATTTGGTGTCGTCGTTCCGATCCCCACGTTTCCACTCCCGTCAACAAATATCCCCTCATCATCGCCGTCGCCGGAGAGCCAGTTGGAACCAAGGGCGATGTTAGCGACTGAGCCGCTCATGGTGAGACGGCCTGAGAGCGTACTGGTTGGTGCACTGAAGGTAGTGCCGTTGAAGGTGAAGTTGGCAGAATCAGTCACTTGTGAACCCCCCTGATACAAAATTCGATTAGCCGTGAAACCAGCTGGTGTGTCAGCCAGGTCATAGAAACTTGATCCAGTAATGTCCTCAATGAAGTTAGCGTCATTGTTAAAGTCACTGAGAGTAACTGTCAGATAATCAATTTCATTGTCTGAAACCGAATCAGTATCAAGCGAACAGTTTGTCCCGTTACAGGTAAAGTCACCGAAGTCACTCGCCGAAAGATTATCAGGGTCAATTGCGTTGGCTGTGATTTCTTGACCTGATAACGACAAGTAATCCTCTCCTGCCAACGTCACTTCTTCGCCAGCCACAAACCCAAGACTTGACGTCGCCTGCCAGACAAAGCCGCCTGCCGCCGTTGATGATGCTTGCAATACATACCCATCAATTGGTCCGGCGAGAATATTTAAATTGTTCTCACTAACGTTGACGGTCAATGCCCCACTCGACAACACCAAACCGCTGCCCGTAAAATCCGTAAGATCATCTCCACTAAGCCGATACACCGTTGAACTGGCGAGGGTGAACGTACTTGTCGCAAACGTTGTGTTCCCTGTAAAGGTTAACTGACCGCTGGCAGTATCATCGGCATCAGCTCGCAAAAATGACGTGGTAGCTAGACCGTCGAGTTGTTGAGCCTCAAAAGCAGCTGGCACCATGCCAAGAATTTTCCGAGGACTCATTTCACCATCCCATGTTGGCGACCCGCCGACACCACCGATCTCAACTCCAAGGTACAGCGTTTGGTTAAAGTCGACTCCAGTGAAGGGCGTTGACGAGCCGAGCATGACACTGAACAAGCCATTAGTGACTTGTACTCGATCAACACCAGTAAGCTCTTCTGTCCACTCAGGTGTCGTGGTTGAGATAGTTGCTGACGAGAGCAGCCAGAACCTCATGTTGTACGTTCCGTCTGCAACAGCAGCCCCGGTTGCATCCGTTAATTTCCCCTGATAATTAATTTGCTGATTGGGTGTCGCGTTCGCAACCAAGGTAGTGAGGGCAAAAAAACCTGCCACAAAAACAAGCACGAGAGCCCAGAATGTTTTTGTTTGTGACAGGTAGAATTTCATACGTTATTCACCTTGATTCTTAACTGGCGTCAGCAAAAACCGATACGACTCGTTTGACTGATTTTTAAAGACTGGTTTGAGTACACCACTATCTACACCGTCAAACTCGACTGACACTTCATCAGAAAAAGATTCGCGGATGGAATCAATCTCAGTCGGCGCTTGAGGCGAATCCTCGATTATGACAATCCCCTCAAAGGTTCTGGTAGTCGAGTCGGATTGACTACTCTCCAAAGTCAGTTCATTTTGAACCTCAGTCTCTTGTGTAAAAACAACAGAAGCAACTTCTGTAGAATAATTTTTTAGAGGTTGAAAAATACTAGCTTTTAATTGCTCAGTGATGACATCGGCTCCCAAAGCAAGCGAACTGAAATTCAGTCGACTCTCAAACGAAAACCAGACTAGATGAAATGTAATAAACAAACAAGCTGCAATCGCTACTGTCTGAGCCAGAGCAATTTGTTGCAATGGATTTTTCAGCACTGTCTCTTCTGTAACATCAGCGCTAATTGGTTCGACAAAATTAGCTGCCACTAGTTCAGCCCTGCGCTCTTCACGAATCTGCTTCGCACGTTCACGCTTCTGAGCTTGCACGGTCAATGTAAAAAGCTTCAGTGATTCAGGATCAACCAACCACTGTCTACCGGTCTGCACAGCGTGAATTTTTCCTTCACGCGCAAGTCGAGTCACGTAGTCGGATGAATAACCGACCAACTTACCAGCAGTCCGGGCATCAATAAATTTTGTATTATCTTCGAGGATTTTTGCGGAGGTACTCATAAACAGAATTACTATATATTTTATAGCTAAAACGGATATTTTTCCGTCAAAAAATACGTAATCTGTGGACAGAAAAACTAATTTTTTTATTTATCTTTTTAGTAAAATAATCGACAAGCTGACACCAAGCACACAAAACATTTCCACTAAAAAGCCGGACAAACTTACACGCCCCGATAACCACCTAGGGGTCCCTCAATTATTCCAAGACACAAGCTATAACATTATTGCGTTTAAACCATCACCCACAAATAAAAAGCCACTGAATATAAAACAGCTCACTTGTTTGACCCGAACTCAATACTTAATTTTATAAATTAAAACCCAAATATCGCTTAAGAGTATCGATTCTGACCCGAGTGAAAAAAACTCGTCTAGACGATAAAAGCTTATATTAAGGCGCTTATTGATAATGCTGTCTGCTTAATGTCGATCTTATACTCCTGCTGGATAGTCTGGTCAGTTGAAATTGAGAAATTTAAAATGAACAACTGAGCCGTACTCAAAGTGAGCGCAAGTAGAACTACCACTGCGTACAGCGCTACGTTACTACTAGAATTGTTAGCTGCTGTCTTTACGTGACTACGTACTGATTGACTTGTTATGGTTACCGCTTCGTCTACTACCTCATCCGTTCGTCTCATTGTTATCAAACCCTCTCGCTTGAGTACTTTACTAACTGGTTTTGTAGGACTAACTGCTTGTGAGACTAACTCAACCGGGGTCGGTTGTTGAGAGCTAATCTCAGCAGTGACTTCACTATCATCCTCTTCAGCACTGACGATGCTAATATCTCCTGAGAATACCAACTCAGGTCTTTCAGTTGGACTCAACTTATATGGCTCTTTTTCTGCGTTAATTACAAGGCGTACAGCGTCTGCGTGATCTACTGGCACGCTGGAATGCATACCTTCACTTCTCTGGGACAAAACCGGTATAAGTTCTGTTTGGTCTTCAGTATACGTATGTTGCTGTGGACCGACCTTGGAATAAAAATTTTTAGCATGAAATGAAATACGTGTTTTATCATTAGTCTCTTCATTACTCTGTATGGCCTCTCGTAGAGCAGTCGTAGTTTTGGCTTTTGAACTTCTTTGTTTTTTAGACTTGTGTGTTTGAAGCGCAGGTTCACTCACATACCAGCTTCTTCCGACCAACTTCCCAGCCAGTTTATCAGCCCGACATAGTTGACCTAAATAATCAGCAGTATAACCGTACGTACGGGCGATCTCAGATACTTTGACATATCTTACACCATCAAATTCAAGAGCATTCATCTGCAGTATTATACACTAATAGAGCCATTACTCGTCAAGTCGAGTAATGGCAAAACTGCTTTAGATCGATTTCTTAATCAGTTCAGCCAAACGTTGAGGGTTAGCAGAGCCCCTCGAAAGTTTCATTCCTTGCCCCACTAAAAATTGTAATGTTGATTCTTTTCCAGCCTTATATTCAGCAACGGCATCTGGATTCGCAGAGAGTAATTCTACAATAATTCCCTCCAGTTGAGAGTCATCATTAACTTGGAGTAGTCCACGCTCAGCGGCAATAACTTTTGGAGAGAGAGACTCAAACAAAGCTTCTGGCAAAAGGTCCTTGGCAATCCTCGAATTAATCAGACCTTCATCAACCATCATGAGCAACTCAATGAATTCATTAACTCCTAATTCTCTAACTGGTTTTGTATTAGTAGCGAGTAAAGGCACGACGTCTGTAATCAAGTAATTGGCTGCCAACAAAGCTGTCTTAGCAGACACTCCCTTCTTCGTCAGTACAGAAGTGAAGATTAAATCTAACTCAGGAGTCGAAATAATCAATTCAATTTTACTGTCTTCCAAGCCGAGATTTTTGTATTCTAATCTCTTTTCTGTGGC
The DNA here is from genome assembly GCA_964350645.1 of uncultured Candidatus Saccharibacteria bacterium. GTDB lineage: Bacteria > Patescibacteriota > Minisyncoccia > Phycocordibacterales > UBA918 > OLB19. The sequence continues at coordinate 53,216 of CAYGJY010000001.1, read as the reverse complement.
TAGTTTTGGGAGTATCTCGGATATACGAGTTTTATCAAATTCTGGCACCTGAGCCAAGTCAAACTTTGGGATATCCGGATCTGGAAAGTATCGATAATCCTCAGCGTTCTCTTTAGATCTTTGTGAAAATGTAACACCCTTGTTTTCATCCCAGCCTCGTGTTTCTTTTTCTACAACACCACCTGACTCAAGTATCTCGATTTGACGTTTCACTTCAAAGTCAATTGCAGCCTCCATGGACTTAAAGGAGTTCAAATTTTTTACTTCAGTAAGATTACCGAGAGTATCAGTTTTACTAACAGAAATATTTGCCTCAACCCTCATCTCACCCTTCTCCATATTTGCATCCGAGATACCCAATGTCTTAAGCAAGAGTTGCAACTCACGAGTAAAATTTCCTGCTGTGACTGCATCATGTATAACAGGCTCTGTGACAAGCTCCATTAGTGGCACCCCAGCTCGATTGAAATCTACAATACTTCCAGAGCCTTGATCATGTAAAGATCGAGCAGTGTCTTCTTCGAGATGTACACGGTTTAGTTTCACACCAGACAATTCTCCACCTTTCACAAAAGCAAAAGCATACTGACTTATTTGGTACGCCTTAGGTATGTCAGGATAAAAATAATTCTTCCTATCAAACTCACTGTAGGTGGCTACGTTTCCTCCAACTGCGTGTCCCATCATGACTAACATTTCTACCGCACGTTTGTTTACGACTGGAAGTGTGCCTGGGTGAGCTAAACAAACTGGACAAGTATTTTGATTTGGCTCACTTGCATGTGGATCATTTTTACAGCCACAAAACATTTTACTTTTTGTATTTAATTCGGCATGGACTTCCATACCAATAGTAGTTTTATAGTCGCTCATACTATTACTTATGTTCTTTAAGGTCACATACTACCCTCTCCGGAGTTCTGCCACAAGGGTGTCAGCCAAACTTTTGATAGAGTCAGGGTCATTTTCTGATATGACAAACACATCATTTTCATTTTTGTCAATGAATTTTACAAGAGATTGTATATCATCAGGTTTTACAAGGTCTTTTTTAGTAAAAACAATCCAAGCTGGCTTATTGTTGAGTTCTAAACTGAAATTTGATAGCTCTTTGGAAATTGTATAATAGGCACCTTCAGGGTCGCTTTGGTCTAAGGAAATTAAGTGTAACAGCATTTTTGTGCGAGTAATGTGGCGTAAAAACTTATGGCCAAGCCCCTTACCGTCTGCTGCTCCTTCAATGAGGCCCGGGATATCCGCAATCGAGTAACCATAAAACATACCAATATGCGGTTCGAGTGTAGTGAACTGGTATGAACCAACTTGTGACTTTGCGTTGGTAAGTAAATTTAAAAGTGTTGATTTACCAGCGTTAGGTAACCCAATTAGACCGACATCAACAGAAAGGGCTAGCTCAATAAAAAACTCACCCGACTCACCCGGCTTGCCCTCAGTCGACTGCACCGGCGATTGGTTTGTTGAAGATTTAAAATGTTCGTTACCTAAGCCGCCGTTGCCTCCTTTGAGGATTTTTTCGACTTGGTTTTCAACGAGTAAATCAATACTCCGACCGGTAGCTAGGTTAGTCACCGTTGAGCCAACTGGGACATCTATATACAGGTCATTACTCCCTTTCCCGTACTGACTGGAACCACGTCCAGCTTCACCATCTTTTGCAATAAAGCTCTTTTTACCAGTATATTTTGAAAGCAGGTTTAAATCACGTACCGCCCGAACGAATACAGAGCCACCATCGCCACCATTACCCCCTGCTGGGCCAGCCATCGGCTTATATTTTTCTTGACTCCAACGGACAACACCCTTACCGCCATCGCCAGCTTTTGCATAAATTTTTAACTCATCTACAAATGACATAGTGCCTTATTATGCACATTATTTTGGTGCTGTATAGGCCATACGAAATAAAGGTGTCTGTTTCCAAACACCTTTATCTAAAACTACAGAGCTCTAAAATCAACTAATTTATTTTACTAGCGATGCTAGTAACAATACTTACAACTAGAGAACCTAGCAGGGCCGGCAGAAAACCATTAACTGAAAAGCCATCAATGAACGAAGCTACGAACCAAAACAAACTCGCATTGATCACAAACATAAATAACCCGAGAGTAACGATCGTAATTGGCAAGGTGAGAATTATGAGAATTGGCCGAACAATCGCATTCAATACCCCAAGGATTATGGCAGCTATAATTGCACTATAGAGACTAACAATTTCGATACCGGGGATAAAATATGCTGCCACTAGGAGCGCCAGCGCCCCAAGTAAAATTCTAACAATGATTTTCATATTTTGTACTATACATTAACTTTTAAGATTCCAGCCTGAAGCTAGCAGTGTTTCCGCTTTTTTGTATTTCATCTCTTTAACTTCTCCACCTTTTTCAAGAGTGACGATATCGTTCCGTCCGTACGCTGTGGTATTTTGACGTGGTTTTGTTACTCCAGTTTTTGGTTCAGAAGATGACGAAATTGAGCGTTCGATATTAGCTTTTTCTTTGCGTAATTCAGCTTCTTCTTTTTCAATTGCGGCTGGCTGCATAGTCGGGATAATGTCAGCAATGCGATAGAGCGTACTCTCCTGCATCTCTCTGAAGAGTCGGATACCCTCCTTGCGATACTCCTGAAGTGGGTCACGTTGCCCATAAGCGCGTAAATTAACACTTGAGCGAGTGTATGCCATCACTTCAAGGTGTTCAACCCAAATGACATCTGTGACCTGTAGGATTAATTTTTGAATAAGCTCATACCATTTTTCCTCACCAAACTCTGCTTGCTTGGCATCAATAGCCGCTTCCGCTTCAGGTACTAGCGCAACAATCTCAGACAATACTAAATCAATCTCTTTGTGCGAGCCGCTGAGTAATTTACGGCGACGTCCGTAGATAGTTTGGCGCTGACGATTCAGTACATCATCATAAGCCAGCACTTGTTTACGCGAATCAAAATGGAATCCTTCAATCCGTGTCTGAGCAGTTTCTAACTGCCGTGAAATCATCTTAGTTTCGATAGGTTGATCTTCTGGAATCTTAAATGTGCCCATCAAATTCTTAATCCTCTCCCCTCCAAATACCCGCATAAGTGAATCTTCCATTGAGACAAAAAACTGCGTCTCCCCCGGGTCACCTTGTCGGCCAGAGCGTCCCCGTAACTGATTGTCAATCCGCCGTGCTTCATGTCGCTCAGTCCCAAGGACAAATAAACCACCGAGTTCTTTCACTGCCTGTTGCTCATCCTTTGTAGCAGTTGGTCCACCGAGTTTAATATCAACTCCTCGTCCAGCCATGTTAGTGGCGAGCGTTACAGCACCCTTCATCCCAGCAGCGGCAATAATCTCACCTTCCTGTTCATGGTTTTTAGCATTCAACATTTTGTGCCTGACTCCTGCTGCAGTCAAAATAGCTGAGAGCACTTCGTTTCGTTCAATTGACGCAGTCCCAACCAAGATTGGTTGTCCAGTTTGGTTCACTTCTTTTATTTTTTTAATTACCGCATCAAACTTCCCTTTCTCAGACTGGAAAATAAGGTCAGTGCGGTCAATTCGCTCAACAGGTTGATTGGTTGGAACTGGCACTACATCGAGTCCGTACACAGTATAAAACTCTTCTTGCGACGTGAGCGCTGTACCAGTCATCCCGGCTAGCTTGTCATACATTCGGAAATAATTTTGGTACGTTACTGAAGCATACGTCTTCGATTCCTGCTGAATCTTTACTCCTTCTTTTGCCTCAACTGCCTGGTGCAGACCGTCAGACCAACGCCGGCCAGCTTGGAGGCGACCAGTGAATTCATCAACAATAACAATTTCATTATCACGTACTACGTACTCTTTATCACGCGTAAACAGCGCCTGAGCCCGTACAGCAGTCTCTAAGTGATGCACATACTTAATTCCCTTATCAGTATAAATATTATCAATACCGAGAGCTTTTTCGGCTGTTTCAATTCCAGCGTCAGTGAGGGAAATACTCTTGAGCTTTTCGTCAACCGTGTAATGATCGCCCACCGTAAGTTTCTTAGCTACCTGCGAAAATATTTGATAGAGATTTTCAGACTGCTCAGCTGGTGCAGAGATAATCAGCGGCGTCCGTGCTTCATCAATCAGAATCGAATCGATTTCATCAACGATAGCAAATGCATGATGTTCTTGACGAATCTTATCAGCATCGAATTCGATATTGTCCCGTAAATAGTCAAAACCAAATTCATTATTTGTTCCGTAGGTGATATCAGCTCGATAGGCTTCCTGCCGGGTACAAGGGCGCAAAAATTCATAGTGTACTTTATAAGAACCCTCATCATCACGCAACTCATCTTGTTTTGTATCAGTGTGAGTTGGATCATATATGTACGACTCACCCTGATTGATAACTCCGACCGAAAGACCCAGGGCATAATATACTTGCCCCATCCACACTGCATCGCGACGTGAGAGATAGTCATTCACTGTTACTACATGCACTCCTTTACCCGTAAGTGCATTGAGCGCCGCTGGCAGGGTTCCAACCAGAGTCTTTCCTTCCCCAGTACGCATCTCAGTAATTTTCCCTCTATGCAGTAAAATCCCACCGATAAGTTGTACATCGTATGGTCGCAAACTAACTGTTCGCTTAGCAGCTTCACGGGCCAACGCATACATAGTCGTTAAGACAGACTCTAAATCTTTAGTCTTCTCAACCTGTGCACGACACTGTATAACTTTTTCTTTAAGTTCGTCGTCACTACACGACGCATACTCGGTTTCTAAAGCATTTATTTCATCAATTAATGGCTGTACAGCGGACAGCTCTTTAGCGTATGAAGGTCCAAAAAATCTATCTAAAAATGACATAATGGTGACCAGTGTACCCTGAGCCTAGAGTTACGTCTACCGCCTCCATACATACGAAAAATACCGCTATGGAGGCGGTATTAATCGAGCAACCTGACGTGCAAATGAATTACTTGCGACGTCGTACTTACTTTTTTCGCTTTGAAGCGGCCTTCTTTTTAGGCGCTGCCTTTTTCTTTGGAGCGGCCTTCTTTTTAGGCGCAGCTTTCTTTTTTGCTGCTGGCTTCTTCTTAGCTGCTGGCTTTCGCTTTACAGCGGCCTTTCGCTTTGGCGCAGCTTTCTTTGCTGTAGCTTTGCGCTTTGGCGCTGCCTTCTTTGCTGCTACTCTTTTTTTAGGAGCAGCTTTCTTTTTTGCTGGCATAACGTAATGAAAGATTAGTGATTAATCAATTCGACCGCTGACTTCTCGTTGTAAAGAACTATTTCGGAAGAGAATGTCTGCTTACAGTAATTATCACGCATAGAAAAATAACTGCAACAACATTTGTGATTCATTTTGTTGATAAGAAATTTTTAAAATAATTTTATTTTAAAAATTTTATTACAACCAACTAGTAACTTCCCATTCAATTGCGATATGAGTTTTATCAAATACGATCTGTGCAACGTGATCAGCAAAATTTTTTATCTCAGTTGCTGTTGCTTTATCGTTAGTGACTACCACAAGTGCCTGACCTTGATAGGTGGCGACGTTACCCATGGTGAAACCTCGGAGATTGCAAACACTATCGAGGATCCAGCCAAGCGGTATCTTGACTTCAGTTGGTGACACTTCATACCCAGGCATTTCAGGATACGTTTGTTTGAGTCTCGTAAAGTCTTTTTGAGAGATAATTGGGTTTTTGAAAAATGAACCAGCTGTCCCAACCTCGTGCCAGTTTGGAAATTTTTTAGCGCGGATAGCGATCACCGCTTCCCTGATTGCTTCTACTGTAGGTTCAGACTCAGTAGCAAAAAATTCACCGAGATCACGGTACGAGAGAATCGGTTTCGGCGTTCGACTCAAGGCAAATGTCACTGCAGTGACTATATATTTTTCCCCCTCTGCTTGCTTAAAAAGTGACGTCCGATACCCAAAATCACAAGCTGTAGTATCAAGCTCTATAAACGCATCTGCCTGAGTATCGTATACCGAAACTGATGAAATCACATTAGCAACTTCGACTCCATAGGCGCCAACATTCTGTACTGGCGTAGCGCCAACAGAACCAGGAATATGTGAAAGATTTTCCAGTCCCCAGTACCCCTTCTCTACGCACATTTCTATCGTCTTATCCAGAATCTCTCCAGCACCAATTGTTACTGCTACTGATTGAGTATCTTCGCTTTCTGTCCAACCACGTAGCCGATTCACAATAGTCACTCCCGACAAACCAGCGTCAGGTACTAATACATTAGATCCGCCTCCAAGTACACGAAATGGGACTCCGCGTCGCTTCGTCTCTTGCACAACACTTTGGAGCTCAGTAGTTGACGTGACCTCAATAAGTTCGGCTGCGGGTCCACCAACTTTAAAGGTTGTATAGTCTGCCAGAATGACTGACTGTTTCATGTTGGATGATGTTGCTGGCTGCATTATTTAACTGGGCAATCTTTATTTGGCTCGTTACCGGCCTTCAGGTTGTCAATGTAACACGTGCCAAACTCGGCAAATGATGGAATTACTTCTACTGCTTGCTCCAGCACATTTACGGCTTCGTCAATCTCACCAGCTTCGTAATACACGTACGCAAGACTTGCGCGATGTTGTGGGTTGTTTGGCTTTTGTTCAATTCTCGAAGCAAACATATCTTTAAGTAGTTCTGTTTGTTTGAAGTTATTTGCACTCGTCAGTGCAAATTCGTTCATTGCAAACTGCGGGAAATACTGATCAGTCACTATCTCACGAACCTGCTCAGGTTCATCAATGTACATAAATGAAACTGCATAAAAGATCCTGGCTAGTGCGTACTTTGGCTCTAACTCAAAAGCTTCTTTAAAGTACTGGTTCATCGCTGGATAATCTTGCAGCTGATATGCAGAAATTCCCTGTTCAATAATAATATCCGGCTTTGACGGTGATAATGTCCGTGCAATATCAATATGTCGCTTAGCTTCAATATTATTTCCAATTGATCGATAGAAGCCAGAAATGAAAACATGCACCCTCGCGTCACCTGGTTTTTCAGCAGCTAACGTTAGAAGTTCAGACTCAGCACGTGAAATAAATGCCTGTTTTTGTTCGGGAGCGATTTGTTGATTACCTGCAATTTGCATCGCTTGCTGCGTTAGTTGCTCCACAACTTCTTGGTACGCAAATGAATTTTGTTTAATTGCACTATCAAGCTCTGCTAAACGAGTCGGAATAGAATTTGCCTGCAGCGAATCAACAATGTCAACTGACGCCTGGATTCCCGGCACATTTACAAAGTAGACAATGGTACCTGCACACAAAAGCACAACTGGCGCAATGATATTAGTAACAATCCTTGGATCTAATCTAAATGTCTGCACAACATCAATCTCTTCGGCAATCTGTGAATGAATCAAACCAAGTACTAGTGCAAAGAAGATATAGCTAACAATATTGTCAAAGACAACTAAGTTATGAACTACATAGCCCGCGAGGATACCGATGAGAATTGCCCGCTCAGGAACAGTGAAATTACCGGCCTCATCATCACTCGAACGAAAAAGTGGTCGCCAGAAAAGGTAATACATACAGCCAAGAAAAATACTGACATACGCAGCAAACCCAAGGAAACCGCCGGCAATCAGCCAGTCAAGCACCAGGTTGTGTACCCGGTCATACCAAGATTCTCCATAATAAATTTTTGGATCGTATTCGGAATTAAAAACATAATTAAAATTCCCCTGCCCCCAGCCAAGGATTGGTCTTTGTTTTACTCCTTCCCAAGCCATGCCCCAGATAGCAAACCGGCCTGATAGTTCATTGAGCGAGACACTCGAGATACGCTCCAGGATTTGGTTTTCAGCAATAACGGGCTGATCTTTAAAAATAAAGATACTACTGACCAAAAGTACGACAGCAACAAAGCCCCCAGCTGCCACCTGACGGAGTCGAATATGCCCCCGGGCAAAGATAATCAAATACAGTGCCGTCAAACTCAATCCACCGGCGAGAGCTAGGAATGTTCCGCGCGTCGCTGTGAGAATCAGCAGATATGTAAACAACACGAACAGTAAGCCAAGAATACCGCGCACCCACCACTGGCGAGATTGGACGAACAACCACACTGTGAAAAAGGCATGAAAGAACATATAAATAGCCATGTACGAGGCGTTACCTAATGTACTGTCAATCCGCCAGGAGCCTACTTTATTGATGTACTGCTGCAAACCATCGAACGCAACATACGAAGCTGCAGCGACTGACGTAGCGATAAAATATGTCCAGATTTTTTTATCCCTAAAGGTACTACCCAAAACAACTACCAACAAATACACGTGAACGAGAGTCACATAACCATCCATGCGCTCAAAGTTACTCCAAAAACTCTTTAGTGGGTACTCACCAAAGAAGTTCGCAAAAAACATGACTACAATAAGGGCGGACAGACCGCTCAGTACCCAGGAGAAGCGTGGCCGGTAGGCAGCGTCTAATAACGCTAACACCATCCAGGCAGCAAAAACTACCTCAACTATAATGCGGAATGTAAAGTTTTTCCCAGTGATAAATGGGAAAAATAATTCGTTAACCACGATCAATGGAATAAACGGAATTGCAAACAAACCCACAAATATCACCCCTTTTAAGAAATCTTTCATAGTTCGAAAACTATAGCATATTTAACCCCGGCGCTAACGCCATTACTGTACCCACCAATAGCAATCCATAATCGTCAAAATAGCTTGACAGTTAGTCATCCCATGGGACACTAGCGACACTCTATGGACCACAAAAAAGCGTCCTGGTATCGGCCAGAAATTGATGGCTTGCGAGCCCTCGCGGTCATACCAGTAATTTTATTTCATGCGAACATTGCTGGCTTTGCCGGCGGTTACATCGGTGTCGATATATTTTTTGTTATTTCCGGTTTTTTGATTACTTCGATTATTTACCGCGACTTGCAGCGCGGGACATTTTCGTTTCTAACATTCTGGGAGCGACGTATGCGACGGATCATCCCCGCTCTCTTTGTAGTTGTGATGTGTTCCTTAGTGGCTGGCTATTTTGTGATTCTATTCCCAATCGATTACATCGACTTAGGACAATCAGCCTTGGCCCAAGCAGCATTTTTAGCCAATATATTTTTTATGCGTAACAACGGTTACTTCGCTGGTCCAAGTGAATACATGCCACTGTTACACACCTGGTCACTATCAGTTGAAGAGCAATTTTATATTGGATTCCCTATTCTGTGTTTTTTGCTCTGGCGCTACGCCAAACGTGCTCTATTACCCGTGCTTATCACTCTGGGAGTTCTGTCACTGGCATATTCATACTACTTACTATCTTTGGCTCCCGGCGATAACTTTTCATTCCCTATTGGACCAAATATCTGGTCTGAGACCCGCAACGTCACGGCCGCTTTTTATTTTCTACCATCACGGGCCTTTGAGCTTATTATTGGTGCGCTGCTAGCACTTACGACTTTTGCTATTACAAACAAACGTTGGGCGGAGGTACTCGCTCTTCTTGGTCTCGGCCTTATCATATTTTCAATTGTCACCTTTGACCGTACGACAGCCTTTCCTGGCCTGTACGCACTCGTACCTACTCTCGGTACCGCAGCGATTATCTTAGCAAACACACATGTCAAAACCTTTGTTGGCAATCTTCTCTCCTTCCCACTTTTTGTATGGGTGGGACTGATCTCATACTCACTCTATCTCTGGCACTGGCCGCTCATCGTCTTTGGACGTCACTATGATGGTAACTTTGTACTGACCCCGATGGAAACAATAATAATCTTGCTGCTCAGTTTTATCGCTGCATACTTGAGTTACCGTTTTGTCGAAACACCATTTCGACTGAAACAATTGCTTGTTACGCGACGTTCAATGTTACTCGGTGGTATTGCCGCACTCCTTGTTATGATTGGATCAGGCTGGGTACTGATTGACCAAAAAGGCTTCCCTGAGCGTCTCACTGGCACGGCGGCCGCTATCGCGGCCGCCAACGTCGACTTTAACGAGCGGCGCAGTGAGTGTTTTGTAAATTCATTTGAAACTAACAACAACCCTTGTTTAATCGGTGAAAAAGACACAGACGATGTTACTTTTGTTGTCTGGGGGGATAGTCACGCTGCTTCACTTTTATCGCTGCTCAGCGGGCTCGCAACTGAATCTAATCGTACCGGTGCAACCTTCATCACCCCGGCTTGTCTTCCAATAGCCAATACTCTCACTGATCCACCAACCGAAAAGTGTCAGCAAGTAAAAAACTACGCCTACAACTACATCCTTGAAAACAATATCACCGACGTGTTTCTCATTGCCCGGTGGACCGGTTACGCTGAATTGATTGACCCCACTACCCCAGACGCGCAAGCAGATGAAGAAATCGCTCGACAACTCTTTGCCACCAGTCTCACGACAATGATTGAGACCTTAACTACTGCTGGTATACACGTGCATATCATCAAACAAGTCCCACAACACCTCGATTACCGAGCAAGAGAATTAATCTACCAAACCGCGCTAGCAAATGAAGAGGTCGCCTTACCAGCAATCACTTACTCTGAGCATGCAACCAACCTCGCCTTTCCAAACCAGATATTCTCTCAATTAGCCAACGTACCGGATGTCAGGGTAATTGACCCAGGCGTACTACTTTGTCCTGACTTTGGTAGCTGCTTGCTCGAGCAAGACGGCGTTATTCTCTACGAAAACAGCGACCATATCAACAAAACTGGCTCTCTGCTTCTTAAACCTTTGTTTAATGAGTTATTTCAATAGATCCTTCGTCAGAACAAATTACTCGTCCTGACAATCCTTTTTCTTACCGCGATTATCTTCATCACAACCATCTTCATCGTTACCATGCCCGTGATCATGATCAAGTACTGATTTAATATATTTCAGAACACTCTTTACTGTCAGACGTTCTTCAGTCAAGAGTAGCTGTGCTAACGGATTTTCAAGACTAATGACACCAGCAGATGTTACGTCACGCTGCAACTCCAACACGTCTTCTTTCACCAACGCACGAAGTTTCTTTGGTAAAAAGCGAACTAACTTTTTTAGGAAAGTGATCTTTTTGAGAAGAGCATTTCGTGCTGAACTCTCACCATACAAGAGCACAAACACGTCACGTTCACCTTCTGTTATCAGGCCGGCAATATTCTGCAGCGAACCTACCCCGCTAGCGTCATTCGTATGAATCGCCAGATTGTATTCTCCGTTATCAGTGCCAATTACTTCGATTGTATATATACCATCTTCAGGCTCTTGGATATCAATGGTCTTAGTGACATGCGGAACCTCTCCAGAATCGGCTAATTCTTCTGAATAAAACGCCTCTTCAGCAAAGTACACACCCCCTGAGATATCACTGTATGTTTCTTCGGCTACAGGATCAGTACCAAGCAAATCACCCTGATCAGTTCTTATGAGTAATTCTGCTGGCGATGACAGTAGAAGCGAGATACTGCCAGCTACCTGTTGCGGGGTGTCACTGAATGAAAACAGCCGTCCTGCATCAATACGATCGTTGTAGTCTTGCACCCACACATCGCGGTCACGTTCATCGTTTAGGTTGATCGTGTTATACCACAGTGGGTCGTTTACTAACGTGTCATCACCGTCTGTTTGAGTGCCCAGAATAAAATGAGTAAATTGTGAGCCATCCCGGTTAGTAGCTTTTGTCTTAAAGATTACTGGTTCATTATTATCAAGACGATCCTCAATCACAGACAAACTAGTTTCGTTATGACTATCAAGCGTGAGAAATGACTTTATTGCTCCCCCTACCTCAACACCAAAATACTTAACAGCTTGATTCCAGATAATATTCCCGCGGGCATCGTAGCCACCGTTTCCTAACAGCCAGGCATCTATATTCGGAGGTGTAGCAGCACTACCATCCACTCCTGTTTCTAAACCATAGCCTTGTCCTAGCATCGCAAACGAAGCCAGTGCACAACCACACTGACGAATCGTACTTCCACAGCTCCCTTCGTACGCTGCTCGTCCGTCAGCATACAGTTCATCCGCCCAACTAGCTGACTCCGGCGGAAATGGTGAGGCGCTTTGGGTGATGAGGGGTACACGTCTATCATCTTGCTCATCTAGAGTGTACTTAATTTCAAGATAGGGGCGCTTTTCAGGTTCGTCAACCTCCATTGTATAAAAAGTTGCCCCAGTTTGAGACGACCCAGGGTCAACAGAATCAAAATCAAATCCTGATAGAACACCGATGACTAACTGTCTATTTTTATCAACATAATCAACTCCTATATCACTAAAATTAAATACTGTATATTTATCATCGTCTAGAAATCCTCTTGAAAAAGCATCGTCACCGTAATTATTAATATTCCAATCTTGTTTTTGTAACACTTCTTTTGTAAGACGATTATGCGAAGTGAAAACTATTTCAATTTCAGGAAGTGGATTATTACCTATAGTTTTGAATGCAAAAAAATTTACGTCTGTAATCCTAGATCCTTCGGGAAGTTTAGACAAATCGAAGAAAAGAGAGCCCCGATATATTCGATAACTATTATTAACTTGATTATCTGATCTAACTTTTATAAGATCAAGATCGTTGAATGTATCCCTAAAAATCTTGTCTTCATAATTCCTTGCCAAGAGCCAATCAGAAACATCATCATCGTCATAAAGTTGATTCATGCCGTCTTGAGTACTAAATATTTTTATTGTTTCCTCAGCAGCAACAGTCGGGAATGGAATTAATAAAACAATTAAAATTAGAAAATATACATTAAGAAATTTCATAAGTAAAATAAAAATTATTTAATTTAGAATATCATACCAAGTAAGTGATCTTCAGGATCGATATCAAATTCTGAGTATATTCTATTCTGACCTTAGAAGTGTTGAGGTTTTTATAAATAAAAAAAACCTTTTTTACTATTCAATAACGTACAACAAATTCTTTAATACACTAGCACCGCTTGCATTAATATGTGTCCCGTTACTGTAAATAATTTGACCCTCTAACTGCATTGAACAAACATTATCTTGCCTACATAGCACATCTGCAGGATCAATCAGAGTTATCCAATCACCTTTTTCTAGAACTTGAAAAGCTGTGAATTCATACTGAGTATCTGTTCTATGTTGAAGAAGACTTTTGCTTGGTAGTTCAACAGATAAATCTTCTGATTTGTATTCTTGAAAGATTTTACGAATACTAAAATTATCAAATGCTGGCACTCTCGCAATTACATATACATCAGGGTTATGTTCAAATAAATTTAATGTCGATTGTACAGCCTCTAAGAAAGTTATATCTCTATAACCAATATTTTCTAGCGTTTTCATATTACTTATAGACAACAGACCTTGATTACTTTTCCAATCACCAACCAGCATGACCGTCTTAATTTTATTTTCATTAATATAATCAATTGCATCGCTCTTAACACGTTCACATTTTGGATCTTCAGAAATTGGTTCAATCAAAAAAATAGGCACGCAGCCACCTGTACCAAAATAAGCCCCTGTCTTTCCTCTCTCTAACAACATTTCATCTACTGCCGGCATTAATGCGTCTGAATGACTGTCTCCCCACATAACAAATGAAACATCTTCAAGTGACACTTGCGCCCCCAATAAGCAGGGCTTAGGTTCATCGAGTATTTCCCGATAATTCTTCTTGAAACACTCGTACTGACGCGGGTTCACATCAACTGCTGCAGCAGCTATAGCTTGTAGCGTGTCTGGAGATCGCTCTGGCAAACCGGCACTCACATGAATATAAAAACCGATACTAAACATGACTACTAGCGCTCCGATCCCAGCAAGATAAACCTGCCACGTCTTTTTTAATATGTTACTTCTACGAAAAGGCTGTTCGATATACCTGTACGTTAAAATTGATAGTACAAATGTAAATGCGAGAGTCCCCAGTAACACAATCTGAGTAAACTGTGTAAAAATAATTTTTGCGAAAACAATTAATGGCCAATGCCAAAGATAGAGTGAATAGGAAATAAGACCAACTGACACAAAAGCAGGAAACGATAAAAGTCTTTTGGTAAATGTATCTGAATGAGTATTTGCTGAAATGATTAGTCCAGTCCCTATAACTGGAAGTAGTGCCCATACACCTGGGAAAGGTTTAGTAACATCTGTATAAATGACCGAAAAAATAATCAATAGCAAACCCAAAACTGATAGAAACTCAGAGAGAATATTATTCCTAATTACAATTATCCCACAGGCTAGTAACGAACCTGTTAACAACTCCCAAGCTCGCGCTGGTAAAAAATAAAACCCAGCAGTAGTGTTGGTAGCACCTCCCCAAATGCCACTAATAAAAAATTGGAAACTCTCTAACGGGTTTAAGTTAACTAGAAAAAACGAGTAAGCGAATGAAACTAATAGCAGTCCTGCAAGGACTGGAACGATTAGTCTTCTCGAAATAAAAATTAAAGTCACTAGCAAAAGTGGCAAGAGTAAATAAAACTGCTCTTCGACAGACAATGACCATGTATGTAAAAGAGGCATTGCTTCTGCAGGTCCTGCAAAATAATCATATTGCCTCATAAAAAATATATTCGCTATAAAAATACTCTGTGCAAACAACGCCTGACCATAAGAAATAAAGTCAACGGGATATAGAACTAGAAAATAAGCAACTATAGTCACGCTACAAAGTATAAAAAAAAGTACCGGTACAATTCTTCGAATTCTTCGTTCCCAAAAATGGAGCAAAGAAAAAGTCCCAGCTTCAATCTCTTTTAAGATAATCGAAGTGATCAAAAAACCGGAAATAACAAAAAAGATATCGACACCGATGTAACCGCCGGCAAAGCCAGTTACTCCAGCATGAAATAAAACTACTGGTAGTATCGCAAGAGCTCGTAAGCCATCTATGTCACTTCTGTACTCAATAGCTTTCTTACTCATACAAAAATATTTCGCAGTATCCCATCCTGAAGTTATAAGTCAACACTTTAAATATTCCTAAATTCCTATTCTTTATAAGATATCTCTTTTATAACTCGTGCTGGGACACCAACCACCACAGTGTTAGCTGGCACATCTTTCGTAACAACTGAACCGGCCCCAACAACTGCATTCTCTCCAACTGTAACCCCAGGATTAATAATTGAACCAGACCCAATCCAGGCACCATTTTCTAAAATAGTCTTTTTCTTGATATGTCCACGTGATTCTCTGGACTTGCTGTAATCAAGGCCAGCTGAATTGATAACTGTATTTGAAGAAATGTGGACATAATCACCTATGTCAATGCTACCCCGAGCCGACAGTGTCACATTATGGTTGAGTGAACAATGATCTCCGATAGAAATATTTTCTGGTGACCGAAGAAAAATACCCCCATTTACAAATAAAGAGTGTCCTACATGCTTACATACAGCACGCACATACATAGCCCTTACTGTATTATTCACTCCATGCCATTTGTTTGTAATCCAGCGCATATGTTATCTACTGGAAACAATAGTCTTTTGCACCAAGTACTCAATAACCTTATCAGCATTTTTTCCAGGATCATCCAAGCTTGCGTCAATCACTAACTCTGCTCGAATCGGTTCTTCATACGGGTCATCAATCCCCGTGAATTGCTTAATGAGACCCTTGCGAGCTTTTTTGTACAGACCCTTCACGTCTCGCTCTTCACATACAGCAAGTGGTGTCGAAACGAAGACTTCGACAAATGTCCCCCGCTCTTCCACCATTTCGCGGGCTTTGTCCCGGGCCTGCTGGTACGGAGCAATCAGTGAACACACAGCGATTCCTCCATGTTTTGTTATTTCACTGGCAACATACCCTACCCGCTGTACATTCAAGTCGCGATGTTCCTTGGAAAAACCAAGCTCAGAGGTTAAATGATTCCGAATAACATCACCGTCGAGTAGCGTAATTTCTCGGTCTTGCATTTCGAGCAGCTTGCCCGCAACAATATTGGCGATAGTCGATTTCCCTGCACCAGACAAGCCCGTGAAAAAAATTGTTACTCCACGGCGCTTTTGTTTTGCTACACCAACTTGTAACTCAGAAATACTTTCAGGAAATGAGAACCATTCTGGAATAGCCTCACCAGCAAAAAGTTTCTGACGAAATTCTGTACCGGAAATTCCAAGCACTTCTTCGTCAGTCTCTAACTGGTCAGTGCTGACATACTCCTCACGCTTAGCAGAGTATGCGAGCTCATCACTCGGCACTACCTCTATCCCAATTTCAGTTGCATATTTCTCCGCAATATCACGTGCTTCATACGGTTCGTAAAATGGCTTTCCATTGCTATCTTTACCTGGACCAGCATGATCTCGACCCACAATAAAGTGCGTCGCCCCATAATTCTTCCGCACGATCATATGCCACAGTGCTTCGCGCGGTCCAGCCATTCTCATCGCCAGCGGCAAAAGTGCTAAGAAGGTAAAATCCTTACCATATTTTTCACACACCACTCGATACGTATGTACCCGAGTAATATAATCAATATCCCCTTCCCGAGTCATACCAACAACCGGATGAACCAATACCGGAGCACCAGTTTTCTCATGGGCACGCTTCACGAGCTCAAAGTGAACTCGG
The DNA here is from genome assembly GCA_964350645.1 of uncultured Candidatus Saccharibacteria bacterium. GTDB lineage: Bacteria > Patescibacteriota > Minisyncoccia > Phycocordibacterales > UBA918 > OLB19. The sequence goes on along the minus strand of CAYGJY010000001.1, from coordinate 36,667 downwards.
TGCATTGGATTGCGCGTCTGGAATGCAACTACCGTATCCCAACCTTTCTCTTTAAACACAGCTTTGAGTTCTGCTGGTGTGTAACGGAGATCTTTGAAGTCATGTCTCGACTCAAGCTGAAGTTTAGTGATCTTGCCACCAATGTATGTGTCGTGCATTTGGTTCAGTAGGTAGCGCACACCAGGGTGCAGCATATCCGTCGTGCCATATACTGCTTCTGCTTCCCTAAGTTTATTTGGTTGATAGCGAGAGTTCACTTCCATCGTTGCCAAAGGATTACCAAACGGGTCACAGAGTAGAATCGACTCACCCTCGGCAAAGTCGGCGCTGTCTGGAATATCAAGCACAATCGGAATGGGAAACAATGACCCATCTCCCAAGCGCATATCACTAACAACCGATTGATACTCAGTTTCATTCATAAAACCTTCAAGTGGCGCAAATCCGCCCACCATCAGTAATTCAAGATCGAACAGCTGACGGTCTTTTAGGTTAAAGCGTTTAAGATTAAGTAAATTTGATGACTTGCGCATTCTGGTGATTTGAAAAAAGTGTTATAAACTTAAAAACTATAGCAGATAAACTAAGGTTACAATACATACCAAGATAAACCAGAAATCAATCATGCCCAAGTACGATGAATAAAAAAATAAATACTTTTATCCGAAAAAACTCATATTTAATTAATGGCCTAAGTAATCTATCGGCTGCGAGTCTAGTCGGCATACTTTGTGGTCTAGCCACAGCTTATGCATTTGCAAATTATCTAGATAAGGAACTTTTCGGACAGTATCAGTTTATTCTAACTCTAATTACTCTATTCAGTATTTTCTCCCTGCGAGGCGTTCAGTACAGCATTATCCAAGGAGTTAGAAATAAAGAAAGTAATGTATTAATAAATAATATAACTAAATTTATAGTTTATGCGCTTCCAATTGCTGGAGTCGGTTTACTTATTTCAATTTATTATTTTTATTCAGCTGGTGAGGCCTTAGGAATCTCTATACTTATAGCAGCAGTTACATTTCCCTTTTTCAAGGGATTTTCCTTTTACAGTACTATCTTTACAGCACGTAAAGAATTTAAGAAGCAAGCAATATTTGACTCGATCTATAGCTTAATACCCACAGTTTTTATAATTCTTGCTATATTTACCATCAGCAATATAACTCAATTAGTATCAATATATTTATTATCAAATATAGTAGTAAGTGGAATTTTACTATACATCGCCATAAAAATGACCCGGAATGAACACGTAGCACAGCTGGTCAATCAAAGTCCCACAAAAGCGTTACACAGGAGTACAAATATTTCAATTGTTGAATTTGAAAAAATGGTTCACCAGTTACTAATTTTTAATATTTTAGGTGCCACCGCACTAGCCACATATGCACTCGCCGCCCTACCAGTTAGAGAAATGACCAGAATTCAAAAAATGCTTCGAATACTTGCATTACCAAAAATTACGGAGATCGACAAAACTAAAATTAAAAAAATTTTGTACAGCAAGACAGTCAGTTTATTTAGTATATTTAGTTTTATTTCTTTGCTATACGTAATAGCAGCACCTTTTGTTTTGCCATTACTATTCCCACAATACCCTGAATCAGTATTATTAACCCAAATAATTATATGGATGCTGCCTTTTTCAAGTATATTTTTGATCTATCAAGCTTTAGTTTTCTACTCAAATGAAAAAAAACTCTATGCAATAAATATATTGACTCTGACAGTACGAATTATTTTAGTCTCTGCCGGGATAATATATTCAGGCCTTACAGGTGTGGCTATAGGCATAGTGTTAGCAATGTTTTTTAGGTTTCTCATCTTATTGTGGGCCTTCAAAACAGAAGAATTTTAAACAGATTAAATTTTTAAAGCAACTGCTTGGACATTTGAATAAAGAGAACTTTCCATTTGAATATCTTTGTCAATACTTCCGTAATCTTTCCTAATAAAGTTATCGAACAGTGGAATAATCTTAGCCACTAAGAAGAAAAGTACTTTAACTGGCATCATCATATCAGTCTGGTAACAAATTCGCTGAAGTAAGATTGCTAGAGTCCGAAATGGTCTACACGAAGGCTTAACTCTTTCAATAGAAAAATCTGCACTCTCTAAAAGCAACCTCATGCCATAGACTGTGAAGTGAAAATAATTGTCTGGAGCATTATGCGTTGAGAACGCATAACTTGCTGATAAAACGACTTTGCCACCCTTCGTCAATATTCTATTAAACTCTTTCAATACTTTTTGGGGGTCGGGGACATGTTCTAAAAGACCTGTACAAATAATTGCATCATAGGAGTTGTCAGGAACTGGAATGTGCTCATAATATGCTTTGGCAATAATGCTCACACCTTCAAGTTTTTTGGTATTAGCTTTATCATGCCTGGGAAAGCAATAGTCATAAGCCATATCATCAGAATGTACAATCAAAACCTTTTTATCCTCTGTTGTTGCCTCTTCAATACATAACCTCTCAATATCTGGCTGCGAGAGTTTCTTTGTAAGCCAATGCTGTAGATTTTTTTTCATTGTAATAATTATTCTATAGATTTGATAACCCGCGCTGGTGAACCAACAACTACTGTATCAGCTGGCACATCTTTCGTAACAACTGAACCGGCTCCAACAACTGCATTGGCTCCAATTTTTACTCCTGCTAATACTATCGCCCCAGCTCCAATCCAACACCCATCTTCTAAGATAACTCTTTTAAAAAAGTGCTGTCTGTTTCCGAGCTTCCCTTCAAGAACTAGGCCTGCTGAATTAATGCTTGCGTGATTTGAAATATTAACCCAAGATCCTATCTCCAATCCACCTTTGCCACTTAAATACACTCCATCGCTAATACTAGTAAAAGATCCAACCGAAATTTTTTCAGGGGCAGACACTTTAATTCTTCCATTAACTCTTAATTTTTTGCCACAATCTTTAAATAAATAAGTATGGAATTTACTTGAAATAAAGACCGAAATTCTATTAAAAAATTTATATAAAGCTTTCATTTAAGTGTTCCGCTAATCTTACTGATAATGCCAATCCTACCAACGATGGATTGATATTACCACCTGTTGGCATTGCTGACGTACCAGCCACGTAAAGATTCTCAATCCCATGCATCTTTAAATCAGCATCGACAACAGATGTTTTAGAATTAACTCCCATGCGTGCGCCCCCCATATGGTGGGCTGCATCTGTTGCAATAGGCCAGAGCTTTTCAGAAGATAAATCACCAACGTACTTACCTAAATTTTTTATTTCACAAATTTTTTTTAGTTCAGTATGAATTTTTATCAAAGATTTTTTGTCGTGTTCTGAAATTTTAATATTATATTCAGGAATCGGCATTCCATACTCATCAAGTTCGGTAGAAAGACTAATGCAATTTTCATACCTAGAGGCAATATCTATATAATTTCTAATTCTAACATTCTTGAATGAAGGTTCTAATTTACATATCTTGAGTAAACTTAAATGTACAAAATAATACAATCCTTGGATAAGATCCAAAAGGTCCCAATTTTTCTTTTTTTCATTATACGCAGAAAAACCCTCTTTTTCTTTAACAGAAATCTTTAAGAATTTATTTTTTTGGTTGACTAAATACAAAAAAGTATTATTACTCAACCACGGGTACTCAGGAACAAGTTGAACATATGAATGTGACAAACCAAGTCTTTTTCGCTCTTCCTGACTTAGTGCAATGCCAATATATGACTTAATCCCATTTTCAACCTTAACCAAATGAGCTTTGAGTTTTTTATAATCAACATTATTGATAAACCCATAAAAACCTTTTGGATGATTCATGATAAATCTGCCGACTACATTTCTGGGAGCCTGTGGATTTAATGTGAAAAAGTTTTTTGAGTTGAGGAGAATTCTTGAATTCTCAATACCACCCGCAGTCAAAACAACAATTTTTGCTTCAACATAAATTTCTTTTATGTTAGCTCCATCCTTTCTTAAGCACTTTACTCCATCAACCCGACCACATACTTTAGCTGAAACCTCTGCAACAGTCGTATTATTTATTAAATCGACATTATCTCTTTCAAAAAGATTCGAATATTTTTCAGCAAATCTTACTGGTTTTTTTGCTGCAAAAACCTCACCGACCAATGTATCCTCACTTGTAATTAAAGTTCTTTTATATTCTTCGTCAAGAAAGATCTCTAATGGGGGGAAATCATATTTACCAGCCGCTATTTTGCAGTACTGCTGTAAAACTGAATACTTAATAGGCCACATATCAACTACAGGATTTTCTAAATTCATCAAATCTAAACTATCTAGTAAGCCAGTTAAACCCCACCATGTTTGAGTCGAGCCGCCCAGACCACGCTCTCTGGTATTGTTTTTTAAAACCAAGTCAGTGCTGAGTACTTTTTTTTGCTTACTCACTGAACTAGTAAAGCCTGATTCAATTACACAAATCTTTTTCCCAGATTCTTTCATTTCGTTAGCCATTGCAAGCCCCATCATACCTGCCCCAACAATACATATGTCGTACTTTAAAACTGACTCCATAATTAAGATGCTATAAAATTTAATATTTTCTTTGCCCTAAATTTCCATGTATAAGCCAAACTCATATCGAATGCAGCCTTTGCTTTTTCCGAAGCAGCAAATCTATTATTAATTACGTAGTTCAAAGATTCCAACAACGAATTAGGCTCATCAGCCTGAAAATAAATTCCTGTGTCTTTTAATACACTTTTAAGACTAGGGACATCAGAGGCAACAATTGGAATATTTGAAGTCATGTGAGCAAAAAGTTTCAAGGGGGATGTATATAGAGCAGCAAGACTACTTTTTCCGGTGTTTGGTATTACCAAAACATCAGCTACTTGTTGATTATTTGGCAACTCGCTATATGGTTTAAAACCCAAAAAAATAATTTTTGGGTATCGCCGCGAATATCTGTCTACTTCTTCTAAGCGACCTCCTATAACGACAACTTGAAAATCATTTGATAGCTTAGACACTTCAAATAATGTCTCCACCCCTTTCCATATATCGAGCCCACCAATATACATAACGACAGGCTTTGAAACTGAAATTCCTAATTTCTTTCTCATAATTTCTCTAGATTCAGTCTGCGCAAAAAATGAATCATCAATTGCATCGTGTGCCACACATAATTTCTCTACAGAGATTCCACAGTCAATATAAAACTTTTTAATCCCCTCTGAAATAACAATCACTTTTATGTTCTTCTTAAATAGAAATCTAGCAGCAAAATTATATTTTGCTTCATGTGATTCCCAAACTAATTTACGTCTTGGTGCAAGCAGAGAAATAACTGCTAGAACATATTCATCGCGTGAATATATTATAGAACCAACATCGGACTTGCGAATATAAATATAAGCAGAAAAAGCGAAAATTAAAACGTTTATTATTAGACCCAATTTGTACCTTGGTGGAAAAAAGTTCCCAGCAACGTTTTTTAATTTAAATCTATTATCTAAATTATAATACTCAAACGGTTCAATCTTTATAGCCCTCCTCGATTTTGGTGAAACCATACAAACATCAATGCTCTGAGCAGAAAACGCTGAGCACATATGTCCAACCTGAATCCCATGAGCTCTTTCTGTAGGAAATCTCGTAGGATTAACATAAATTAATTTCTGTATTTCCATATGCAACTACATCTTAAGTAACCAATTATATACAAAAATACCCGGTGAAAGCAGACCGACCAGTATTCTAGTTGTCCAATCATCCTTCCAGCGTTGATCAAGCACCAGGGGTTCAGCGGGGTTAAACTTATTTTTAGCACGGTTACCAAAGGCTTGATGAAATGACGATTGATTCCCTGCAGCTGCAACAAACTGTCTAATTCGCTTTACCACAGCATCCGTGTCAGCCACCAAATTCTCATACTGTACCGGTAGATAGTCAAGGCGGTTGCCAGATAGATACCTAGTCATTTCTTGATTGATGCTTACCCAATTTAAAATCCGCCGCAAGGTGATCAAAAACAACCGATCGCCATCACGACGCGCCACGTGTTTCATCGAGGTTACCCAGCCTCTGATGTCGCGCTTAAGGTAGATCACTTTCAGTGTACACTCACCCGTTGCTTGTAATTCTTTCAGGGCAGTTAGAGCGCTCAGACTCTTCGAAGAATCAATCAAAACTGATTGATTCACTGAAGCGACCAAGGTAAACACTTGACGATATTTTTCAATGAGTTGCTTTGCCGAAATCGACGGCTCGCTCTGATCGGCAGGCAGCTGACTCCAGAAAGAACACCGGGTCATCAAAAATCCACACGCACACTGTTCGTGTGTCGCTTCTTGATTAGTCTGTTTATTATTCAAAACTGAAGCCACTTCACCTAAGCCAATGGCTTGGAGGCGATCGGTTAGCAGTAAATCAAGGACAGTCGAGCCGCTATGACTAGCACTACTAATGTAACAAACAGTCGGTTTCATAAATAAATATATTCAGCCAGTCAGAAGGGCTTTAAAGCGGTGTAACACGTTGGGCTTATCAAAGCTTGCTACAGCAACTTTGCTCGCTGTTTTGACTTCATGATAAGCATTCGTATCGGTCAACAATTTTTGGATCCCTTGATTCATCGCTACAGTATCACCGACCTCATAGACATACGCTGCTAAATCAGGTCCCACCATATCACGCACCCCGCCAACCGCAAAACTCACAAACGGCAGCTGGTAAGCCATCGCTTCAATCAAAGCGTGTGGGCAGCCTTCTTCTTCAGATGGCATGACAAAGACATCAGCAGCCTGCAGTACATCGTTGACCTCACCGCGATCGACATACCCTAAAAAATGAACGCGGTCTAACAAACCGAGCGTGTTAAATTCAGCTTCTAATGCCGTACGCTCTTCCCCGTCACCAGCAATGACTAACTGCGTACCAACTGGCGCGTTTTTTAAAATCGTGGGTAAATAGCGTGCCCCTTTACGCTCTACGAGTTTGTGAACAAAAAGTAGCACTGGTGCAGTCTCAGAAATCTTCAGTTGCGTACGTACCCTTTTCCGGATTGCTGGATCGCGAGTAACTGACTGAAGATCGATCCAGTTAGGAATAACCTTGATCTGTTCACGAGTAAGGCCATAAGTACGCATATAATCTGGGACCAACGCATCAGCTCCTGTCACTAAATAATCGAAGGACTGGAAAGCTAACCACTCAAACCAGCGAGCAAAAAGACCGCGCTTAAATAACCAAGGCATACCACAATTCCAATAGTAGACCGTGCCACCACACAACTTTGTTACTAACCCGGCCGATATCACACTCACAAAAGAGTAATGTACATAGAAGACAGTGTGTCCGCTGCGTCGAAGGTGAAATAATCGATACACATTTTCTAGGACTCGTAATAACGGAACGTTATAGCGCTGCGTCTGTACCCACGCTGGCCAGACATGTTCGGCAGTTGGTTTTTCCAGGAGCAGTGTTAATGGCACACCAGCTTCTTCACGAAGACTCCTAGCCATTTCATACACATAATCCATATGTGTTCCTAACGTTGCTTGACGCATAACAACACACACTTTTTGCTGACTGTTAGTAGAAGCAGACACAATATTACTCAGTAATAATTCCTAATTCAATAATGTCACGGTAGGCTTGGTAATAGGATGTTTCATCTTCATGGAGACGTGTCGATACCATATACTGGGCCGCTTCAGCGTATTGGACACGCAGGGCTGGATTATTAAGAAAATTACTCATTTCTTTGGTTAAACTAAATGTATCACCCGGTGTACACAACGTTGCTGATTCACCATCCTTGAACAAATCTAAACGTAGTTCGGTTTCATACATCAGCAGTGGCAAACCAGCCGCTGCTGCCTGGAGCACGATGTCTTCGCTCTCTTTACTAACATCAGTTTGAACTAAAATATCGGCCGTCTTCAAGCATGACGCCAAGTCAGCACAATGTGATAAAAACACCACATTCTTTTTAATGCCAAGTAGTTCTGCCTTTTCTTCATACAGAGCGCGGGCTGGACCTTCCCCTACCACAATCAAACCGATCCGAGGATTGCGTAGAATTTCATGAAAAGCAGTGAAGACATCTTGTAATGGACTATCTGCTTTCAGGGGCAAAAACGCCACCATAATAAATACAAACTGTTTATAAATATCATGAAAATTACTTACTGGCTGCGCTTTCATGAGACCAGTGAAATTATGGAAGTGTGGCAACACTTTACGCGGTGGTAGTTTTTTTACTTTATCGCTGAGAGAAGTTTTTAATTTTTCCGTGCTCACACAGATGCTATCCGCTCGCTTAAGAATATATTTCAACAGTCGTCTATGCCAACGGTAATACTCGGTTTTCGTTTGATAGCTAGCGGAAAAATAATCTTCCGTTACGTGCACTTGCAGTCGCCGATCAAACTCACGTGCAATTGCCAAGGCCACTAGGCCTGACCAAAGTGGATCGAGAGCAACAACAATGTCTGGCCGAAATGAGTTAGCAAACATGAGCTCGTCAGCCACAAATTGCACTGCCTGATTAGACTTTCCCCACCAGTGCGGGTGACCAGTTTTGTACACCCAAGCATTATCAGCGATGCGAATAGTTGTTTGATGTTTGACTGAATCGGTCAGTACCAGCACGTGTACCTCGTCAAATAACAGCGCCTGAAGACGCAACTTATTTTGAGCTGTACTGTCTGCCTCTAGATACTCCTTCTGCTCAGTCACAAACAACACCCGCGACTTGGTTCGGCCGGAATCATGATGCACTACCTTACTACCTCGCTTCGCATCTTCAATAGCAATAGATTTTAATTTCTTTTCAATGACAGCGTCAGACAAATCACCTCCGAGCACAGAATCAAGTAAAGCCTCGGCCCGCTTTGATGGGTCAAATGATTTTTGCTTATACAGCTGAGCGTCAGTGACTGGCGTAGCATCAATCTTTTTTTGTAGGGTATCAGAACTCACAGCTGCATTATACCGCGACGGAGATGCTCCAGTGCTCAAAGATACGGCTGATCGGGGACTAGTTGCGCCGCTCACTAGCCAACTGCCACGAACGTACACAGCCAGACGCAATCTCTTCAAAGGTAGCAATAGTGCGGATTGCCTCAAGAGACCCTAGGTGTAACTTCTCACGAAGAGCTTTGTCAGTCAGTACTCGCCGCATTGCAGCAGTCAAAGCCACTTCATCGCCAACCGGGACAACCAGACCACTCTCTTCATTAATGATGGCCGAGCCAGCACAACCCACGTCGGTCATAATGACCGGGAGACCAGCAGTAGCCGCTTCAATCGCTACCATTGCCCAACCCTCGGTATCTGAAGAAAGTACGAAGCAATCAGACTGTGTAAAATATGTTCCCAACTCAGTATGGTATTTAGCACCGTGAAATACGACCTGCTCTGTGATACCCCGGCGAGTCACTTCGGCTTCAAGCTTTGTCCGATCTTCCCCGTCACCAACAATGTGCAATAAGACATTAGGGAAATCAGCTTTCAGTGTTTCAATTGCCTGAAACTGCAACGAATGGTTCTTTACTGGAATCAACCGACCAACAGTCACAAAATTAAATCTTTCCCCATACGCGGCCTGGTATGCAGTATTGTTTTTTTGGAATTCTGTTCGAACATCAGGAGTAAGCGACGCTTCGTCAAATCCAAGTGTTGATACCTCTGCATAAATTGGCACCACATGCATACGCTCGTCGGTTTGCATACCAAACTCTTTTGAAAGGAGGCGTGTTTTCAAGCCCTCGCTCAAGATTCGCATTGAACCAGCTCGCGGTAGTAAAAACCGCGCGAGTTGCACTCTTATAAAATTTAAATTATATAAACCAAGTACTTGGATCTCAAAACCGATATGGTGTCGAACAGATAGCACGTAGCCGGCCAGACCAACATAATACGGGTCTTGTGTGCTCACGACATCATAAGATTCTTTTTTAAATAACTGACTAGCGAGGTTATAGAGTTTAATCAATTGGCCAAGCTTCCCAGCACCACCTGTGCCATACACTGTTACTGTCGGTGACAGTACTACGATCTTTGACTCAGCTGACGGCACAATAATCGTATACTTCTCAACATACTGTCCGTAACCAGACACTCGCTTAGCAGTAGTCGTACTCGGATCAAGGACCTGGGGATCTAAACTAAAACTTAATACCTTCATAAATTATGCGATGCGTTGTAATAAGGCGACAAGAGCAGAGGTTACTTTTGATTGTTCAAAATCTTTGGTCCGAGCGCGAGCACTCGCAATGAGCCGATTGCGCAGTGGTTCATTGTCGAGCACCCGACGAACGGCGGCTTCCATGGCCGGCAGATCATTATGTGGAATTAACAAGCCTTCAATGCCATCCCTGATAACTTCACGATTGCCTGGAATATCTGTAGTCACAATCGGCGTACCAATATCCATCACTTCAAGGAGCTGGTGTGGCAGCCCTTCATAGCTCGTGTTGTATACAAAGACATCCGCACCTTTAATAGCGGCACCCAAGGCTTCTTTGGAAAGCTTACCAACAAACCGAACTTGATCCCTCACATCGTGCTCAACTGCCTCAGCTTCAAGTGCCTCCTTAGCCTCGCCGTTTCCAGCAATGATCAACGTCGCCTCAAGACCACTTTTTTTTAGAGCGGCCACTAAACGGATAACGCAATCAATCCCTTTCCAGGGGGTGAGTCGAGCAGCGGTGAGAAGAACCACCCCTTCATACGATAGCTGCTGGCGAATAGTTTCGCGGGGTGCCTGGACCGGGAGTGGAAAGAGAGCACTATACACCACAGTAATACGCTCTTCAGACACCCCCCAGGTCATCACTATGCTCTTCAGATATTCACTTGGTAGCACCACATGGCGTGCACGAGTAACGACAAATGTTTGAAGTGTGCGAAAAAATTTGACCGGGAGTGGCCGGCGCTCCGCGCCGGCCGTATATTCATCTAGTGTACTCGTCAGTCCAAAGCGCATACGACCCTGCTCCCATGCATAGTCTCCTCCGAGACGCACCATAAAGGGCTTCCGGAGAATACAGGCCACCAACCACGTTGGCACACCAACACTAATCGGATCAAGTGCGTAGATCACATCAGCTTGGCGTGCTTCGCGAAATAATCTCTGCAGATACGCCAGATGTCGCAACCCTTTGGGCAGATGTCGCACCGTGCCAAATGGCAATACTGTCGGTGTCATATCCGCCTTCGGTAGCTCAGTTTCGAGCATCTTAGCGTACGTAGCTGGTCCCCCAATATCCGGTGGGTAGAGTCCGGTCGCAACAAGAATCCGCATACTTATTCAGTCTTTAATTCTTTAGCTTTTAACCAGTCGCGAAAATCTTTAAAGTTACCTACTCGCGGAAACTTCAGCATCGTAGGTACACCCTCATGACCACGCCCGACTCCAGCCCCTTTCCCATCCATCCACACTGGTGCAATGCCAACCTCGGCTGCTTCCCGCAAATACTCTTCTTTATCATCAACAAATACGCCGGTTTCACCAGCCTCGTCTAGCTCACGCTTAATCTTTGCTAGCTCAGCTTTCTTGCTATGCGACACAACTCGAATTGATTCTGCTGGCAAAAGCTCCCACATCCCGGCTGCCCGTAGCTTAGCTGTTTGGTACCCAAGCTCGGCTTCACTTTCACCGGGGCTGGTTGCTGACGAGAGAATAATACAATCTTTTGCGTACTCTTCGATAAACGCTCCGGCTTCAGGAAAAACTAATTGCTTAAAATCAAACTTTGGATCCGCTTTCAATATTTGAGTTACAAGCTTTGGCGTACGCTCAGTCACAGAAATATCTAATTCTTCAGCCTTTTCTTTTAGTGCCTGCGTATTAAAAATCACGTCATCAAAATCTAAAATATATTTCATAACAAATCAATTATTGCTCTGGCCAACTTGTCGCCATCATGACGAATCAAGGCGCGTTTCAAGACATCGCCTTGCTGCTTTTCAATAATTTCGTTGGCTAAAAATTCCGCCCGGACAACACCAACACGATCACCCAAGTCGTCTTCAACTGGCACGTCGCCTTCTTTTTTATAGAGTTCAAGTACATCAGCTGGTAAGGGCGAGGTATTAATTAATACATGGTCTGGCTGTTGACCAACATAGGCTTCGATCTCTGCTAAGTAGTCACTGACCAACATCCCTCGAGTTTGTCCTGGTCGCGAAAACAAATTACTCACGTACACAAACTTGCCCTCACTCGCCCGAATCGCTTCGGGTAGGCCTTTGATAATGCAGTTCGCTAAGAGGCTCACATACAGATCACCCGGACCAAGTACGATCAGTTCTGCCTCAGCGATTGCCCGCGCCACATCTTCAGTGATATGAGCTGGTTTGTCAGTTCGCAGCGCAACAATACTATGGTCTTCTCGTTCTGGGGAAGGATCATCAATCTCATGTTCGCCCATCACCTCAACCCCATCGTCATACGTTGCAATCAAATGGACATTTTCTTCGGTCACTGGTAGTACCTCACCACGAATGCGTAGCAGTCTCGAAGCGGCCTTAATGGCTTGAGCTTCACTCCCCAAAATCTCGGTCAGAGCGACGAGAAATAAATTACCGAAGTTGTGGCCATTTAAGCCTTCACCTTTATCAAAACGATACAAGAAAAGTTCCCGCAACAGTTGATTATCCTGGTCATTCCCGGCAGCGAGCGCGGCCAATCCCATGCGTACATCACCAACTGGTAACTGCCCCATCTCGTCGCGTAGACGCCCAGTTGAGCCACCTGAATCTGCCATTGAAACAATTTTAGAAGTGTAGACATCACCCCAAAACTTTTTTAGCCCCTGAAGGACAGTGAAGGTACCAGTCCCACCACCAATAACTACAACCCGCGAACGTTCTGAAGCGGGCTTAAGGGTATACGGGCCAGTCGGTGAATAATCCACGTCGCCAGATAGTATAGCTCGCAGTGGCTATTTGTGAAATCAGTCAGTGGACAGGTATACTGTGATTATGGATACAAAATCACCTGGCACGTTGATCATATCGCTAGATTTTGAGCTTATGTGGGGTATGTTTGACAAAGTGACACTTGATACGTACGGCCAGAATATCGCGGCCGTGCATGAGGTAATTCCCCGTCTTCTTGAACTATTTGCTGAACGAGACATTCATGCAACTTGGGCGACGGTTGGGATGTTGATGTATGAAAGTAAGACTGCGTTGCTGGCGGCGCGGCCAAAGGCCGCGCCGCACTATGCCCGTCCAGAACTTTCGAGCTACCAACACCTAGAGACAGCTTCAATCACCGAAACCGACCAACATTACTTTGCGCCAGGAGTAGTGAAACAGATTTGTAATACTCCAGGCCAAGAACTTGCCAGTCACACCTTTTCTCATTTTTATACGCTTGAGGCAGAAACGAGCAGCGAAGGCGAAGCCTTCGCTGCTGACTGCACCGCTATGCAGCTAGCCGCTGACCATTTTGACTCACCCTTAACTTCAATAGTTTTTCCACGTAACCAATGGACCGAAGCAGCTCTCAGAGAAATACAAAACCATGGCCTTAGTATTTATCGCGGTACTGAGGATCACTTCCTATATCGTGCCCGTACTGATCGCGAGCAAAATCATCTACTTATTCGCGGCTTACGTTTACTTGATCATTATGTAAATCTCTCTGGTCACCATACCTACACACTTTCTAAAAACGACGGTTTAACCAACTTACCCTCTAGTCGCTTTTTACGACCCTACAACGCACATTTATCATTCTTAGAATCACTACGTCTGCGTCGCATCAAACGATCAATGACTCACGCTGCTAAGCATGGTGAAATGTTCCATCTCTGGTGGCACCCACACAACTTTGGCAACTACACTGAAGAAAATTTTAAGATCCTGATCAACCTCCTCGATCACTATCAGCATCTACACAAACACTACGGTATGCGTAGTGCCAACATGCAAGAAGCTGCTACACAAAACGACGAATACATTGTTTGAGTGCTCGAGGAAATGCGAGTCCATGCTCAGCCAGCAGCCGATTAATTCCCTTCCCACTCCTGATCAAAGCGATCGTTAGCTGACTTTTACAAGACTCTATTAGGCTCGGCTGCCAATCAGCTTTCGCCTCAATTTGAAACGTCTCTGCCCCGAAGGTATACGCTCCTGATTGCAGTGCCTGCATGACTAAATCTTCATTCAGTGACGAAACGTCGATAGTTGTAAGTGGCGTCCCAAAATGCTCACCCCGATGCAAATCAAGACCTCCGGTTGCTAACAAATCCGGCGTATTTTGGCGCAAGGTTCGCAACAACTGCATTGAACGTGGCCGAGCCATCGGTTTACCATCATACTGCTGGTTCCAAATTTCTATTCCCTGCAATAAAGCCTTAAGCTCATCATCGATAACAAAGTTATTCCGTACCGGATGCGCCAAAACGACAAACGTGGCCGCCGACGCAGCGGCGCGAAGCGCCGCTGCGTCGGCGGCCACCTGCCCCGGAAACTCATCACAACCATACAGCAAGACATGGGTATCTTGATACGGAATCTCAAAGCCTGGCACAAATAAGAATGTATCATCCGACAAAGCCCGACACTCAGCGACAAAAGCTACTGCTCGCTCCTCATCGAGTTCATCTGTATGTTCACTCAGGCATACAAATGACACCTGTCGCTCAAGGAAAAAGTCCTTTAGTTCGGGGAGCGATAACTTACCATCATATGAATATGTCGAGTGACAATGTAAGACACCGTTTACTTCCATAATTTATAGACTACATCAACAAACTCCATCACTCCAGGTACTGGATCACGCCAACTCCAGATATCATTTTTAGCTCCGCGAGGATACCCAAAAAAATCTCGCAGCGCTTTTTTTCGACTCGGATACAAACGAGCACGCATCGGGTCACGTGCTAGCCACACCCGCAGTACATGACGGACATCGCCAAGCCAATGCTTGCTCACCACCTCTGATGCTGCCGTCACAACGGCTTCTGGAACATCTCCATGAGTCACTAACCGATAATATATATATGGCAAATCTACTCCAGCGATAACTGCCAGTGGCAATGAGCCCGCCCAGCGCCCGTTAAGCTCCATTAAGCGCGGTACCTTAGTATCACTATCAACTTTAAACTCAACCATGAGCGGACCTTCCCAAGCCAGTGCCTGCACCAGTGTTTCTGTCATTTCAACCATCGCTACAGCCACTCCTTCAATCGCACTCGTTTCTTTGACTACTGACGCACCACCTGTTGGCGACATGGAACGGATTCGGTGATGCACTGATGTTGCTAAGATAGTCCCTTTATGTGCAACGACATACACACCATACTCCTCTCCTTCAACTAACGGCTGCACGAGTGGCGCTTCGCCGGTTTTTTGTTTTAGATCAGAAAATGTTTCCCTCAGTTCCGTAAGCGATTGCACAAAGGACGCTGTCCCAGAAAACCCTGTTACCCCTCCCCATGCAGCCGACCGTCGCGGCTTTACAACCATCGGAAACGAAAGTTCCTGTTTGATCTTTTCAAACTCCGCTGCTTGCTCTCGTAGGTAGGTTGGAATGACCGGGATACCCAGAATTTTCGCTTCTGAATACGTGGCCGCTTTATCAAACGCAATGTCAATTGATTCCTGCCGTGGCAATGGCAGGTTAATTAAATCTTTAAAATCATCCCAGTGTTGATACAGTGTCAGCAAAGTGGCGTCAGAAGAGCAATACACCACTGGTGGTGTCTCAAAAACTTTCAGACGAGTCAGTACCACATCGACAAAACCTTGCTGATCAACAAGTGGCGATGGATACACAAACGATTCAGTCTGATAGCGACTATGTCGCGCCATAGCGGTCGGCCGTTCTGCCCCCACAATCACTGAAAGTTTCTTTTGCCCAAGCGAACGCACAATACAAAGAGCTTGTTTAAGATGACCGTCAAGCACTAAAACTGGGGCTCCTTTTGTGATCTGCATACTGTCTATAACTTTTGGTTTCATGAATTAGTTCAATCTATTGTGGCATTTCTGCTATAATCTTGCACATCACAGCTATGACGACTACAAACATTGGTTATATTGGACAAGGCTGGGTTGGTAAGCACAGCGCTGACGCGATTGAGAAGTTTGGCACGCCCGTCATTCGCTATTCCCTTGAACCAGAATACATTGGCAATAAAGACAAAATCAAAGAGTGCGAACTCGTGTTTATTGTGGTGACTGCCCGTACCACCCCCGAAGGTTTTGAAGATCAGCATCTGCGCTCTTCAATCGAAACAACTGCCCCCGGGACACTGATCGCTATTCGCTCAACCTTGCCGCCGGGTACAACAGCTATTTTTCAAAAAGACTATCCTGACCGTCGGTTCGTTTTTTACCCTGAGTTCCTCACTATGAGTTCAGCTAAAGAAGACGCTGAAAAGCCAAAACGAAATATCATTGGTCTCGGTGAACAAGCCACCGAAGCTGACGCGCGACTAATTCTTGAGGTAATTCCGAAGGCCGACTACGTGAAAGTCACTACTGCTATCAATGCTGAACTTTCAAAATATATCACCAACTGCTACTGGAATTTTCGCAACATGTACATCAATATGCAGTACGACTTAGCCGAAGCGGTTGGTGGTGACTGGGAAGATCTGCGTGAAATGTTTATCAACGACGACCGCCTCCCCTGGGAACATACGCGGCCGGTCCACAACGGTGGTCGCGGTGCTGGGAACTCGTGTCTTATCAAAGACTTCGCTATTTTTTCTGACCAATATAAGCAACATGTTGGTGATGCATCAGGTGTACAGATTCTCGATACTATCGCAAAAAAGAACGTACACTACCTCCATAGCACCGGCAAAGACATCCATTTTCTCGAAGACGTCTACGGTCCCGACTATGCCAAGATTTTTGAGCTAGAAAAATAATAATGACATCATCGCAAACAACCGTATTAGTCATCGGAGGAGCCCACGGTATTGGCTCTGGTATCGCTCATGTCCTAACAGCAGCGGACCTCAACGTCATCATTACTGATACTGAAGAACCAGCCCAAAACTCCGACCAACTTATCATTAGTGATTTTTTTAATGCTGCTGAACGACAAGCACTTTTTGCCTCACTCCATGACCAACCGATAGATACCCTAATTTGTGGCCCCTACTTTCCACACGTTAAAAAACCTCTTTTGGAGATGACCTATGATGAACTCGAAGAGCAGATCACTGGCAACCTAACTGCTTCTCTTGATCTCGCCCGTCTATTTCTGTTGCACCCACACACAAGGTCACCACGTAACATTATTTTTATTAGCAGCGTTATGGGTGGCCACCTGACTCGAAGCCGAAGTATTGCCTACGACACCGCCAAGGCTGGTTTGGAAAAAGCCGTCAAAGTATTGGCCAAGGAATGTATCGAATCTCAATCAAACACGCGCGTAAACGCCATTGCTCCAGGAGCAACCGACACACCTGGCGAGCGGTTTCATGCTTCAGAGACTGAGCTGCAGAAAGCCTGGAAAAACCTCCCTGCTGGACGAGCCATTGCTCCAACTGAAATCGGTAACGTCGCTCTGTTTTTAATTGAAAATGAGATGATTAACGGCGAGACAATCAACATCAACGGCGGAATACACATCGTCTAAAGACGATACAAAATAGGAACGGGTAGGTCGCTTCGCGACCTACCCGTTCCCTATACAAACAACCTGTTTTATGGTTTAATCCTCTTGGACCGGAAGGGCGCTGACGCACCCTTTCAAACTGAAATAGGCAGACCAAAAGGAGGACCTGCCATGAATGAACCAACATTCCTACAGCTTTCAGCTGCAAGCGCAGCAGATGCCGCCGTCCGTGCTCTCATGCACCGAACGGACGTCCCAAACATCTTCTGTATCCTCGCTGGGGGCGGAGCCGATGACAAAGGTCGAGGTCTCCAAAACTGGCGCCTTTCTGCTCCCTGGCAAAATTTCACCAACGAGGTACTGGTCGCGGGTACCAGAGGTGACCCGTACTATACACATGAACAAGTTGAGGAATTCCTGGAAAGGCAAGGTCGGACTCCAAATTTCGATTTTCAGGGAGTCGACAACACAACCAACACTGCACTGCAGGCCGAGTGGCTGGTCGACAAGATCATTGAAAAAACTGGTGAAAGGCATGTGATCATTTCAGCGGCTGAATACCACGTCGGCCGTGGAGCCCTGACCTTCGTAAAAAAATGGCTGGAATACGGAGACGGCCGGCCGCTAACGCTGTCGACCAACTCGACCACCGGCCTGATCGTTGGTGACCTGGCCACAAATACCAACAATACGCTTGAAGGCGAGATCAAACGAATCGCCAACTACGTGGAGGATGTCGCTGATCTTGGCGACCTCCACGAGTTCTTAAGACGCGCCATGTAACGGCGGCCGAAACAAGAAGAAAACGCGACCAGCGTCCTTCTACTTCGGCCGCGTTTTCATATCTACAACTTTACAGCTCTATATGTGGTACTATTTTTTACACGATGGACAAAACCCTTATACACATTTGTGGCCTCAATGTTCATGTCAGTGAATGGACTGACTGTGTAGTTGGCAATATTGAAAAACACCTCTACGGTCATCTACCGCTTGGGCTCATGAAAGCAGTTAGACAAACAGCTACTTTAAGTATTGGCACTGGTGCCACTACGACTGATGACGGTCGGAGTGAGGCTGCCTTTACTCGCGACACCGCACTCGATATCTTGACGGCACTTCCCTTTTCAGACACTGAACGAACAGTCGCCGAAACTGTCATCAAAAACGCTCGCTTAGATGAGCAGTCGATCAATACCCACACTGAAATGAGCGATGCTCTGGAATATGCCTTAGCCCACAATTTCACTACTGTTGTCTTTTTGACTGATCGGACTCATGCAGCCCGAGCCACAATGACCCTCTGCAACGTTCTCATCGAAAAAGAACTCACTCATCGAGACCTTACCTGCAACGTCGAAGCCAGTGACACCTCTCGTAGCGGCGGACCTGGCAAAATTGTCTTGTTTGAGCCACCACACATACCTGAAGACCCACGAACCAACTTCCCAGAAGAACTCCAGTTACATGCGCTACTGCCTAAACTATTCCCGCTCTTTAAGGAACCCACCAGACTCAAATCAGCACTACAGGAAATCAAGACAATTATTGACCGTTACTAACCATGCTACAATCCATCGTATATGACTAAAAAGACAATTGTTGTAACTGGTGGGGCCGGCCTCATTGGTTCTCACCTCATCGAAGAGCTCGTAAAAGACGAACAAAATCGCGTCATCTCGCTTGATAATTATTTTATTGGCCAAGAATCAAGCCATATTAAAAACGCCACATACATTACCGGCCACACCAAAGATATTGCAACCCTGATTACTGAGAAGCCTGACATCGTCTACCATATGGGAGAATACTCGCGGATCGAGCAAAGTTTTGCCGATGTGCAAACTGTCTGGGAACTCAATGTCGCCGGCACCTTTGCTGTACTAGAATTCTGTCGCATTCACCACTGCAAGATTGTCTACGCTGGTTCAAGCACTAAGTTTGCTGATCAAGGAACTGGCCGCAACCAAAGTCCATACGCTTGGATGAAAGCCACCAATACTGAACTTGTCCAAAACTATGGCACGTGGTTCGACCTGCCCTACGCCATTACCTATTTTTACAATAACTACGGTGCTCGTGAGTTAGCCGAAGGCCCCTATGCCTCAGTCATTGGACGGTTCAAAACTTTGATGCGGGCAAACGAGCCGATTACGGTCGTTGCTCCTGGCACTCAGCTGCGAAACTTCACTTATGTGAAGGACACCGTCCGGGCGCTGATTATGATCGGTGAAAAAGGTCACGGTGACGGTTATGGCATTGGGAGCGATGAAGCTATTTCGATTCTAGATTTAGCCAATCTCTTTACTGACAACATTGAGATGCTACCTGAACGCCCGGGCAATCGTATGAGTGCAACAGTTGAAACGGACCGAATAAAAGAAGAGTTCGGCTGGGAACCAAGTATGTCGGTGCGTGACTATGTAAAAGATTTAGTTGATGGCAAACGCGAATAACCACTTAAAACCAAGACCAAAAATCCTCGTGTTTTCGATGGGATTTGATCCATTTATTGGTGGCGCAGAAATTGCCATTACTGAACTCACCAAGCGCCTCTCTGACCGCTATGAATTTCATATTGTTACCTGCCGGATTCGCCGCGAACTACCAACCTTTGAAGACAAAGGCTATATTAAAATCTATCGCGTTGGTCTCTCCTCCCCCGGGGCAGACAACACTGAGTTTGCTCAGTGGCCGCTGAAACTCAACAAATACCTCTTTCCTTTTTTAGCGTATTTCAAAGGTATACAGCTGCAGCACCGTGAACGTTTTAGCGGCCATTGGTGTATGCTCGCCTTCACTGGAGCGATTGGTTCACTCTTTTTTAAACGTACCTTCCCAAAGGTGAAATATATTCTTGAGATGCAAGACGGACGATCATATGAGGAGCGAAAAGCAGCTCTAAAATTTGCATTTCCACTCGTCCGCAAATCTTTTCAGTGTGCTGACATAATTAAAACTATTTCCAATTTTCAAATTGATGTTGCCAAAGCAATGGGTACCACGACTCCAGCGATCCGCATTCCAAACGGTGTAGATGTTACTATTTTTACTGCTCCCGTAACTGAAGCCGAGACGAATCATATCAAGACTACTCTGGGCTTAATACGTGAACACACCTACTTGGTTTCTACCACACGCCTTGTGGCACGCCGTGGACATGAAGCGTTGATAGCTTCACTCGCTCACCTGCCTGATACCTATCAACTCATTCTCTGTGGTAGCGGTCCACACGAAATGACCCTTCGAACGCTGGCTAAAGAAAAAGGTGTAGCTGATCGAGTCATCTGGGTTGGTGATGTCGCTTATCCTGACATCCCTAAATATTTGGCGGTCGCTGATGTTTTTGTACGTCCGTCTATCTATGAAGGTATGGGTAACTCGTTTATTGAGGCCTTCGCATTTGGGATTCCGGTTGTTGGTACACCAGTCGGTGGCATCGTTGATTTCTTATTTGATGGTGAACGCAACATTCACCCTGCAGGATTAAAAACCGGCTATATCTCCAAAGTAGACGATCCAGAAGATTTGGCAACTCAGATCAAAAATATGTTTGCGGACGAAACAGAAACAGCGCGTCGTGTTACTGCCGCCCAAACTCTTGCCTTAGCAGAATACGACTGGGATATTGTAGCCGATCGCATGCACCAAGAAATTCTTACTCCTGTCCTCCAGAGTCAGTAATCTTCCCGGCATAGAGACCCAAAATACCAACCGTAAGCAACGCAACTAAACCTAGATACGGAAGTGTACTGCCGTCAATTGGTAGATTAGCTTGATTAACAGTAGCAGTATTTTTCGGGACTGTACGATCACTACTAGTACTTGTTTGAGATGCACTGTTTGTTTTGACTGATTCGTTAGCAAAAGTAAAATCTGATGCTGGAATAATGCTTGGTGCAGGCCGTGGTGTGGCCTTTACCAGCAGCACGTCTTGCACCTTAGGCAAGGTCACAGTACTGTCTACTCCAACTGTCGATGCAACTAGTTCGACTGCTGAATCAAACAAGCCATATACCACACTCTCACCAAGTCTCACTTGTGGGATAGTAATGGTGTTGTTTGGCAGCAGAATTGTGTCTTCTGGAAACACTATAGTCTTACTGCCTTTTACACTATAACCAGAAAGGTCAATTTCATACTTAGAATCATTACTAATCTGCAAATCTCCGGCACTGTTTTGAGTTATAGAAAAAGCCACTGGTAACACCGTAACCTCATGTCGTAGTGACGCACTATGGCGCGCGTAACTGGCCGTTAACATGACCACATACGTGCCTGGGTATCCATACATGTGCTGCACTTCCTTACCGGTCGTCGTTTGTATGTCGCCAAAGTTCCACACATATGTCAAAGACTCTAGTAGCCCCCGCGCGAGCCCGGTTGGTTCAGCTGAAAAAGTGACCGGTTGATTCACGTAGGCAATCTTCGGAGCAGTGACGAGAATCGACAAATTCTTCTCTGCTAACTTCATTTGAATATTTTTCTTGCTGGTTTCACCACTTATGATTGTCTTTTTTTCTATGGCAGATTCGGTTTCGGTGCTTTCACCGCTCGTATCGTTAGTATCAGGTACTGTCACAAAACTATTTTGTTGGCCGGGAGTAGCACTGCTCGTCACCCAACCACCACTCGTATATTGAGCTGTTTCTTTAGTAGCGTTGTCGCCCCCAATGTTACCCCAATCTTCACCTCCAGCTACCTGATCTTGAATCGCACCGGATGCATTTCGCAGTACTAACGTTGCACCTGTATTAGGTAGCGCACCTGTGTAAAGCAAAAAAGCACTGCCGGGAGCAGAATCGTCATCGGTTCGTTCAAGTACAGCGTACTCCCCAGGCCCAACCGTACCAACTAGTTCAATCTCTAAATTCATCCCATCGCTCAAGGTCCACCCGTCGACAGTGAGGCTGGCCCCATCATTATATAACTCAATCCACTCATCGTTGGCGGAAAGGTCAGTCCCCATCCAGGCTACTTCATTGATGGTGAGGGCTGCCTCACTAACGCTCGGCAGTGCCATCAGTACCAATCCTAGTAACCAACCCCACTTCATAGCTACTTCAACGGCGACTTGTCTCCCGTTTTTACTCGCATCATACGCTCAAGCACTTTTGGGTCAAATGGATCTTTTTGTTTTTCATCAGATCGTTCAGCTGTTGTTTGTACTGGTACAACGTGATCAGCCGGCGGTGCAAGAGGCTTCCCCTCAGACTGAGTCAGCCGTGCTGGTTTTGAGCTTTGTGTTTCCAGATCACGCTGCTTTAGTTGTGATTGTTTTTCCTGCTGTGGGACACTTTCAGACTTTTTTTCTTGACGTTGGTCTGCTGGAGAGGCTGCTGTTTGATTCGCCAGCATACTTGCCAGCGTCGATTTCAAATCACTAGCTGAGTCAGCGGTTGATTTATCCACCTTAGTGACTGACTGAGTTCCTGGAGTTGATGCTGCAGTTTTCGCTTCAGATTTTTGTGACGTAGATTGCTTTTCTGTAGCTGATTTTGCTTCAGCGCTATCTTTATTGACCATTCCAGCCAACACTGAGCGCAAATCATCCAACTGTTTAGTAGGCTTTTTATCACTCCGATCATACGAATCTCGCTGCAGACGTTCTGACTGAGGTGTCCTAGAGCTATTATCTCTTGTGCCACCAGTGTCACCACGTTTTCTACTCTCAGAGGGAGCCTTAGTCGGTCGCCCATCGTTATACCGTTTTGGAGTATCCTTTTGAGAACTTGCTTTAGCGCCCTCAGACTTCGTCGGCAAAGCAACATCTTGTCCCAGCCAACTCACAATTGCCGCCTCAACTTCAGCTCGTGGCTTCGAAAATTGCTGACGGCTGCGGTGAATCACCATATCTTTACAAGACATACTGGTTCGCTCGAGTGGCGGTAATGTTACTGCTGAAAATGGCGCAGACCCAATGCCGTCAATCATCAATGTCAGGTATACCTGCGCAAATCCTAAGTTACAAATATCAACAGCAAAAAACTTTGGTGCGAAGATTGTCTCCAACACCTCAGCATCAAAAGGCCCTACCCGAAACGACACAATTGTACCGACGTTACCAAACACAGCATTACGTACCTCTTCTTCCATCTGCTCGATATACTGATGTGCAATAGTAAGGTTAAGTTTATACTTCCGTGCCTCCGAGAGAATGTCTGCAAAGGTAGCGTTCGCGAAGCTCTGGAATTCATCGACGTAAAAATAAAAGTTTGGTGCGACACGCATTTTTTCTTGCGACAAATCAGCTCGACTCATAGCCGCCAAATAAATACGGGTTGTCAGCATTGAACCAAGCAAGTTGGCATTACTTTCTCCCACCAAACCCTTTGAAAGGTTCATGATAATAATCTTGCGCTCATCCATCATCTGACGGATATCAAAACTCGATTTTGGTTGTCCAATAATATTTCGAATTAGTGGGTTTGCAGTAAACTGTCCAATCTTGTTTTTAATCGCATCTCCAGCCTCCTGCATGTAGCGTTCGTTGTAATTTAAAAATTCATCAACCCAAAATGATTTTACAGCAGGATCAGTAATATTATCGATCACTTTTTTGCGATAGTTCTTTTCGGACAACATTCGGTTCACTCCAAGCAAGGTTGAGTCCGGGTATTCAAGTAGTGCCAGCAATGTGTTTTGGAGAATATACTCCATACGTGCTGACCAGGCATCAACCCAAATTTTCTTAAAGACCGACATCAAACCTGAGACGACCAAATGGCGCTTATCCGGACCCACATCTTCCATAACATTAAATGCGACCGGGTGCTCAGCGTCAAACGGTGCGAAGTATAGTACGTCGTCTTTGCGATCTTCCGGAATATAATCGAGTAGTGTCTCGGCCGTCGCGCCATGCGGGTCAATAAAAGCCATGCCTTCACCATTTTTAAGATCTTGAGCTGCCATATTCTCAAGCAGCGTTGACTTCCCCATCCCCGTCTTACCAATCACGTACATGTGTCGGCCACGGTCAAGCGCCTTAATGCCAAAGGGTACATTTTGACCCCGTGCATCAGTCTTAGCGAAAACAGTAATTTTGTTTGGATCAAATTCCATAGGTCAGTACAGTATACCAAACCAGTAGTCAGATTATGATCGATATGCTCTGAACCAATCCACAAATGTTTGCACCCCAGATTCGATATCAACGTGAGCCGTAAACTCTAAAAGCTCCTTAGCTTTCTGTGTATCAGCGTAAGTTTCAAACACGTCACCTGGTTGCATTGGCAGTAAGTTCTTTTGAGCTGCCACACCAAGTGCTTTTTCAAGTAGTTCGATATATGTCAAAAGTTCCGTCGGTGAACCTTTTCCAAGATTAATAATCTCATAGCCAAGTGGTATGCCGATTGCTTTTACAAAGCCTGTGACAATATCATCAACATGGGTAAAGTCACGACGTAAATTTCCTTCGTTATATACGTCGATTGCTGCGTCCGCCTGCATGAGTTCAGCAAACTTAAGCATCGCCATATCCGGCCGACTCCACGGTCCATAGACTGTAAAGAAACGCAGGCACGTCGTCTCGATGCCATAGAGTGAGTGGTATGAATGGGCAATCAATTCTCCGGCCCGCTTGGTAGCAGCATATATCGATACCGGTCGATCTGCTGGTGAATCTTCAGTAAATGGTGCCGCAGTCGAAGTACCATACACCGAAGACGTCGAGGCAAACACCATCCGTTTCACATCATGTTTTTGCATTGTGGCAAATAAAAGCTGCGTACCTTTGACGTTAGTATCGATATACACTTCTGGACACTCGACCGAATAGCGAACTCCAGCCTGAGCTGCCAAATGTGCAACCACATCGAACTGATGGGCGGCAAACAGGGCGCCTAAATCAGAATCGCTGGTGATATCACCTTCAACAACTTCAATGCCTTGGAGCAGCGCTGTTTGCCGCGCCCGCTTCAAACTCACGTTGTAATACTCATTAAAATTATCAAACACCACAACCTCATGACCTTCATCAGCCAAGCGCCGTGCTAACGCACTGCCAATAAATCCCGCTCCTCCAGTAACTAAAATCTTCATATCATTGCTATAACTGATTACCCACTGTACTCGTTGCCACCTCGAAAGCTCCTGGTGATTTTAAGGCTGCTTTGGTGTAACGATTACTTGGGGCCCAAATCATCCAGTCCATCACACCGGCATCATAGCTCGCTTGGATCTGGGCGCGCACATCAGCTGCATCATAATCCCCGCCATAATCAAAATCCTGAATCCACGTGCGGAGCTTACTCGCCTCATAGACCGGCTTACTGTACGTACCGGTAAACGTCTTTGTACCACTGGCGTTAGTAGAATAAATCGGTTCATGGGCAAAACCTTCAACCACAGTCGTTGGTGAGATCATTCGTTCTACCCCATCTGCCATAGCGTAATTCACAATTTCATACGGATAATCATTCGGATTCCCTAAACCAAACGCACCGTTTGGATAATGCGATGGATACACCATCGGCGCAATAAAATCAAAGTACGGCGCGGCTCGCTCGATCACTTGTCCAATCGAAAGATCGTCGGTGTTGCTTGTAGTCATCCCAAACAAGTCAGCTGACGTGTACGGCGTATTGCTGGCTCGTCCTGTATTTACATGCCGATAAGCGGCAAACAACAACTCATCATCAAGGCGCTCATTGAGATATTTAAAGAAAGCTTCTAGGTTGGCCTGTTTGTCAGCACCATACTCACCTGCCTGGCTAAGCGGGAAGGAAATATCCTGCATATTGCCGTCGGAAGGATAGCGCACGTAGTCAAAGTTTAATTCATCAAACCCAAGGTTGTACGAATCAATTGATAATTCAACAATATGATCCCAGTAATCTTTAGCAGCGACGTCAATAAATGATAACCCTTTACCATCTTTCCAGTTAGTAATGCCATCAAGCTTCTTCACTGCAAGGTCAGGGCGTACTTGAGTGTAGAACGGATCTTGGAACACCGTAATCCGCGCGATCACATACACATCATTGAGATGCAATGTCTCTATCAGTTCACGCATGTCGCGTGTCCCACAGCGAGCACTTTCCCAGGCTGGCTTCCAGGCATCACTCTCAGGTGGAAACGAGATAGTGCCTGAGTAGTCCTTCACATCAATAATCACACTATTGATCTCTGTTTCTTGTACCAGTTTAATCAGATCCTGACGGAAACTAGGAGTCCCAGCGACACACGACGTCATGTAGATATTCTTTACTTGAGCTGGCAATGGGACATGTCGGACGACCGGTCGGTCGTCTGGCACTGCAGGCACTACCTCAGCCTCAGTACTACTTGCAAGTGTAGCTGCTATATCAGTTAACTCCGCCCGATATGATTCGCTCTCATATTCAAGTGACAGCAACTCTGGGCCGCCAACACCAAGCACCGCGATTAAGCCAGTTACGCTTGCGATAAGAAGTCCAATTCGAGCCATAGAGTAATTAATTACTACTCTAGTGTATCAAATTCTATTGGTTTCGTGTTTTCTACGAACGTATCGGTGGCTCGCTCCCCATTTCCTTGATCAATACGGCGCAAATAAGCCGCACGGCGCAAGAGGTAGCCAATCAACATTAACAACAAACCAGCTCCAAGGATCATATAATCCTTCCAAGCATTTGGCACACCAAGTGACGGCGTGAAAAATACAAACGCCCCTAAAACTAACACTACTGATTCTTTTGACATATTTATGCTGCAAATTTTGCTGTTAATTCTTGATGAAGTTTTTTGACTTCTTCATAGTTGTCGTTTGCGGCTTCACCCTCAAAAGCTCTAGCCGTGGTTAAGTTTCTAAATCTTTGATCAAAATCTTCAAATCTTTTAATTGTCGACATAGTGACCTCTTTCCAATTTGGAGCATCTGCTCGCAAAGCAGTAATTATTTCTTGTTTTTCTCCGGGAGCTCTCGCATTGATCTGCTCATCATCCCGCCAGGTCATTTCGTCGATCCGCCAGCGGTTATAGAAAAAGCCTGGCTGTTGATTGAGGTGCCCCAGGTAACTGTTCACTGCTGCGGCGACTCTTTCAGATGAATACTGAGATGGATTTTTAAGCACGTTTACAACTGGCCTCTTAGTAATATCAGGATTACTCTCATCTTTTTCGCGATCAAGTTCAATAAACTCAGCATCTCCTGCTCGAGCAACACTCTCTGGGTTTGAACGACCGCCATAACCCACATCAGCACGTACTTTACTCTTGAGCCTAAACGGTGAACTACTGGTCAGTTTATCAGTTCTGATATCTAGCACATACGCCCCCTTAGGTGGAGCATTTAATATATGCTGCCTAATTTTATCAGCTTCTGCTGCAGTGAACTCTGCTTTCAAATAGTTATCAAAATCTCCAAACTCTTCATCTGGCACCTCCCGCATTGTTGCGACGTTTATCTGCGTGATGGCAATTTGTTCCTCTCCTCTTCGCTTAGCTTCAGTAGCAATCAATGCTTTAACCTCTGCAAATTCATTTTCATCACAACCAGTCGGTAAACTGATGGATACCAACAGCAGATCAATTGCTTTATTGTATTCCTGTATCGAGTATTGCTCTGCAGTCATACCAAATCCATCTTTTCCTCTAAAATGTACAGCATCATGAAATGTGGCTGCTAGTTCAGCACAGATTAACTCTAAATCAACTGGGTCTTCAAGCAAATTAAATTTTTTGCCAATCTCCATTGTTCCTAAGTGTGCCTTAACAGTGTCTTCTGTATGACGGCGGTTGTGATACTCTTTACCATTATATTTTTTTGCAATTCCTTCGAGTACATGTTTACTCACTAATGGAACTTTCTCCCGCAGAGCACCAATAATATGTGTATACGAAGGTGACTCCGCTAAACTCTTTAGCTTTTCAACAGGACCCAATGTATTCAGTGCTTCTGGATTTGTCATACTAGTTCTGATTAAAGATAACCACAAACTCGCCTTTCTGTTTGAGTGGATTTGTTGTCAGTATACCAAGAATCTCAGCTGGCGTCCCGATCAGCATTTCTTCGTGCATTTTGGTCAGTTCACGTCCAATATACAGCCTGGCTTCTGGATATGTTTCGTTGAGTGATTCAAGCGTCTTCAGGATTCGATGTGGTGATTCAAAAAAGCTTACGGGGTGCTCATAAGCTTCTAATTCCGCAAAAAATGTTTGGCGACCTTTTTTATGCGGCACAAAGCCCAAGAAAGAAAAAGCATCACTAGAGATCCCGGCAATTGACAGCGCTGCTGTAACAGCAGAAGCGCCGGGCAAAGCTTCGATTTTTATCTCTGGCAGTGTCTTGCGGACATGCGCGACCAAACGCGCCCCTGGATCGCTCACTCCTGGTGTACCAGCATCACTCACGTACACCAGCTGCTTCCCGACTTCGAGCAAATCACATGCATACTGAGCGGCAGAATCTTCCTTTTCAGCGTCAGCGCGGACCAGATCTTTCTTTCCAATCTCCAGCCGCTCGAGCAGTTTCCCCGTCATCCGCGTATCTTCACAAAAAATATAATCAGCTTGTTTGATCGTCTCAATCGCGCGAAAGGTAATATCACCCATGTTTCCAATTGGGGTGGCAACAACACTTAGTTTTCCAGCTTTTTCCATGCCTTAAACCTAGCACTCTGCTCGGTAAATGAAAAGCCCGGCGCCTTTGGCGCCGGGCTTTTCATGTATCGTCTCTGAAAATAATTACTTCCAACTAAAACCACGGCCAAAATGTCCCCAGGCCGCAGTTTCTTCATAGATTGGTTTATCAAGTTCGAGGAAGGTCCGAATCCCGTTTGGGGTGAGGTCGTAGCCAGTGACATCCTGCGGGACACCATCGATCACTGCTACGGCCATCAGGGCTTCAGGATGCCCAATTGCGTACGCCAGCTTCACCAGCACCTTCTGTGCGTCTGGGTTGGCTTCAAGTGTGTCTACAGCAATCCGGCGGGCCATGTACGCTGCTGAACGATCCACCTTGCTTGGGTCCTTCCCAGAAAAACAGCCACCTCCGACAGCCACCTCTGGCCCATAATTATCGACAATAATCTTCCGGCCCGTCAGGCCAGCATCGGCCTCAAAGCCTCCAACATTCCAGTCGCCCGCGGGGTTGATATGGTACGCACCTGCATTTGGGATAATACTTTCAACCAGTGGCCGAAGCTCTGCGGTTGGTGCGTTTTGAAAACTGCATACGACTGAGTGTACCGTGCCATCTTCATCAAGCGTGACCTGAGTCTTACCATCATACGGATACTTTTCGTAGACCTTCTGATTAAGCTGTCTTGCCATTTCATACTCCTTTGGCATATATGTCTCAGTCTCACGAGTAGCGTAGCCAGTCATAATTCCCTGGTCGCCCGCTCCGCCAATATCAACTCCTTGCGCAATCTCCGGACTCTGCACCACTAAGTGTACTGTTACGTCTTCGACGTCCGGAGCAATCCGCTTTACAATTGCCAACACATCAACATTCTCAGCAGTCGATGTCACTTCACCGGTCACTAAAATCTTCCCGTGTGAACCGACACTCTCTACCGCCACGCGGCTTTTTGGATCTTCAGTCAGATATGCGTCAAGGACTGCATCTGAGATCCGGTCACACATTTTGTCTGGGTGGCCTGGTGATACACATTCAGCTGTTTTTATCATTATGTTCTAGTTAATTCAATAATATATACAACTTAAAAACACCCATACGGGTGCATCCAGGAGTGTCAGCATCTATCTCACAAAGTGAGTTGAAGGTCGCACCGTTCTTCGCTACGAAGTGGTTGCGGATGGAGTCAGTGGGTCAAGTCCCTCGTCCATACTCTGGATACGTATTTAGTTGTATGTAGAGTATAGCATAACAAGTCTCAAACTTACTCAATCAGTAGTCGCGATACCTTGGTGATGTCCCCTGCCCCCATCACAAGCACAACAGACTTATTATTTGCCACTTGCTGCACTGCCTCAGCGGCTGCTTCAAGGGTGAAAAAGTGGTCGGCTGATGTGCCTTTAGCTTGTAAGTCTGCCACGAGTAATTCACTCGAGATTGTCCCACCATTTGCTTCACGCGCGGCGTAGATGGGAACAAGAACAACGTGGTCGGCTTTGCCGAGCGCGGTGACGAAGTCGCCACGCAGTTCCTTCGTGCGCGAATACGTATGTGGTTGAAACACTACTATCAACTTTCGCCCTGGATACTTTTCTCGTGTTCCAGCAATAGCTGCCCGCAACTCTGTTGGGTGGTGAGCGTAGTCGTCATAAACCGGTGCATTGTGTACATCACCCTTGTATTCAAACCGACGCTTTGTACCGGCAAAGTTTTCAAGAGCACTCACAATAAACGTCTCTTTAATTCCTAAAAACTCGGCAGCCGAACGAGCGGCAGCGGCGTTCAGCTGATTGTGTAGCCCCGGTTGTGGCAGCTCTAGTTCAACATCAAAACTAGCTTGATAATCACGTACTGTCGCACTAATCCCAACTAAAACTGGCGCAACGGCAGGATCTTTCACAGAAGCAATAATTGCGCCGTCGGCTGGTACTTTCGCTGCCAATTCAGCAAATGCCGACTGGACATCGTCTAAGTCTTTGAAGTAATCGACATGTTCGTGTTCTAAGTTTGTAATAACCAACACATCAGGATTAAAGTGCAAAAAATGCCGACGAAATTCACAGGCTTCTACGACAAAATACTTTCCCTTCCCCGCTCGATAGTTACTGCCAGTCTTGGTACGAAGTGACCCTACAATCGCGGTGGGATCAAAACTCGCCTCTTCAAGAATGTCGATCAGCATCGCGGTGGTCGTCGTCTTGCCGTGGGTGCCAGCCACAGCGATCAAATAGTACTCGTTGGCAATCTCAGCCACCGCTTCGAAGTAATTTTTGATTGGTTTACCAGTCGCTCGAGCAGCCATGAGTTCTGGATTATCTGCTGGCACGGCTGCACTGTATACAAATAAATCTATATTGTCAGCGATGTTTGCTGCTGACTGCTCGCGCGAGACAGACACCCCATCGCGCTCTAAGTCAGCCAGAAGCGGCTTATCTTCCGCATCACTCCCACTCACCTGCCACCCTTCATGCACATACAAACGCGCTAGGCCAGAGATGCCGATACCGCCAATACCGATGAAGTGAATCTTTTTAGATATCTTCAGCATATACATCACCTACTATTTTCAAAATGCTATTAATTCTCATTTTTTTACTTGATTCCTTTTCTTTACCAAAAAGATCAGTAAAGAAAAAACTAACCTCAGTCTGAGTAAATCCAGATTTTTTAATAAAATCTAGAAACCGTTTATCTACCTTATCTAACAAATATTCAGCTTCGTTAATATGCAACGCAAGAAGATCTTGATGTTGCTCCCCGCTGCTGTCTTGAGTTCCAACTTTACGAAAGATCTCTTGGAGCTCTGGCCATAAATGCATCAGGGCACCAGCGCTGTCATCTTTTGAAAATTCACTTTCTAAAAAATCCTGCCTCTTTTTCTTCAAAAATTCAACCGGTGCGTTACAGAAAGATACGAAATCGTCTTCTGTTTCAGGGAAGACAATCCCTTGTTGTGCCCAAAGGGCAGCTAATTCCGCGGGGGTTAAATCTTCTCCTAAGATTTCAGGATCTACTTTTTTAGCTGCTTCTCTTATTTCATCAGAAGACATTAAAAACTTTCGTTCAGCACTTGTAAATTTTTCACTCATATCTTTTCAATCAAACTCATAAACTCATCGTTGCGTTCATACTCATTATTGTACATCCCAAATGATGCAAAGGCTGGCGAAAAGAGAATGATGTCGGCTGGAGCTGAAGCGAGACGGGCTTCTTCGAGGGCGGTCTTGAGGTCTGGCGCGAGAATTGCCTCGGGCAATTCTCGCGCCAGACGATCAGTCCCGCTCCCTGGGATCAATACTACTTGTTTGCAATGAGCACCAATCGCTGCTACCAGTCCTTCAAGTGGAATATCTTTATCTGCGCCACCAGCAATCAGAATAATATTTTTGTTACCAAGGTCGAGGGCTTCAAGCGCTACTTTGGTAGCTTGTGGTGTGGTGGCGTTGTTGTCGTTGTAGATACGCACGTTGTCGACCGTCTTCACTAGCTGCAATCGACCTTCAACCCCTGGAAAGCTCGCTAGTCCATCAAAAATCTCTTCTTCAGTCAAACTCATCGCCTTAAGAGCTTCATAGGCCAAGGCAGCGTTAAGACGGTTATGCTCTCCCGGCATTGCGAGCAGGCAGTCTTCCGGAATAATCGACGCGTCCGCTAAAACCACTTCTTGGCCCAGAGCCACTCGAGACAGCTCTTTTGCCTGCTTAAATACTTCAGGCGTTGTTATAAAGACTCCACTCTCTTCTTGGTAGCGAAAAATATTGGCTTTGTCAGCAAAATACGCTTCCATCGAATGATAATAGTTTTGATGATCCTCCATGAAGTTCGTGAACACTGCAATCTGCGGACTCATCTCGCTCCAGCCCCAGCCCTGGAGCTGCCACGAATCGAGCTCCATGACACACAGCGAATCTTCTTGAACATCATTAAGCAGCTGCAGATTTGAAACCCCACGGATATTACCGCCTAGTAAAATGTGTTCTCCCGTAGTGACTGAAAGAATATGATGAATCATCTGAGTCACCGTACTCTTCCCTCGCGTCCCAGTTACCCCGACGATCGGGATCTTAGTAAGCTCGGCAAAGAGTGCCGCTGACTGCTTCAATGGCACGCCCGCTTCGCTGGCATGCCGGACATACGCTGAATCCAGCGGTACTCCTGCCGCCACCAACACCAGATCACGATTCTCAAAATCCTCAACGCGATGCTCGCCTAAAATCAGGGTAACATTCTCATACTTCGCTAACAGTGCTACCGACTCAGCCAGCTCTGCTGCACTCTTAAGGTCTGTCACAGTCACTTCTTTCGCTCCAGCTTCAGCAATAAAGGCGGCATCGCCCACCCCACGACCTAAAAGCCCGAGACCCATAATAGTCACTTTTTTATCTTTGAAATAATCTTCAAAATTCACCTCATCATGATACGGAAAACTCGATAAAAAGCCAGCCAAGGCTGCTATACTAAAATCGATGAATAATACCCTTGAACGGCACAAGTTCTTCCCATTCATTGCCTGGGCCACGGTAATCGGCTTTGCATTTTTTGTTGTTCAGCTGACACTCCATGTTAGTGATCAGATTGCTACACTCGGAGAATACACCGCTTCTCTCGAACACAGTCTCTAAACTAGACCACAATATGTTTCTTCCCCATAACCTGAAAGTAACTAAACTCATAAAACTATTCACGCTGGGTATATTGATTATAACTATTTGGGTAGCCGCGTTGTTCTTAGCTGAGTACGTATCTAATAACGACATGGCCCAAAACCTTGTTGGACAATTTGGTTATTTTGGGATCTTGGCGTTGGCGGTTATTGCCGGTGTCAACGTCCTTATTCCAGTACCTGCGGCTACCTTTGTTCCAGTCTTCACTGCCGCTGGTCTCTGGCTCCCGTTAATTATTGTCTTTCTAGTAATCGGTACTGTCATCGCTGACTACCTCGGCTACTTTGTAGGTCACTGGAGTCGCGAGTTTGCAGAAGAGCATTACCCAAAAACATATACAAGGATTATGGCTCTCAATGAAGGCCACCACAACCTTCTCCTACCTTTTGTATTTTTGTATGCAGCTTTAATCCCCTTCCCAAACGAAGCAATCATTATTCCGCTCGCTCTTATTGGGATCCGTTTTCGAACGATCTTAATACCGCTTATTCTTGGTAATGCTATTAATCAAACAGCTCTCGCCTACGGAGCGTCAAATATTTTCGCTTTGTTTTTTTGAATAAAAATACACATGTCGCTGATCAATTAATGTGGCTACGATTACTCCCGCAATACTCAAAAGTAGAGCTAATAAAGCAGATCCAAGCGAATAACCGATAAAACCAATAAAAAACAAATTGCAGAGGACCACACCAATCGCAGTTACAAGGAACACTCTAACGACACCATGGAGCGTATAGCGAATCATAAAAATAGTCACTGCAATACCTGACAAACCAAGTCCATACAGTACTAAGTCTGAATCGATTGGCGATCCATGCTTTAGCATATTTTTAAAGGCAGCCGCCAGTAAAATAATGCTACCAAATAGCCAGGCGTGTGCCTGGAGATATAGAAATAAATTCTTTGGTCGCACGCCCTCACCACAGCGTTCCAGATGTCGAAAGTATACCCACCAAATTGCGATCACGAGGAAGAGTCCAGAGAACACTATCGTTGGCTGTTTTAAATCATTACTGGCGGCAGTGTTAGCCAGTGCCACTACCAACATACTTTCCCCTAGAACCAACATCAGAAATAAGCCCAGACGCTCTTGCATATGAGAAATATTCAGCATACGGACACTATTTCCTTTGCCTTTTGTCAGAGGAACAAAAATATCAATCACGAGCGCCATAAAAGCAATCACGAAATGATACGGATCCGGTGCAAAACCTGATATCAGCCACAGCAGAGCAGCGATCACAACCCCATGAACGATATTCAATGTTTGTGGTCGTTGCTCAGGATTAAGTCGGTACAGCCGCAAAATCATTGAAATCTGCAGCAGGCGCATAATCGCCAGCGTCGCAAAGAAACCAAAATACTCTCCTGCAAAAACGGCCGGCATCGTGATACTCATTAAGAAAGCCCCGACCATCTGAACTTGTACCAAGAGTTTGTCGCTGACTGTTTCTGATTCCTGTAGATTACGGCCAACAGTCGTGGCCCACCACGCAATAAAAATAGCGTAGCCGATGATAAATGTATTCAACCAATCAGTCACTGAGGAATGATGATCAGCGACCAAATACGTAAGTTGGGCAACGAGCGCCACAAACGCTAAGTCATAAAATAGTTCGAGCCACGAGGCGCGTTTAGTTGAATTTTCTGCCATCACCCTCAGTATACTAGTGAGCACAAACTCGTGCCACTATCACCATAACTGTACGTTGTGCGAGTACTAAGATTTGTGCCACAAGGGCATTTCCGAATTTATATTCCCTCTGGTCATTAAATTCTAGGTCAACTTATCTCCTTACAGGAGCAGTACACCTTTTCGATTTTTTGGTCTATGTGTTCCCAAAAAATCTGAAGAAGGTTCTGAAACAGTTTCCCAAATTGTTTCAGCCTCGTCATTATCAGGTAAAACAAAGTCTAAACTTTGTTTTACCGCTCTATCTTTAGAAAACAAAACCCAGTGTGCGAGTACTAGGATTTGAACCTAGGACCTCGTCATTATCAGTGACGCGCTCTAACCAACTGAGCTATACTCGCAGATACTTCACTCTTAAAGTCCCGCAATACTACCAAACTACGGCTCATACTTCAATGTTTAGCATCAAAAACGGCCGGACATGAGATGGATTTCTCAATGTTCCGGCCTTGCCTTACAAACCGCCTCAATATTATTTTTATCATTAACCCCCCACGACTGAGAGATATGAACCGTTGACTACCGCACTCAAACAAGCTCCGGCAAAGCCTGCGAGCAATCCAAGTTCACAGCAGAACTCAAATCGGTCATCTTCAAAGCGCCTCATTGCAAGACGCCACTTGTCTTCGAAAAATCGTTTCATCGATCTTCCCCTATGCCCCGACTGCTCACTTTCGGGGCTTGTGCATAACATTATACATATATTTTATAAAAAGTCAATGTTAGCTACCCGCAAATTCATCTCTACAAATACGGTATGATTACTACATGAAAAAAATATCTCTTACTGTCCTTCTCGCTCTCATTTCACTACCAAAGATTGTTTCTGCCCTTGGCCCGCCAGAAGACGTCCAGACGTTTGGGGTGTACCTTGTAAATTTTATTACAATCTATGTTGTCGCTTTGATGTTCGGTGTTTCACTCCTTATCTTTATTTA
This sequence comes from uncultured Candidatus Saccharibacteria bacterium, assembly GCA_964350645.1. Classification (GTDB taxonomy): domain Bacteria; phylum Patescibacteriota; class Minisyncoccia; order Phycocordibacterales; family UBA918; genus OLB19. Next base: position 246 of record CAYGJY010000001.1, on the reverse strand, counting down.
CAACATAATTCGTTATTTCATCCTTGAAAACGATAGTTACTCCGGCAAGGAAGACGCCAAACGCTACGCTCTCTATAGCATCATCGGGATGGTCCTTATGACCATTATCTGGGGAGTGGTTAATTTAGTGGTTGGTGGACTGGGCTTTGCGCGCACTCAGCCGGTCTGTCCAGATATCTTCACCAGTGAAGAATGCGCCAGCATGCAGCCCGGAGGTTTTGGAGCTGCTGACTTTGGTGATGATCC